>CACAGI010000006.1 GCA_902532015.1 uncultured SAR86 cluster bacterium | reverse complement strand
AGAATTTCAAAAGCTCGATTACGAGGCTTTGAAAAAAGATCTAAATGATCTCATGACAGATACGCAGGATTGGTGGCCAGCTGATTATGGTCACTATGGTCCCTTTTTTATAAGAATGACATGGCACGCCGCGGGAACATACAGAACAGGTGATGGCCGAGGTGGAGGTGGAACAGGAAATCAACGTTTTGCACCGCTAAATAGTTGGCCTGACAATGGAAATTTAGATAAAGCTAGAAGATTGCTTTGGCCTATTAAACAAAAATATGGAAATAAAATAAGTTGGGCTGATTTGTTCATTCTCACAGGAAATGTAGCCATAGAATCTATGGGTGGAAAAACTTTTGGTTTTGGTGGAGGACGTCCTGATATTTGGGCTCCAGAGGAAGATATTGATTGGGGTGCAGAGAAAGAATGGTTGGCAAATGAAAGATATTCAGGTGAAAGAGATTTAGCTAATCCGTTGGGCGCTGTTCAAATGGGATTGATTTACGTTAATCCGCAAGGTCCTGATGGAGATCCTGATCCAATCGCGAGCGGTAAAGATGTTAGAGAAACTTTTGGCAGAATGGCTATGAATGATGAAGAGACGGTCGCACTTGTAGCTGGAGGACATACTTTTGGTAAAGGCCATGGGGCTGGTCCTGAAGAAAATGTTCAAATTGAACCAGAAGGAGCTTCTCTTGAAAATATGGGCTTTGGTTGGATGAGCAATCATGCCTCTGGTATGGGTACTGATACTATAACAAGTGGCTTTGAAGGTGCTTGGACTGCAGATCCAACAAAATGGGATAACGGATATTTTGATCTCCTATTTGGTTATGAGTGGGATAAAGTAGAAACCCCCGCCGGAAAAATTGTTTGGCATGCAAAAGATCAAAAAGAGGAGGACATGGCTCCTGATGCTGGAGATCCCTCTGTTCGAGTTCCAACTATGATGACTACTGCAGACATGTCCATGAGAGAAGATCCTGCCTACAATAAAATTTCTAAGCGCTTTCATGAAAACCCAGACGAATTTGCGGATGCATTCGCAAGAGCGTGGTTTAAATTATTACATCGTGATATGGGCCCTAAGTCTCGCTATCTTGGCCCAGAAGTTCCTGATGAAGAATTAATATGGCAAGATCCTATACCAGAAGGAAACGCCAACTATGATATTGAAAGCGTCAAATCAAAAATTAATGAAAGTGGCTTAACTATTCAACAAATGGTTGAAACGGCCTGGGCAAGCGCTTCTACTTTCAGAGGTTCAGATCTACGGGGTGGTGCAAATGGAGCAAGAATTAGACTTGCGCCTCAAAAAGATTGGGAAGCCAATAAACCGAAAGAGCTATCAGAAATTCTAAAAGTTTTTGAGGGTATAGCGAACGATACTGGAGCTTCTATAGCAGATGTAATTGTTCTTGCTGGTAATGTAGGCATCGAGAAAGCTTCAGGGTCTGAAGTTCCTTTTACACCGGGAAGAGGAGATGCAACGGCTGAGCAAACCGACGAAGAGTCTTTTGCTGTACTAGAGCCCGTATCAGATGCTTTCAGAAATTATCATCAATCCGGTATAAACATGCCTTCAGAAGAATTGATGTTAGATAAAGCTCAGCTACTTGGATTGACTGCTCCAGAAATGACAGCTCTTGTAGGTGGAATGAGATCTCTTGGCATAAGTGCAGATGGGCATGGAGTATTTACTGATGATGTAGATAATTTATCTAATGACTTCTTTGACACGTTATTGGATATGTCTGTTGAATGGAAACCAAATGGAACTGGAAATTCTTATGAAGCCACAGATAGAGTATCTGGGGAAAAAGTAAGAACTGCATCTAGATCAGACTTAGTTTTTGGTTCTAATTCGCAACTGCGAGCTATAGCTGAAGTTTATGCAAGTTCAGATGGTATGGATAAATTTACTTCAGACTTTATTGGCGCTTGGAATAAAGTTATGAATGCTGATTTAGTTTAACTTAGAAAGAAACACCAAAGGCTATTGCAAGTTTGCAGTAGCCTTTTTCTTCATATCTTTCCTTGCCCTGCTCCATGATCTATAACCAAAACAGATAATTACAAGATATAAACCAAAAAGTAAGGCAGTTAAATTTAAATCTCTAGAAATAAATAGAAATATAGAAATAGAGTCTATAACAAACCAATATATCCAATTCTCAATTAATTTTTTGGCTACCATGTAAGTTGCGACAATCGCTCCCCAAGTTGTCAAAGCGTCTAGATAAGGCAGGGCAGCATCAGTAAATAATTTGAGCAAGTATCCTGAAGAGAAAGTTAGAAGAAAAATTAGGGTAAGTGCTTTGAAATGATCCTTAGGGCTCCAATTATTGACTACAAAATTAGAGTCGTTTAATTTCCATTGGGACCATCCATACACTCCCATTACGACATAGAAAATTTGCAAACTGGCCTCCATATACAAGCCTGCTGAAAACATAATGAACAAATAAAGAGTAGAGCTTAATATTCCTGCAAGCCAACATAGAATATTCTGCTTAACTGCAAGTACCAGATAGAGAATAGCCAATAAAACTGCTATATATTCCATTTCAGCTTAAATTTAAAATTCATAATTAAGAGATATTCCAAAATGCCTAGGATCTCCTTGCCTTTCATATAGCGTATCTTCAAAATTTGGAGGCTCATTACCAAAATAAAATCCTCTAACTGAGTAGTATTTATCAAAAGCATTCCTTACCCAAAAAGAAAATTCAAGCCTATCCCATTGATATCCTGTGCTTAGATTGGTGAGCGAATAAGATCTTGATTTATTTGCATGAGAGTCTGAATAATAGAAGCTGCTTTTACCAACTACGTCAAGCCTAACAAAAGAGCTTTTAATAGGTCTCCACTCCAAACCGACAGAATAACTAGTTTTGGGAGCATGCGCTTGTTCTCTACCATCAAGGTCTGGTCTAGACTGCCAATTTTTTATTTCCGTTTCCAGTAATCCTATTCTGGAATATACATTAAAGGCATCATTAATTTGGTAATCAATGCTTAACTCTAATCCGTAATTAAGTCCTTCAGCAGCATTTTTGGTAATAAAAGAAAATGTATTAGGATCTGAAGGATCCACTTGGGTGGAGATAAGTACTTGTTGATCTTTTCTATCTGAATAAAACATGACAGCAGAGAAATTGACTCGAGAATCCAAGGATATGGTTTTAAATCCAACCTCATAATTGAAAAGATATTCAGGATCATAAAAAATATTGTCATTAGATGCATCGGAACCTAATCCTAATGCTAGGTTGAATCCTCCTTGTTTATACCCCCTAGCAATACTTGCAAATAAATTAGTATTTTTAGTACTTTTTATTAAAGAAAGTTTTCCTCCGTTCATCATATTTGAGGGGCTAAACCTTTCTCCAAAACTGTCATTGTAATTTGCCTTCCAATCCTCTCTTCTGAATCCTAGAGAAAGCTTTAGAGTTTCTGTAAAAGAAAAATCTATATTTCCAAAAAATGAGACATTTTCTGATTGGTAAAAACTTTGAGAGGAAGACTGACTAAAATAAGGTCCGTAAGGATCATTAGGCTCTCCATAAGTTCCGTCATCATTTTTTGAGTTAAATTCTTTTGTTTTAAAATAGTTAATTCCCAAAACCCATTCAAGCCTCTTATGAGTTAATAAAGATTTTTCATTAGATAAAAATCTAAATTCTTGGCCTAAAGTTTCTCTTTCTCTATAAGTTTCCGAGAAATAGTTGTAGACATAGGGGTGCCATGATTCTGAATTGCCCCAATCAGCATCATAGCTAAAAATTACATCTGTATTCGTTGTGCTAGTCAAACTTTGAAAATCAAAACCTTCTTGCTGGCTTATAAGATTTAAACCAAAGGAATCTGTCTTTTGAGAATCCATACCTGGCCTATCAGAGAGAGTGTTCAAGCTTCCATCAAGAGTCCAAATATCAGCAGGGTCTTTAAGATCTACTCTAGAAAGCAACAACTTAATCAAAGTATCATTATTTATTTTCCAATTGACCTTAAATCTACTTGTCAGCTCATCTTTTCTTGATGTATTTGATGTTTTCAAATACCGGTTTTTTCTAAACCCATCTTCTTTATGCTTATGAATAGCTAATCTATACTGAATAGATTCTAGATTCTCTACAGGGCCACCAATGGCAAGTCCTAAACCTTCTCTACCAAAATCGCCTAAAGAAAGTGTGCTATAAGATTCGAATTCTTCGGTAGGATCTTTGGTTTTTATATAAATTAAGCCAGCCAAAGCATTTGCACCCATCCTAGAACCTTGGGGGCCTCTATGTATTTCTACTTGCTCTATATCAAACGTTGTAGCTATTCCTCCTTGACCTGAATAATCTATATCATCAATTAAAAAGCCTACTGATGAATTTGGAGTTCCTTGGTATCCAGATCTCTCTCCAATGCCTCTTATTTGAAAATATCTAGCTCTTGAATCGCTTGCAGCAAAATTTAAATTGGGCACTAGGTATGTAAGACCTTCAAAATGATTGATGCTCTGATTATTAATATCCTCTGAATTTAATAGAACTATACTGGCGTCTTCTTTGTTTTGAGATACTTGCCTCCAATCACCTAATACAATAACCTCCTCAATGATATCTCCAAAAGAATTGCTGCAAAGTAAGCATATTGAAATAGATATAAAAAAAGAAAATTTATTCAGATTTAGCATGTAATTCCTCCGCCATTATTATATGGATCAGGTTCAAAGGGTCTCATTTCAGATCTCAGGCAAAAGCCACCCCTTCACATATTAAGTAATCTTATATTCTTAATCCAAAAAGTCTATTAAGGAAAGGAATAAGATTATATCTTTATTACAATCCTTCATATTTAGAAAGTTCATCTTTGGCAATAGTTCTCAGATGAACCTCATCAGGACCATCTCCTATTCTTAAATATCGAATAGAACTATAAAGACTGGCTAGAGGTGTATCTTGTGAAACACCAGCACCACCGTGAATTTGCACAGCCCTTTCAATAATTCTAACTGCCATACTAGGCACTTCAACTTTGGGTTGAGCTATTTCACTCTTAGCTTTTTTGTTTCCTAGAGTATCCATCATATAAGCGGCTTTAAGTGTCAATAATCTACACATTTCGATTTCTATTCTGCATTTAGCAATGACATCGTAATTCCCTCCTAACTCAGCTATTGCTTTTCCAAACGCAACTCTTGTTGAAGCTCTTTCGCACAATAACTTTAGAGCCGTTTCCGCTGCTCCAATAATCTTCATACAATGATGTATCCTGCCTGGACCCAGGCGTCCTTGAGCTATCTCGAAGCCTCTGCCTTCACCTAGAATCATATTCTCTTTAGGCACGCGAACATTTTTAAATATTAAATGAGCATGCCCGCTAGGAGCATGATCCGCTCCATATACCGTTAACATTCTTTTTAGCTCTATCCCTTTAGTTTCTCTAGGGACGATTATCTGAGATTGTCTTTGATGTTTAGGTGCGTCTGGATTTGAAACGCCCATAAAAATCATAAAACCACAATCTGGTCTTCCATAACCAGATGTCCACCACTTTTCTCCATTTATTACGTATTCATCCCCATCGGCAACTATAGTGCTTGAAATGTTAGTTGCATCCGAAGAGGCTACATTGGGCTCTGTCATAGCAAAAGCTGATCTCATTGATCCATCCAAAAGAGGTTTTAACCACTTATCTTTTTGCTCTTCAGTTCCGTATTTATCTAAAACTTCCATGTTGCCAGCATCAGGTGCTGAAGAATTAAAAACCTCTGAAGTCCATCCAACACCCATCATCTCTGCCAGCGGTGCAAACTCTAAATTTGTTAAACCATATCCAAGATCACCAGTTAAAGAAAAGTTCCAAAGACCAGCTCCTTTGGCCTTTTCTTTTAATTCATAGAGGATCTTGGGAACACGCCACTGATCACCCTCCTTCCTATAAGTTTCCATTTCTTCTGCGTAGATGCTTTCAGCAGGTCTTATGTGTGTATTGATAAAGTCTGCAACTATTGACATTAAGTCCTTAGTCTTTTTTGTGTGTTCAAAATCCATAATATTTCCTAACTAATAGTTACCTTTAATCAAACAATGATAATATAAGAAAAAACGGGGAAATACATGGACTTTAGGGAGCATTCAATACAGGCGCTAGTAAACAAAGTAAAAAATAAAGAAATTTCGGCTAGAGAACTCACTGAGTCGGCTTTGAGTAATATTGAAAAATACGATAAAGAGATAAATGCATTTTGTGCTCTAAATCAGGAAGATGCTCTTGATCAAGCTGAATCATTGGATAAAAAAATCTCCAATGGAGAAGATGTCGGACTTTTAGTAGGTATTCCTGTAGGCGTAAAAGATCTTGAAGATGCCAAAGGATTTGTTACAACATATGGGTCAGAACTTCACACGAACGATAGTCCTGCTGAGGAAGATTCAATCTTAGTCAGTCGACTTAGAAGTGAAGGATGTATCATTTTAGGAAAAACCAATACTCCTGAGTTCGGTCACAAAGGTAAAACTGATAATGTTCCTTTTGGTGCTACTAAAAATCCATGGAATCTTGAATACTCTCCTGGCGGATCATCTGGTGGAACATCGGCAGCCTTGTCTTCTGGAATGATTCCTCTAGGGACCGGTTCAGATGGTGGTGGTTCAATAAGAATCCCCTCTGTACTGGGAGGACTTAGTGGTATTAAAACTTCTCAAGGAAGAATTCCTAATGGAGGTACAAAACCACCAGGATCAGGTTTATTAACAGTCAAGGGTCCTATGGCAAACACAACAGAAGATACGGTACTTGCCTTAGATGCTACAGTGGGTGCGGATCCAACTGATATTTTTTCTCTTGAGGGAGAAAATCCAAATTGGTCAAAACAATTAACGGAAAACTTACCAAAAACTGCAATTTGGTCACCAACTATGGGATTCTCTACAGTGGATAAAGAGGTCTTAGAAGTTTGTGAAAAAGCAGTTAAATCATTAGAGGATGCTGGAGTTACAATTATTGAAAAAGATGTAATTTGGGATGAAAATCCTGTAAACGCGTGGATGGTATTTTGGGCTTGTGCTTGTGCAAGAAGACAACAACATCTAATAGGAACTGCGGAATATGAACGGATTGATCCATTGCTCAGGATGTTCATAGAAATGGGCGTCGAGATGGACGGAGCTTCTTATGCATCTTCAATTGATGCGTGTCATAAGTTTGGATATCAGCTTGAAGAATCTTTTAAAGAGTCACCCCTGATTATCACTCCAGGAACGTGTGGTCAGGCTCCTAAAATTGAAGGAGACGGTACTGTTAATGGAGAAGAAACACCTTCTTGGGTAGATTTTACCATGGGAATAAACATGACTCGTAATCCTGCAGGTGTTATTCCGGTGGGCGTGAGTTCATCTTCTAATATTCCTATTGCAATACAAATCATAGGAGGACAAAGGCAAGATTTAGATGTTTTAAATGCCATGCAAGCGTTTGAGAAGGTAATCAACTTCTCCGACAAGGCTACAGATCATGAGTAAAGTTAAGGTTCCAACTATAGACTTAGAAAAAGCTAAGGATGATCCTTCTCAGCTGAAATTATTAGATATAGCTTGTAAAGACCATGGTTTTTTTCTATTAAAAAATCATGGGATGCAGGAGGAGATCGATGACATGTGGAGAATGTCAGAATGGTTCTTTCATCAGCCTAGAGAAGATAAATTAAAGATCATCAGAACTAAAACCATTCCTTTGGGCTATTACGATAGAGAGCTGACTAAGCAAAAAAGAGATTTAAAAGAGGTTTTTGATTTTATGTATACTAAATCAAACGGAGAAGACTTGAATCAATGGCCCGAAAATAAAGTATTTAGATCAAAAATGCAGAATTTTTTTTCTAAAGCCTCTTTGGTGGCTGAAGAAACTCTAAAGCTTGTTTTTTTAAACTTAAGCCATAATGTTTACCAGCTTCCAAGTGGAGAAAAATCAACAAGCAATGCAAGATTAAATTATTATCCGATTGACGACCCTTTAGAAGAAAAGACTAGAAAGGATATCTCAAAATTAGGAGATATGGCTCTGCATCATCATACCGATCCAGGTATTCTTACTTTACTAATTCAAGACATGACTGGTGGTTTACAAACGAAATCAAAAAAATCAGGTTGGATAGATATAGAACCTGAAGAAAATACGATTGTTGTTAACCTTGGTGATGCTATGCAAGTATGGACAAATGACAAATATGTTGCTGCAATTCACAGGGTCACCAAGAGAACTGCTACAGCTAGATACAGTACTCCATATTTTTACAATCCTAAAAGAGACGCAGTTATACAACCTTTAGAACAAATATCAGACGAAGAACCCATATATGTGCCTTTTACATGGAAAGAATACATACAAGGAAGAGTAGATGATAACTACACAGATTTAGGGGAAGAAGATATACAAATCAGTAGGTTCAGGTCTTAATCTTCTAGCATGGTAGCGTGATTCCACCATGCAAGATCTGAAAAAGCTCTTAAATCTAACTCATGAGTCCATGCAGATCTGTGTTGTTGAGCTAAATGAAAATAGGTTTCTGCAATTTCTTTAGGCAGCAAAAGACCGTCGTGCTCCATTCCTTTTGTTTCTCTCAATTGTTTATACATTTCTGGTCCTAGCATTTTTCCTAAAGTATCTGGAGCATCTACGGCACCGTCAACAACTATATGAGCAACATGTATTCCTTTAGATGCAAACTCAGCATTAAGCGACTGGCACAACATTCTTCTTGCTCCCATAGCTGCAGCATGTGAATGTTGCGTTGCATTTCCTCTCATTGCCGCAGTAGCAGAAGTAACCAAAAAAGTTCCCTTCCCTCTATCTGCCATAATAGGGCACAGGACCTTAGCAACTCTAAAAAGACCTAAACTTGCTATCCTCCAACCCCATTCAAATTCTTTAGTAGTTGTTTTACTCAGAAGTTTCATACCGGTTTGAGCTCCTAGGTTATAAACCATTACCTCTATAGGGCCTATATCAGATTCTACAGTTGTAATTAATTCTTCTAAAACATCTTCTTCTATTGCATTTATTAAAGAACCCGAGGCTGATCCACCTGAATCCTCAATTCCTTGGATTAATTTATCTAACCCCTCTTGATCAGTCCTTCTACATAGATGAGCGTGATACCCCTCATTTGCAAATTTAGCTGCAACTGTTCCACCTATTCCTGCTCCGGCTCCTAACACTAAACATACTGGTTTCATATTTACCTCTTATTTAAATCTTATATTATTGACTGGGTGCGTCAACAGGTTGTGCTGTGTGTAATAATGTAGCTGCAAGCTTATTGCTCTTATTAAAAATTCTTCCCTCAGCGGTAGCACTTCTATTGCCCATTTTAATTAAACTTACCTCTATCTTTGCCTCATCAACATCCAAAGGACGATGAAATAAAACATGCAAATCTGTAGTCAATGGAGCTTTTTTGTTCTCATAACTAGATATCATGGCAATAGAAGTTGCATCGTCCAGCACTGCTGAGATCATTCCTCCTTGAACAAACCCCATCGGGTTAGCGCAAGCATCAGGAAACGAGCAAGAAAAAATAAATTTATCTTGGTCTTTTTTAATAAAGTTTAAATTAAAAAAATTCTTTGTTGCTCCTGAAAACCCTTCGTTTATTTTTTTTAAATTATCTTCCATGATTTCATTACATTCCTTTTTCCATAATATTCCATCCTGTAGAGCCTTTCAGGTCTTTTAAAGAATAAGTTTTTCCTTCTATTGCTATCGGCTCATATCTCAAAAGCTTTAAATTGTCCTTCAGATAAACTAGAGCTCTTTTCCTATCCATTTCTCCTCTTACTTCTGTTAGTACTACATCTTCTATTCTTCCAGATGAGTTTATGGAATACGTAAAATTAACTTGGGTAATGCCTAGACCATGATTTTCGTTTGAAGCAAATAAAGTTTTACTTGTTTTGGTAGGCTTACAGAATAGTCTATTGCAAATTGTTTGATTTGTTTGATTTGCTGAATCCCACTTCTTGAGTTTACAGCTAGTTGTACCACACTCTAGACAATGGCTTGATGCCTTTAATCTCATTTCTTTGATTTTATTTATAGATTCTTTAGGTAACTTTTCTTGGAAGTCAGTAAGGCAAATATTAGTCTCTCCATAAGTAATAGAACTCAAAAAAATTAGTAGAAAAATAAAAATCTTAGTCTTATAAAAATTCATATTTATATGAACCTCCAAAATTTAAGTTACATAAAACCCTAACCTTGAAAAAGGTTTTAAACAAACTCAACCTCCTTGTTTCTTTAACTAATATCGGTCTTCTGAGAAGCCATAATCTTTATCTATCAAAGCAACAAGTTTCTCTTCCAACTCTTTAATATTGTTTTTTTCTGTTTGTATTTCTTTTTTTAGATCTAAAACCTGTTTGTATATAAACAGAAATAGAACTAAAGAAACTAAAGCTAAGAACATTAAAGAATTCATAATATGACTATATCAGAAAAAATTTATATAGATAAAAGAACTAAATATTTACTTTTTTTTAACGTAGCTTTAATCATTAAAAGCCATTAATATTCAGACACCTTTTATAAATTTACGAGTAAATAATTATGGATATAGAGCTTAGTTCAGAAGACCTAGCTTTCAGGGATGAAGTCAGGGCTTTTTTCGAAGAAAATAAAATAAAAGAAGGAGAAGATTACTTCTCTTGGCGTTTAGGCTGGTTTAAAAAAGCCAGAGAAAAAGGGGGTTGGGATGTCCCTAAATGGCCAGCTAAATTTGGTGGTCCTGGATGGACTCCTACTCAACATTATATTTGGGAACAAGAAACGGCAAGAGCTACAATTCCCTTTGATCTACCTTTTGGTCTTGGAATGCTGGCACCAATTTTGATGTCTTATGGTTCGAAAGAACAACAAGAAAGGTTCATGCCTGATATCAGAGACAGGAAAGTTAACTGGTGCCAGGGTTACTCAGAGCCAGGGGCGGGGTCAGACTTAGCAAACTTAAAAACTAAAGCTGTTCTTTCTGATGATGGGTCTTATTACACTGTGAATGGGTCTAAAATTTGGACTACTTTAGCCCATGTAGCTGATTGGATATTTTGTTTAACTAGAACAGATGACTCTGGCATTAAACAACAAGGTATTACATTTCTTCTATTTCCCATGAAACAAGAAGGCATAGAAGTAAAGCCTATCATCACTCTAGGCGGATCTCATACTGTAAACACAGTCCACTTTACTGATGTAAAAGTTCCAGTTGAAAATAGAATTGGAGAAGAAGGTAAAGGCTGGACATATGCAAAAGGGTTACTAGAACACGAAAGAACTGGGCTTGCTGGTCTTTCAAAATCTTTAGTTGAAGTTGAACAACTGAAAGAAAATGCACGTTCTGTCCAACGAGGAAATGGCACGCTAATGGATGATTCGAGCTATAAATCTAAAGTAGCTGAATTAGAAATTGACCTAATGGCAACTGAATACACTGAGCTTAGAAGTTTAGCTAATGCAGCTGCTGGCGAAGAATTAGGTCCTGAATCTTCCATACTGAAATTAAAAGGAACCGAAATTAAACAAAGAATACAAAAACTTACTGTTGAAGCTAGTGGTATTTACTCTTCTGCATGGGGTGATGGCGGCATAGGCTTTCCTTTTGCAAAAGGGGGTACTGGTGGTTATTTAAATAGTAGATATTTCACAATCTATGGAGGCGCTAGTGAAGTCCAAAAGGATGTAATAGCTAAGAAAGTTCTAGGACTGACTAAGGGGTCAAAAAAATGAATTTCGAACTATCTGAAGAGCAAAAAATGATTCAACAGAGCGTTGAGCGCTTTGTACAAGAAAACTATGATCTTCCTAAGAGAGTCGAGATTAGCTCTAAAGACCCTGGTTATAACAAAGACTACTGGGGTTCAATGGCAGAGCTTGGCTGGCTTGGACTTCCTTTTAATGAGGAAGATGGCGGCTTTGGAGGCAACCAAATTGATACCTTGGTCATAATGGAGCAATTTGGTAAAGGTTTGGTTTTAGAACCTTTTCTTGCAAATGTTGTTCTTGGAGGTGGTGCTATTCAAATGGGAGGCTCAGAAGAGCTAAAGAGAGAAATTTTACCAAGCTTGATTGAGGGGACAAAACAAGTAACTTTAGCCTATGCTGAACAACAGAGTCGTTTTGATTTAGAAGACGTAGCAACTTCAGCACGCCAAGAAGGAGACAAATATATTATCAATGGGCAAAAGTCGATGGTATTGAATGCTGAGTCAGCCGATCATCTTGTTGTAGTTACAAGAACAAGCGGTGGTCAAGTTGATGAAGAAGGAATCACTCTCTTCTTAGTAGATTCAAACACTAAGGGCTTAGAAAAACAAAATTTTCCTACCGTTGATGGTTTAAGGGCTTCAGAAATAACCTTGGAGAATGTTGAAGTTAATACTGAAAGAATGATAGGTGATATTGATAATGGTTTTGAAATTCTTAAAGCCGTCTCAAATAATGGAATTCTTGCTTTATGTGCCGAAGCTGTAGGTGCTATGGAGATTCTTTATAAGGATACCGTTGAGTACACCCAACAAAGAGAACAATTTGATCATCCCTTATCTGATTTTCAAGTTCTACAACACAGAATGGTAGATATGTTTATGGAATATGAACAATGTAAATCCCTTTTGTTTAGGGCGACTATGGAAACTATCCAAGATCCAAAGATGGCTCAAAAAACAATTCATGCCTTAAAACACTTAATAGGGAAATCGGGCATTTTTGTTGGTGAAAACGCTGTTCAGCTTCATGGCGGTATGGGCGTAACAGAAGAATTAAGAATAGGTCACTTTTTTAAAAGGTTACTAGTCATAGATTCTCAATTTGGAAATGCTGATTTTCATTTGGACAAGTTTACTGACTTCTAAAAAGATAAATTTAGTAGTATTTATTCCTAGACTCTATTTAAGGTTTTAAGATCCCTATTGATTCTCTTTTTGGATCAAAATCAGTAGGGGAAACGCTCGAACCATCATGACCTCCCAAAGTTCCAAAGGAGCTAAACCCAAGTATGTGCTTTTGCTTGTCACTTAACTTTTGTATCACCTCATCTCGAATGCTGTATTGATGATATTCTTGTGGCTTGACCCATGGCTGCAAGAAGGCAGTAGAAATATTGCTTCTTATAGATCCAGATCTGTTTAACCCATTTCCATGCCATACTCTACCTTCCCATACAATTGCTGTTCCTTTAGGTGCGGTTAAAGAGACCGCCATCTTCTGCACTTCTTCAGAGTTTGCAGTCTTATAATCCAATAGAGGCCATTTATGTGAACCAGGAATCAATCGAGTTCCCCCATTTTCTGGAGAATTATCAGAGATTAAGTACATGACATTAGCCATAAAAGCAAATTCCATGGGGTGTGGCACTAAGGGCCATTGATCCTGATGCAATGCCATTCTCTCATTACCACTTCCATTCATGTGGGCTCCCATAGAACAAAGACATACTCGGTCTCCTATGATGTGCTGAATTAAGGGAAGTATTTTGGGATGATCAATTAGTTTTAGAAAACAATCACCCTTGTTTATAAGGTTCCAAACCAGTCTACTAACTTTTTCTTCCTCAGATGATACAGCTCCTAAACCTTCATCACCTCTAACTTTTGAACCTACTTTATATTTCTCTTCTCCATAAAATTGTTCTGTTAATCTTTGATCCATCTGGTTAATCTCATCTTCAGATAATGCATTTTTTATAAGGGCCATGCCATAAAGGTCTAAATGTTCTTTTGCTTCTTTCAGATCATCAGTCAAAGGTGGGTAGTCCATGATTGTTAAGTCTTTAAGTTGAGTGTTCATTTCTTATTTGGCTTAAGTTCTTTAATCCTCTCTGGTTCAATATCTATAAGATAATCCATTGAACTCTCAATTCTTCCATAAGCATTCCAGACCTTAAAACCAAGCCTAGTTTTGAGTTTCTCAGAGCATTTGTCCCAAAGGTCTCTATCAAGGCCTAAGGTCTGATTCTCCTGTTGCCTAAATTGAGGAGAACAAAAAGTAGTTAAGACTCCTACTCTGTCTGAATTACCTGTATTAGCACCAGTGCCATGCCAGAGCCTGCCATCAAATACCATTAAAGTGCCCGCCTCAGCCTCTGCTTGTATTATAGGATAAGTAGATTGATCTTCTTGATTAGGGTGAGCTCCAGTTAAATGTGAGCCTGGTACAACCTCTGTCGAACCATTTGTTGAAGAAAATTCTGAAAGCATCCACATACAATTAGCCACTACAGGAGGAGAAATTCCTAGTGAAGTATCTGGATCTACGAAAGAATCTGCAGCACTTCTAGATATCTCAGAAGGTTTTATATATTCTTCATCCGCCCTAACTGGCTGAGGCATCCACCATTGATCAGTATGAAGACCCATACGCACTCCTCCGGGTTTAGCTATATTTGCTGAGTGAGTCGATAAAATAAATTCTTTACCTAAAATATGTCCTACCAGTTCATCAACCAAAGGGTGCGTAACCATATCCCTAAAGCACTGACCTTTATTAGCTAACATCCATAGACGTTGGTTTACTCCACCATTCGAAGTACTGAAAGAATTTTTATCTATCCTTCCATTAATTAATTTAACTTGTTGTTCAGGGCCTCCATCTCTGAAGGATAATCCTTGTTGTTCTTCTGCTTCAGCTTGATCCAATAAACGTTCTCTTGCTGCAGTTATTTCGTCTTTATTTAGTGCCTCTGGGACTATGCAAAATCCAAATTTAGTTAAATCAAGCTTAGCTTGTTCTAAATCTTTAGTTGGTGGCGGGGCTGAATTTAACAACATATAGTTTCGATATCTATCTTAAAATGAAATCTAAAAAATCATTAACATAATCCTATCAGATATACGGGAGAGATGTTAAATTCATGTTTATATGGATATATACAATTCTTTGCAAATACTAATATCGGGGATAATTTGCGGCTTAATTATCTTCCAAACCGCATTTGTAGCTCCGACAGTATTTAAAGACCTCGCAGAAGATAATAGAGCCCCTTTTCTTAGGGCTATTTTTCCCAAATTATTTAAAGCGTTAATAATTTTGGGATTATTAGTATTAATTTTTTCGTTTCTTAAAACATCTGATTCTTTAATTGGATATGTGGTGGGAGGTGTGACTTTGATTTCCGGAGCTATTTGTAACTCGATTATTCCTGCGACAAATCAAGCAAGAGACGAAAAAAACGATAAGAAGTTTTCTGTTCTCCACACAATAAGTGTTTCCCTAACAATTGGAACACTGCTGGTAAATCTTCTATGGATCTTTATTTAGGTCTTTAACCCGCCAATATGGCGGGTTAATTAAATAAAATTATAGAATAGTTGAAGACCTTAGGACCATTTGACGATTAATCGTTGCTGATACAGGCGCTGTTCTGTTAAATGCAGCAAAGTCTTCTTGAAAAGAGTCTTGAATTTTACCCATGGCTGAAAAATCTTCATATCCTAGGCTATAAATCAATTGCCCAGAAAAGGTTCCTCCCATTCCTTGCCAAAGTCTAGCTTTTGCTCCATGTTTTTCATGTATTTCCTTCGCTTGATGACAAGATTTTATGAAATTTTTTCCATTTCCTTCAGCGGGAATAATATCCCATGCTGTTGCAAAAATTACATCACCTGTAGTCTCTGCCCCTTTTTCAAAGCCAATAACCTCGACCATCTCAAAAGAATCTATCACCTCTCCGGTTCTATTGGTTATTGAATCTAAGTACCATGCCTGAATGTCTTGATCAGACATCATCATCTGTTGTGCTTCACCGTATTCTGTCCAATTCTCAAACATAGTCATGGACCAAACCTCAATTCCGGGTGTACCAGAATGTGAAACCCTCAAAAAATTTTTTAGTCCTTTAGATTGCATTAGTTCAGCACCTTTTGAGGTTGCAGACATAAAATCAGCTTCTTTACCTATTAAAGAAGTTGATATTTGAACTCTAGCTATTGCCATAGTATTTCTCCTTAAATTATTTAAAAAAATATTATTAAAGGACTTGGTGTATTAGTCAATATTGAATTATTTTTATTTAATAGTCCTAAACCAAAGAATTTCAAAGAAAAGTTACTTTCGCAGGATCCTGACCAAAGACCAAATGATTAAGAGTCATCTTCTCTGATAGCTTATTAGTTAAATTTATAAGAATTAGAACTTCTTATTATTTCAACCATGAAATAATATCTTTAAAGGCTCGTTGATCTTGGATAAGAAATAAGTGACCTCCTTCATAAAACTTCAAAGTACTAGACTTAATATTTTTACTTAGAAATTCCATATTTTTAACAGGAGCAATGCCATCATATTTGCCTCCTTGTAATAAAACTGGCATCTTGATCTGAGATAATCGGTCAGAAGTATCATGATCTTTTCTTGCCATCAACTGATTCATAAATCCATCTTGTTGTGGTTTGTATTGAATCCTGCTAGAGGATAACTCTTTAAGCTTCTGCCATTCATAGGCATTTTGTTTTATCCATTTATCGCTGATTCTTAAATCATTAATCTTTATATTTGATTCCAACCTTGTTTCTTCATCTTGCTTTTGAAGCTCATGAAGAGGATAAGAAGATCCACCCTTCCCTCCTGAAGAAGTGCATGCTAAAACAAGCTTACTGATTTTATCTGGGTAACGAATCGCTAACTCTTGGGCAACCATACCTCCAAAAGAAACTCCCATAACAGGCAACCTAGGTAGATCTAATTTATCCATAAAATCTGCAGCATCATCAGCATATTGCTTCATTGTGTATACTTCGTTAGGTTTAGAAGTCTGACCAAGCCCTCTTTGATCATAGGAAATTACTTCAAAAAAATTTTTTAAAGGAGAATCCATTTGATTGGGTTTATTTCTTAAATCACCTCCAGTGCCCCCTATATATAATAAAGGTCCATTTTCTCGCTCTGAAGAGCGTTCATAATAGATGGATAATTCTTGTGTCTTTATTAAACTCATACTTCAACAGTATAATTAATAAAGAAATATGAAAGTTAATAAATTGATTCTTTTAATGATCATCACTCTTAGCACTCCGATAGGAGCTAACAATGACTACAATCTATTATTTAAAGTATGTAAAGACTGTAGTTGGATTGCCTATCCTGAAGTATTTAAATTAAGAGAGAATTGCGAGATAGCAAGACAAGGAATATTCGTAGCAGGAATGACTAGATGCGCTAGGATTGATGAGTAAATGGACTAAAGAAAAAGCCAACTCTTGGTATGAAAATCACAAATGGTTAGTGGGTTGTAATTTTCTACCGAGCACAGCCATCAACCAGCTTGAGATGTTTCAAGATGATACTTTTGATTTAGATACTATTAAAAAAGAAATTTCTTTGGCTTCTGATACAGGATTCAATAGTCTTAGAATCTATCTCCATGATCTTTTGTGGGCAAACAAAAAAAGTTTTACTGCAAAATTAGACCTCGTCTTAGATGCGTGCTCTGAAGAGAATATAAAGCCTATATTAGTTTTATTTGATGACTGTCACAGGGCTTATCCAAAACTAGGAACTCAGCCTAAACCTGTCAGAGGTGTTCATAATTCTGGGTGGAAGCAGAGTCCTGGAATGAAGATAGTTCATGACTTATTTGATGGCTCCCTCTCTGAGAAAGAATCATCTAATTTAAGCGCATACGTAAAAGGTGTTTTGGATTCGTATGCAGATGATGAAAGGATCTTGATGTGGGATTTATACAATGAACCAGGGCAATTTGGAGTAGGAGAAAAGTCCATTAAGTTATTGGATTTAACTTGGAAATGGGCGAGAGAAATTAACCCCACTCAACCACTGACTTCCTGTCTAGATGGATCAGTTGGTGATGACATAATCAAATTAAACTTAGATAATTCAGATGTTATAACTTTTCACACCTACGAAAAAGATAAATTAGAACCAACAATAAAAAGACTGAAGGAAACTCAAAGACCTCTTATTTGTACCGAATATATGGCAAGACAATTCGGAACTAGTTTTCAGTTCAGCCTTCCAATATTCAAAAAAAATAATGTAGGTTGTTATAACTGGGGGCTAGTAGCAGGAAAAAGTCAGACTCATTTTGGGTGGGAAACAATAATGAATCTTCATGATTTGAAACAAAAAGGTGAGTTTATTGAAGATGGAGAAGACATACCTGAACCAGAAATTTGGTTTCATGATATTTATAGACAGAATGGAAGCGCTTTTGATGAAAAAGAGGTTAGCTTCATTAAAAAAATTCTATCCTAAACATGACTGCTTGATATTTGTTAAGATTTACCTATGAAAACTATTCCTGAATTCACTCCAGAACACGTTTCGGAAAACTCTTCTCCTGAAGATTCAATCTTTTATCAATTTCTAAATTCTAAAGAGCCTTACGAGTCGCTCTTTAAAAACAATCCGTGGATGATTCCCCCTAACATTAAAAAACCTTTGGAATGGGGTGAAAATTACTGGAATACAACTGTCGCAAGAAAGCATCCTTATTGGAAGGATTACGAATTACCAGTCCCTACTAAGAACATTCATCGATTAAGATCAGATCTTAAAGAATGGGGCTATGGCCTAATTGAAGAAGCCATGTCTAAAAATCAAACCAAAGCTTTCATAACTCGAATTCTAGAGCAGGCTGAAGGCGAAGAATTGGCAGGAATAAAAGCCATGTCCCCTACAGGACAATATATACATACGTTAATTAACAAAGGCGAAATATTTGGAAAATGCATTGAACAACATCCCGATGCAGTTCAGGCAGGACCTTTAATAGAGCAATTATTAAATGAAACATTAGGGTCTGGATGGATTTGTCACAGCTTTTTATCAAATGGTGCGGATCCCGGTAAATATCCCCAAGGCATGCATATGGATCAAGGACCATTAGTTCCTTGGATTACAGAACAGGCTCCTGCGCTAGTAAACACCATGTATATTCCACAAGATATAAATGAAGAGAATGGCGGCACTTTAGTTATTCCAGGTAGTCATAAAATAATGAGTGAAGCTGGTAGTGGTGGAAAGATAGGAAAACTGCCTCCGACTATAAACTTAGAAGCTGAAGCAGGAACAATTATGATTTTTGACGGCAGGCTTTTACATGGTACAGGTGTTAACAAAACTGATAAAAGACGTTTTGTTGCAACGATGAGCAATGTAAAGGCCTGGATGCGAACACAAGAAAATTGGTCACTTTCAGCTGCACCAGACGTAATTGAGAATGCAAGTCCAAAGTTACTTCATAGAATGGGAATGCAGGCAATCGTATATGGCGCAACAATAGAAGGGTTTGGCATGGGTGCTAGTGGCAAAGTTGGAGACGTTTGGGGCAACATGAAACCATTCAGAAAAGCTTATGATGAGGGTAAATATGTAAGAGTTAGAGAATTGTCACCAAACTCCTCAAAAGAAGATTTGTCTAAAGACTACACGGTGGGTAAGGCTAGTAAAAATGCCTACAATACCATGAAAAAAGACAAGAGTTCTTAAACTCTAGACTAAATCACTGATACCAGCCAGAAAGAAGTTGGAATAATAACCAACCACACAGAGACTGCTAAAATAATTGGCTTTAATGATATAGATTTTACGATTTCTATATTCATTTGAGTTCCTATACAAAACAAACCAGTCAATAAACAGACTCTGTTTATTAGTTTAAATAAATTCAATAAATCAGTTGAAGGACTGGTTAAAGAATTAAGAATAGTAGCCAATAAAAAGAAAACTATAAATAAAGGTAATCCAAATCCAGAGGACTTATTTCTAAATAACCAGGCAGATCCTATTACTAAAGGCACTATCCAAAAAGTTCTACTTACTTTCAATGTTGCTGCTACCTCCATGGCTTCATCTCCCATCATTGATGCTGCTCCTAAAACAGACGCAGTGTCATGAATTGCTAAAGCAACCCAAGCCCCAAATTCTCGTTCAGAAAGGCTAAGAAAATCTCCAGCGATAGGGAATAAAATAACTGCTAAAGCATTTAGTATAAAAATAATGGCGATGGCCGTAGAAAATTCTTCTGGCTTGGCCTTAATAGCGGGTCCCACAGCAACAATCGCTGTACCTCCGCATATTGCGGTCCCAGAACTCAGTAAATAGGTAAGTTTTTTAGAAACCCCAAACATTTTTCCAACTAGAAGCATGAGAAGAAATGCTCCTATGACGTAGAAAGATATCAAAAGAAAATAAGATGAATTAATTTCAAAAAAAGAGTCTAGACTTAAACTGCCGCCTAAAAAAACTATACCTGTCTGGAGAATTGTTGAACCATATTTCTGAGTAAAGAAGGTTTTTGGTACTTCTTTATAAGAAGCAAGAATTATTCCTAAAAAAAGGGCCAACGCTGCATTACCAACCCAAACAGACACTAATATAAATATAAAGCTAGCAAGATAAAGCATTATTTGGTTAAGGTTACACCCTCCTAAGGATGAGAATACAACAAATCTCTTTTAAACTACATTTTTTTAAAAAATGAGAATTTATTCCTAATTAAATTTAAATATAATCATAAAATATAAAGGGATAACGATTTTGTTCAATCCTTAGTGATATATAAATAAGATAATTTTAAAAAATGAAAGTAAAAGTTTATGGTTTTAATCATTCGCCTTGGGTGCAAGCTGTATTGCTTGCATTACACGACAAAGGAATAAAATATAACCTTTTGCAAATACCACCATCTCAAGTATTTAGTAAGTGGGGAGTTTATATGCCTGCGGTTTCAATAGATGATGAAGCTTGGGAGATAGAGTCAACTGAAATATTAGTAAAATTAGGTTATAAAACTATTCTTGAAGAAGAAATAAAGGCTGCACAAAATGCTTGGCAAGGTGTATTACACCGCACCGATAATCCTTTTAGATTTTTTTCAGCTTTCTCTCGCGGCGGTCAAAGTTCAAAGTCTTTCGTGAGCAATACCATAAGTAATTTCTTTCTTAGTTTTATAGCATTTTATATGTTTACGCTAATAAGTATTGGTAAGTGGAGATTAAAACAAAAGGAGCCAGAAAATTTTGGTGATCAGTTTTTATATTGGGAAAAGATACTCCACACTTATGAAGGTGATTTCTTTGATGGAGATGAGCCGGGTACAAGAGATATGGTTATGTTTGGAATGATTCAATGTCATGCAAGCATTCCTGTTCCCGCACTAGAAGCAGTGCTAAATGACGAAAGGCTACATAAACTAAGAATCTGGGTATCAACTATGCAAGAACGTTTCAAAGAATATCCATATCTCTATTCAACTAAATTTTTTGAGCCTAAAGTCTCACAAATCGAACCTGCAAGTTCATTTCAAAGAATAGTTTTTTTCTTTGGACTTTTGGTTATGTTTATAACTATACCGATTAGTATTCCCTTGGTATTAACCCTAATGAGTAAGGTTGAACCAGCTAGAATAAAGAGTTTTTAAAATAAAGGATCTCAGGTATAAAATAAGAATATGAGTAAAAAGTATATTGGTATTGTTTTAATTTTAATGGCTATTTCTGCAGAATCCTCTGATCTAAATATTAAAATTATGGATTCTCCAATGGAACTACTAGTTCACAAAACCCCAACTTGTGGTTGTTGCAAAATGTGGGTTAAACACATGGAAAATAATGGGTTCACTATTAAAACGCAAGATCATCAAAGTCTTGAGAAGATAAAAAAAATGCTAAAAATAGAACCTCAATTTAGATCTTGTCATACTGGGGTTTCTTCAAATGGATATTTTTTTGAGGGGCATATTCCTAGTAAATATGTAAGTAAATTTCTCTCTGAAAATAATCCAGACGCTATTGGCCTGTCAGTGCCAGGTATGCCTTTGGGCTCTCCAGGTATGGAAGTTGAAGACCGTTTTATGCCTTATGATGTTCTAATACATTTCAAGAATGGCAAAACTAAGGTATACGCAGAAGTAAGAGAATAATATTAATTATTGCTTAAAGAATCATTTAGATTGCTGGTGGGCCCGGGAGGACTCGAACCTCCGACCAATGGATTATGAGTCCACTGCTCTAACCAACTGAGCTACAGGCCCTGTAGAAAAATTTATTCGTCTAAAAACCCTTTAAGATGAGATGATCTTGTTGGATGCCTAAGTTTTCTTAAGGCTTTAGCTTCAATCTGTCTGATCCTCTCTCTTGTAACATCAAACTGTTTTCCGACTTCTTCCAATGTGTGATCAGTATTCATTCCGATTCCAAATCTCATTCTTAAGACTTTAGCTTCTCTTGCAGTCAGACTGCCCAAAATGTCATCCGTTGCATCTTGAAGATTTTCTTCTGTTGCAGCTTCATCAGGAGAGTCAATAGAAGTGTCTTCAATAAAATCACCTAAAGTAGTATCTTCTTCATCACCAATTGGGGTTTCTGTTGATATTGGTTCTTTGGCTATCTTCAGAACTCTTCTTACCTTATCTTCAGGTAAATCCATTCTTTCACCTAACTCTTCAGGTGTTGGCTCTCTACCCATCTCTTGGACCATCTGACGAGAAACTCTGTTTAATTTATTTATCGTTTCTATCATATGTACAGGGATTCTGATAGTTCTAGCTTGATCTGCAATTGATCTTGTTATTGCTTGTCTAATCCACCAGGTAGCATAAGTAGAAAATTTATATCCTCTTCTATACTCGAACTTGTCCACCGCTTTCATAAGTCCGATATTACCTTCTTGAATTAGGTCTAAAAATTGAAGTCCTCTATTTGTATATTTCTTAGCAATTGAAATAACCAGTCTAAGATTGGCCTCCACCATATCTTTTTTGGCTCTTCTAATTTTAGCCTCACCTATAGACATCTTTCTATTAATATCTTTGATATCAGCTATTGGTAATTGAATTATCTTTTCTAACTTTAAAAGCTTATTTTGAAGTCTTACTATCTCATCGATGTTTTCTTTTACTTCTTTAGCCCAAGGTTTTCTAGATTTTGCTATTTTCTCAGACCAGCTTGTATTGGCCTCATTTCCTGCAAAATCATTGATGAACTCTTTTCTTGGCATCTTCCCTCTTTTGACCATCACATTGAAAATAAATTTTTCGCATTCTCTTATTATTTCCAAAGCATGTCTTGCTGGATTAGCAATCATTTCAAACTGGGTTGGAGATAATTTAAGAAATTTAAAAATTTCTCCTAACTTTTCCTGTTCTTTAATTGCTGCTTTACTGGTCCTTGATCTTGCACAAGCCTTTTCAGTCTTGTTGAATTGCCTTTTTAGAGAGCTAAATCTTTTCTTCACTTCAGCTGGATCTGGGCCAGTTTGTTCCTCTTCCTCTGCCTCACCTTTCTCTTCTTTTTCCTTCTTTTGAGCTAAAGCAGGTGGTGGAATCCCTTCTTCAATGTCCATAAATCCAACAAGAACTTCAGACAACCTTTTATCTTCTGAAACAACCTCTTGGTATTCATCTAATATTCTATCTACTATTCCAGGATAGAAGCAGCAAGCAAATAGCAGTTCTCTTGCACCTTCCTCTATTCTTTTTGCAATGGCTATTTCTCCTTCTCTAGTTAGCAGATCAACCGTTCCCATTTCCCTCATATATAATCTAACTGGATCAGTTGTTCTTCCGACTTCTGATTCAACTGTCGTTAAGGTTGTTCGTGTGTCTGCTATTGTTTCTGGTGCTGCGTCTGAATTATCTCCACCAGCAGGAGTGGTTGACTCAAGCACTTCTATGCCTATATCCATAAGCATTTGTATCGTCTCTTCTACTTGGTCTGGATCTGAAATATCTTCAGGCAGCATTGAGTTAATTTCTTGATAAGTAAGAAAACCTTGATCTTTACCTTTATCGAGTAGCTCTCTTAAGCCTGAGTTTTCTAGGTCTTCTTCACCAAATAAAACTTCTTCAGCTTCTTCAGGAGCTTCTACTTCCTTTTCCTTAACTTCAACTACAGAATTTTTTGCTTTTTTTGCCATATCTAAATTTTAGGGGTGCGCAATTATATTATTTTTTTTTAAAAAATGCCTTATTTAATACAAAAACCGTTAATTAGTTGCTTTTTGACTTAACTCTTTTAAAAGCTTTCTTTCAGGTTCTTCCAACTTGTCTATATTAGACAGTAAATGTTGTTGAAGTTCAAAAGTTTCATCATCAGAAAGGCCGTTATTTTTATGGATTTCTTTTAGTTCAAGAATTCTTGAAATAGAATCTGACTTTTTGAGTAAAGATAAACAATCTTCTAAATAAGCTAAAGCATTCTTTTCCTCTATTGTCGGACTTGTAGAAATCAATGTACCAATAAATGAGGCAGAATCTGGATCAATATTGCTTAGTAGATCTGATATTCCTAATTTAGGATTAGAAGTGAAGTACTCAATAACTTCAAGCATTAGTCTAACTTCTGGCTCTCTAAATCCTTCAAATCTCTCTAAGTCTTTTATCCCTGATGCTAAAAAGGGATAAGTGAGGATCACGTTGAGGATCTTCGAACCTAGACCTGTCTGCTGAAAAACTCTCTCTTCTTTTGTCTCAGATACATTCTGCTTTATTCGAGAAGATTTTCTTTGGTTAGCTGAAGACTGCTTATGAGTCTTTATGTCATCCTTGTCTAGTCCAGTAATTTTTGAAACCTCACTCTCCAAAAGTTTCTTGATTGAACTCTCTTGCATGGAAGCTAAATGACTCATAGCTTTAGAGGCTAAAGAAGCTTTCTTTTCTAGGGAAGTTAAATCAAGAGTTTGTGTTAATTTCTCTATAAAATACTCAGATAATAATTTTGCATCTTTTGCCTTTTTCTTAAAATCTTCAGCACTTCCTTTTTCCAATAAACTAGCTGGATCTTCTGCTTCAGGTAAAAACAAGAATTTAATTTCTGTGCCATCGACGACCGCAGGTAAAACATTTTTTAATGCACCCCAAGCTGCGCCTCTTCCGGCATCATCGCCATCAAAACAAAAAATAATCTCATTAACTACCTGTAATAATCTTTGTACATGAAATCTATTTGTGGCGATACCTAAGGTTGCAACTGAATTCCTCATGCCATGCTCCGACATTGCAACTGTATCCATGTACCCTTCAACTACAAATAACTGTTTTAGATCCTTTCTCACTTCTAGTGCTTCATACAAACCATACAGTTCTTTTCCTTTTTGGAATATAGGCGTATCACCTGTATTTAAATATTTTGGTTGGTCTTCTGGATTCATTACCCTACCTCCAAAGCCAACCACTCTGCCTTTCCTGTCCTTTATGGGAAACATCAGTCTATCCCTAAAAACATCATACAATTTACTTTCTTGATTTTTCTTTGCTAATCCTGCTTTTATTAATATTTCTTCTGAAAAACCATTCTTTATCAGTTCTTTGTATAGGGAATCCCAAGAATTTAGAGAATATCCTATAGAGTATTTTTTACAGATTTCAGGTGAAATCTTCCTGTTTTCCTTTAAGTAAATACGAGTTTTTTCTGCAGAATCATGTTCATTTAAATTTCTTTCAAAGATGTCACTTGCTGCCTTCATGCAATCTAACAGAGGGTCCCTTTCTTTACTCATCACTTGATTTGATTGATAAGGAACTTCTAGCCCTGCTTTGGCTGCGAGAGCTTCAACAGATTCGACAAAATCAAGACCTTGATGAGATTGTAAAAAACCTATTACATTTCCGGTTGCTCGGCATTTAAAACAATAATAAAACTGTTTTTGTTCACTTACACTAAAAGAAGGATTCTTTCCATCATCACAAAAAGGACATATCCCCCAGTGGTCTTTGCCCTTTTTTTTAAGTGGTAAATATCCTTCAACTAAAGAAACGATATTTGTAGTGTCTACAATTTCTCTTATAAAGTCTTCAGGAATAGAACCAGCCATCAATCTATACTCCTAAACCAATCTTCTAAGATAATTTGAGCTGATATACTATGTTTATTAGCCGAATCCTTTATTCCACTGGGTTTTTCCTGAATTCTTTCTTTAGCTTCTTTAGATGTAAGCCTTTCATCCATCATATACAACTCAATCTCGTATCTTTTTTTTAACTCGGTTGAAAATTTCGCAATTTTTTTTTGAAACTCACTTTTGGTTCCATCCATATTAAATGGATCACCAACAACAAATAAGTTAGGTTCCCACTCTTCTATTAAAGAATCTAACCTTATCCAATCAGGTACGCCCTCTTTAGCTTTTATAGCATAGAAAGTAGAAGCACTTTTTGTGATGTTTTGTCCTATAGCTATTCCAATATTCTTTAAACCAAAATCAAAAGCCATCACTACACCAGACTCTTTAACCATTTTTTTGTAAATCTTCTATAGCATCTAAAAAACTTATGGCTACGTTAATATCACATAAGCTTTCATATTCTCTAAAACATGTTGGGCTAGTTACATTTATTTCAGTCAAATAATCTCCAATAATGTCTACCCCTACAAGAACTAAACCTAGTTCTTTGAGTTTTGGTCCAACTTGTTCGCATATCCATAAATCTTTTTCGGTTAGTGATCTTGCTACTGCAGAAGCTCCAGCTGCTAAATTTCCTCTGAGTTCTCCCTCAGCAGGCACTCTAGCAACAGCGGCTTTCATAGGTATTCCGTTAACTAGTAAAATTCTCTTATCGCCATCAGTTATTTCTGGTATGTAGGTTTGGATCATCACCTTTGTAATGAATGAATCCGTTATCGTCTCAAGAATCACATTTAAATTTGGGTCAGTATTTCTTAATCTAAAAATCGAAGATCCTCCCATTCCATCTAACGGCTTTATAACTGTATCCTTATGGTCTTCAATAAAAGATTTTAGTAAAGAAGCTTCGCTGGAAACTAAAAAAGGAGTACAACATTCTGGAAATTCTGTTGCAAAAACTTTCTCATTACAATCTCTAAGACTTGCAGGTTTGTTTATGACCAATACACCTTCTCTTTCAGCAGACTCTAAAACATATGTGTTGTATATGAAATTAGAGTTGAAAGGAGGGTCTTGTCTCATGAGTATCGCGTCTAATTCAGATAACCGGATTTGTTTCTCCTCGTTGAATTCGAACCAACCCATTGGGTCGTTTTTAACGGTTATAGTATTTGCTAAAGCATTAGCTCCGTTTTCGTTTAAATAAAGTGAATTAGGAGTCATATAGAAAAGTTGATGTTCTCTAGCTTGTGCTTCTAGCATCATGGCCAAAGTACTGTCTTTCTTAAAATTAATGGATTCTATTGGATCCATTACCACACCTAACTTCATAAACTAAAATAAAAATTTAATTAAAATTCTTTTGCACCAAACCTCACAGAGCTTATAGCAGAAATAGCTGCCGTTTCTGCACGTAAGATTCTCTTTCCTATAGTAACAGGAATGAAACCCTTCTCGGTTAAAGAATCAATTTCATATTTCGTGAAATCCCCTTCAGGTCCGATCGCCAAAGATACTGAATCTTTATAATCTAGGTCAGATATTTTGTTATTTGCTTGAGGATAAAGAACTATTTTTATCTTAGATTTTTCGGTTTCAGCCCATTTATCTAATCTCATAGGGTCTTTAATAATAGGAAGCCAATTTTCTCCACATTGTTCACATGCTCCTCTAGCAATTAAACTCCACTTTAAGGTTTTGTTCTTTGTAATCTTTAATTTGACTACAGAACGATCAGTAATCAATGGACAAAAGGATGCCACTCCAAGTTCTGTCGCCTTTTGAATTATGAAATGAAGAGGGTCGCTCTTTATAATAGATTGACCTAGATTTATATCGACACCTGACCTCAAAGTTCTCTCAAATACATTTATTATTTCTAACTCTAAGTTGGATCTATCAAGAGAAGAAATTACTCCCAAACAAGAATTACCTTTTCCATCAAATAAAATTATTTCATCCCCTTCTTTTTTTCTAAGAACTTTTAAAAGATGGTGAGTGGAAGATTTTTCCAAAATTATTTTCTTATTTAAGGAAAAAGTTTGATCTATAAAGTTCCTAGTTAAATTCATTTTCATATTTAATACTTATATATTAAAAATTGATTACGATTGTCAATAATAATAAAAAAAAATTTAAGTATTAAACCTCTTGAAAGAAAAATTTTGTTGGGTATTATCGTCAGTCCGATTAAAAAAAATATTATCCAAGTTTCAATCAAATGACTGCAAATAAAAAGAAGAAATTTAATGGTGAAGGCAAGCAGCTTAGTCATCAAGTTTCAAAAAGTATGAGCAACTACTTTAAGCAGTTAGATGGAGAAATCCCAAATGATGTTTACTATATGGTTCTTAAAGAGGTCGAATCATCTTTGTTAGAGATTGTTATGCAACAATGTAATGATAATCAAACAAAAGCGAGTGAAATGCTTGGAATCAACAGGGGCACTTTACGAACCAAACTTAAAGCACACAATTTACTTTAGGAAATAAATGGGTCTTACTGCTAACCCTAAAATTAAAAGAGCATTAGTCAGTGTTTCCAATAAAGATGGAATAATTGAATTCTGCACTCATTTAATTCAAGAACATAAAGTTGAAATCATCTCAACCGGTGGAACTCTCAACACTTTGCTTGATGCTGGATTGAGTGCAATTGACATTAGTAAATTTACTGGCTTCCCAGAAATGATGGACGGAAGAGTGAAGACTCTTCATCCTAAAGTCCATGGCGGTATCTTGGCAAGGCGAGATATTGATCAAACTGTTATGCAAGAAAATGATATAAAAGGAATAGATCTAGTAGTAGTCAATCTCTATCCTTTTGTTGAAACTATTTCTAAACCAGATACTACATTAGAAGAGGCAATTGAAAATATTGATATTGGTGGCCCAAGCATGCTTAGGTCTGCAGCAAAAAATAACAAATATGTCACCGTAGTAGTAGATCCTAATGACTATGAATTAGTCCTAAACGAACTTAAAGTGAATAAAGGATGTATTAGTGAAAAAGATAGAAGTGATCTTGCAGCCAAAGCATTTACTCATACTGCAGCCTACGATACAGCTATCTCTAATTATCTATCTGCTGCTCAAAACAATGAGTTCCCAGATAATATTTTTTCAAAATATCAACTCAAGGAAATCCTGAGGTACGGGGAAAACCCACATCAAAAGGCTGCATTCTATGTTGATCCTATAGAGTCTAATAACACTGGGGTTTCAAATTCTTCTCAACTTCAAGGCAAACAATTGTCTTATAACAATATTGCGGATACGGACGCAGCATTTGAATGTGTTAAAGCCTTTGAAGAACCCGCTTGCGTTATTGTTAAACATGCAAATCCTTGCGGCATAGCTACAGCTAAAAATATTATCGAAGCTTATGAAAAAGCTTTCTCTTCTGATCCAACTTCAGCTTTTGGTGGAATAATTGCTCTCAACAGAGAATTAGATCAAGAAGTCGCCGATATAATAGTTAATAATCAATTTGTGGAAGTAATAATTGCACCTGGCGTTACAGATGAAGCTCTAGCTATAACCAAAACTAAAGAGAATATTAGAATCTTAGATGCTAATGAACTTGGTCTTCCAGCTGAAGGATTTAAATTTTTAAGTGTCACTGATGGAATGTTAGTACAAGAAACTGATAATGGGGTTGTTGCAAGAGATGATCTGAAGATTGTTTCAAAAAGAGTTCCTTCAGAGGCAGAAATACAAAATTGTTTATTTGCTTGGAAGGTTTGTAAATTTGTTAAGTCAAATGCCATTGTATATACAAGAGAAAATCAGACTATAGGTATTGGAGCTGGGCAAATGAGTAGAATAGATAGTGCCAGAATAGCTGCATCAAAAGCTACAGAAAGAGGCTTTAAAACTGAGGGGTGTGCTATGGCTTCTGACGCATTCTTCCCTTTTAGAGATGGCATTGATGCTGCTGCAGAAATAGGAATAACTTCTATAATTCAACCCGGTGGATCTATGAGAGACGATGAGGTTATTCAGGCTGCCGATGAAGCGAATATAGCCATGCTATTTACTGGCATGAGGCATTTTAGGCATTAATCTAGACTATGAAAGTTCTCGTTATAGGAAGTGGTGGAAGAGAGCATGCATTAGCTTGGAAACTATCTAAAAGTAATCTGGTTTCTGAAATTTTTGTTGCTCCTGGAAACGGAGGAACGGAAATAGAAGAATCTATCAAAAATATTGATATAGATTCAAATGATTTAGATGGGCTATTAGACTTTGCTGAACAATCAAGTATAGATTTAACTATTGTAGGTCCCGAAGATCCTTTGGTAAATGGTGTAACTGATAAATTCCAAAATAAGGGTTTTTTATGTTTTGGTCCTTCTAAAGATGCAGCAAGGTTAGAGGGCTCTAAAGAGTTTATGAAGGATTTCTTGCTGAGACATGATATCCCTACAGCTAGTTACAAAACTTTTACTGATTCAAAAAAAGCTATTAGCTATATTAAAGAGCAAGGATGTCCTATAGTTATAAAAGCTGATGGATTAGCTGCTGGTAAAGGAGTAACTGTTGCTTCTAGTATTTCTCAAGCTACAGAAGCGATCAATCAATCACTAAATTCTAAGGCTTTCGGTGACGCAGGATCAAAAATTGTCATTGAAGAATATCTTGAGGGTGAAGAAGCTAGTTTTATAGTATTAACGGACGGAAATGTAGTAATTCCTTTCGCATCTTCTCAAGATCATAAAGCTAAAGAAAATGGAGATCTAGGTCCTAATACAGGAGGTATGGGCGCTTACTCACCTGCTCCTGTAGTAACTGAATTTGTTCATGAAAAAATCTTAAAAGAAGTGATATATCCAACAGTTGAAGGTCTAAAGTCTGAGGGATACGATTATTGCGGATTTTTATATGCGGGAGTTATGGTTGACTCTAATCAAAATATAAAAGTTTTAGAATTTAATTGTAGATTTGGGGATCCTGAAACTCAGCCCATTATGATGCGTCTAAAAACTGATTTAGCTGAACTATGTTTAAAAGCTTGCAAGAAAGAATTATCAGATGAAGATTTAGATTGGGATGACAGAAAGTCACTAGGAGTTGTAATGGCTTCTGGAGGATATCCTGCTAATTATGAAAAGGGCAATATTATTGAAGGTATTCCTGATGAAGCAGAAGATATTAAAGTATTCCATGCAGGTACTACTTATCAAGAAGGAAATATCAAAACTAATGGAGGTCGGGTTCTTTGCGTAACGACTTTAGGAGAATCTGTTTTGTTAGCTCAAAAAAAAGCTTATGATGCTATCTCAAATATTTCATGGAAGGAATGTTTTTATAGAAATGATATTGGCTATAGAGCTATAGAAAGGGAAGAAAATTGAACTTAATAGATTTGTTAATCAACGAAGTAGATAAAGGGTTGAAATATTCAACTCAAAACTATCAGACTGAAACAAGGCCTTATCCAGCTGACGAAGTAGAACAAGAATCTTTAAATGAATTAGAAAAAAATCACTCGGCAGGTCTTATGCGAGTCAATCATTCCGGTGAAGTCTGTGCTCAAGCCCTTTATAGGGGTCAAGCAATTACAGCAAAACTCGAGGATACAAGAACTAAAATGGAACAGGCTGCTTCAGAAGAACTTGATCACTTATCATGGTGTAATAAAAGACTAGAAGAGCTTGATAGTAAACAAAGTGCCTTGAACCCCATTTGGTATTGCATGTCCTTTAGTATTGGAGCAGTGGCTGGATTGATAGGAGATAAATGGAGTCTTGGTTTTGTTCATGAAACCGAGGAACAGGTCGTAAAACATCTAGATAGTCATTTGGATAAATTATCCTATAAGGATTCAAAGACAAGATCCGTTATAGAGCAGATGAGAGTAGATGAAGAACAGCACAGTAAAGATGCCTTAGAAGCCGGTGCAGAGATATTACCTAATGAGGTAAAGGAATTGATGTCAAAAGTTGCTAAAGTAATGACGGAAACTAGCTATCACATCTAATCACCGAAAAGTTAGCAATTTTCTGTTGCTAAATAACTCAACATAAGTATAGTGGCGCGCGTAACTAAAAGTAAGTTGCAAAAAATTATATAAAAGGAAAATTAATGAATTTATACGTTGGAAATATTCCCTGGAGCACATCTGAGGAAGAACTAGAATCTCATTTTGCTCAGTACGGGAACGTCAGCGCAGTAAGAATAATCACAGAAGGACATTCAGGAAGGTCTAAAGGATTTGGATTTGTTGAAATGGAATCTAAAGAAGCTGGAGAAGCAGCTATAGAGGCTTTAGATGGCAATGATTTTGGCGGAAGAGACCTTAGGGTTAACGAAGCTAAACCAAGAGACTAATCAGTCTAATTTCTTAAATAAAAATATGAATATTTACGTAGGTAATATCCCTTGGGGCGTGTCTGAAGAAGAATTAGAAGGTTTGTTTGGTCAGTATGGTGAAGTAAATTCCGTAAGAATAATTACTGATAGAGAGTCAGGAAGATCTAAAGGATTTGGATTCGTAGAGATGGCCCAAGCCGATGCTGGCAATGCTGCTATAGAGGCTTTAGATGGAAACGACTTTAGTGGCAGAGATCTTAGAGTCAACCAAGCAAAAGAAAGAACCTAAATTACTATATAGTCTTCTATTAGTTAACTTTAAATTTAAGTTAATTATTTATCTTCAATAAGCACTGCTGTTCCGTAGGCCATTAATTCTGCGGCACCTTGAGACATTACAGAAGTAGAAAAGGAGACCCCAACAACGGCGTCTGCTCCTAACTTCTCAGCATCTTCAATCATTCTATCAAGAGCTTGTTCCCTGCTCTCAGCTAGTAACTTTGTGTACTCATGTAGTTCGCCTCCAACAATTCCTCTTAAACCAGCCATTATGTCTCTACCCACATGGCGCGCTCTAATAGTATTACCTTTCACCAAACCAAGAGTTTTTACTATTGTCTTGTCAGCTATATCAAATGTACTTGTTATTAACATGATCATTTCTCCACATCTTTATACTTATCGTTCTTGTATTCTCTAATCCTTTGTATAAGAACAAAGAGAAGGAGAAGAAAGAACAATACACCTATAAAAATAGTAAACAGAACTTCTCCTTCTTCCATCTCTTTATATTATCAAGAAAAGAAAAGTTTCTGTAATTCTTCACCGGGATCAGAAGCTCTCATGAAAGACTCCCCTACTAAGAAAGTTTTTGTTCCAGAAGACATTATTTCTTTTACATCGTCTTTTGTTTTAATTCCACTCTCCGATACGATTATCTTATCTTGTAGACCTTTTGAGAGATTAATAGTGGTCTCTAGATTTACTTTGAAAGTTTTAAGATCCCTATTGTTAATTCCAATTAAAGGAAATTCTAATTTTAGAGCCCTATCCATCTCTGATTTATCATGAACTTCTATGAGCACATCGAGACTTAATTCTTTTGCAATCTCATAAAATTCTTTTAATTGGGCATCAGATAAAAAAGAAGCTATTAATAAAATACAATCTGCTCCATAAAACCTACTTTGGTATATTTGATATTCATCAACAATAAAATCTTTCCTTAACAAAGGAAGCTCAACAACTTCTCTAACAGCAGCTAAGTCTTCTAAAGATCCTTTGAAATAAGGAGCATCTGTTAAGACACTCAAGCAAGTAGCTTGAGATGCTTGATAGCTTTTAGCAATATCTTCGGGATTAAAATTTTCTCTTATTAACCCTTGGCTAGGAGAAGCCTTTTTAATCTCTGCAATAACCGAAACAAGCCCATCGTCATGTCTAGACTTTATAGATTTTAAAAAACCTTTTGTTTCATTTAAATCTGAAAGATAAGATCTTAATTCTTGTAAAGGAATCCTCTGCTTATCTATTTCAACTGTAGATGTTGTCTGTTCTATAATTTTGTCTAAATAAGAATTCATTAAAAAGATTGAGAGTATTCTGATAGTTCTTGGAGTTTATCTAGGCCTTTCTTGTGTTTAATTCCTTCTAAGGCTCGTTCTATGCCTTTAGCTAAAGAGTCCTCTACTCCAGAAACATAAAGGGCTGCTCCTGCATTCAAGGCTACCATGGAACTAGCGGCTGAATGCTCTCCATTTAAAGCTTTCTTAGCCATAGATAAGCTTTCTTCGGGGGAATTTACTTTCAGTTCGTCTAAAGGCTGAAGTTCAAGACCGAATTCTTCTGGTGAGATAACGTATTCAGATATTTTGTCTTCTCTTAATTCAACAACTTTAGTTTTGGAAGCAATACTAATTTCATCTAAATTATCTTCAGAATGTACTACCATAACGTTTTTGCTTCCAAGAGATTGATGAACTTCCGCAACAGGCTTCATCCATTTTTTATCATAAACTCCCATGACTTGATTAGGAGTGGATGCTGGATTCGTTAAAGGTCCTAATATATTAAAAATACTCTTATGTGCTATTTCTTTTCTTGGCCCTATTACATGTTTCATAGCACTATGGTGGCCTGGTGCAAACATAAAGCCCAAGCCTACATTCTCAATACAGTCTGAAACTTGGGAAGGATTTAGCTCCAGAGAAACTCCTGCTGCCTCTAATAAATCTGCGCTTCCACTTTTTCTGGTAGCAGACCTATTGCCGTGTTTTGCAACTCTAGCTCCGCAGGCACAAGCAACAAATGCTGCTGTTGTCGAAACATTAAATATTCCTATACCCGAACCGCCAGTACCACATGTATCTACTAACTTATCTTTATTAACTTCAACTTTGGCTGAAAGTTTCCTCATGATCTTAGCTGCACCCAAAACCTCTTCAACGGTTTCGCCTTTCATATCTAAAGCTATCAAAAATGCACCTATCTGTGCATCCGTAGCCCTTCCTTCTAGTAAATCCAACATTACGTCAGACATTTCGCTCTCTTCTAAATGCAATCCCGAACTTATTTTTGAAATAGCCAATGTGATGTTCACTTACCCTCCAAAAAATTTTTTAATAAAGCTTTTCCATTCTCGGTTGCTATGGATTCAGGATGAAACTGTATGCCAGTAACTGGTAAAGCATTATGTTGAATTGCCATTATGGTGCCGTCTTCAGATCTTGCGCTAACTTCAAACTCTTCACTTAAACTTTCCTCTTCAATTACTAGTGAATGGTATCTTGTTGCAACAAATTCATTATCTATTGAAGAGAAGATACCAGTCTGGTTGTGTTTGATATTTGATAATTTTCCATGCATTATTTGTTTAGCTTTAATTATTTCTGCGCCATAAGCTGCACCTATTGATTGATGACCTAAGCAAACCCCTAAGATTGGTATCTTTCCAGCAAAATGAGAAATTGCAGCAACAGATATACCGGCTTCTTTAGGAGTACAAGGTCCAGGTGAGATAACTAAGAAATCTGGGGATTTAGCTGATATCTCTTCGAGACTAATCTGGTCATTCCTAAAAACTTCTACATTTTGTCCTAATTCAAAAAAATACTGAACTAGGTTATAGGTAAAGGAATCATAATTATCAATCATCAATAACATTTTAACCTTCCAATTTCTCTTGAACCATTTCTGCAGCCTTAAAGATGGCTCTTCCTTTATTCAATGACTCTTTCCATTCTAGGTCTGGTTGAGAATCAGCTACCCATCCCCCTCCAGCTTGGATGTACAAAACTTCATCTTTTATAACAGCAGTTCTTATTGCAATAGCCATATCCATGTTTCCTTGCCAAGAAAGATAACCAACAGCTCCTCCGTAAATTCCGCGCTTTACAGGTTCAAATTCATCGATAATTTCCATCGCTCTTACTTTCGGTGCTCCTGAAACTGTACCAGCCGGAAAAGTTGCTTTAAAAAGATCTATGGCACTTAAACCTTCATTTAAATCAGCTTCAACATTAGAAACCATATGCATAACATGACTATATTTTTCTATACCAAACTTTTCAGTAACTTTTACAGTGCCTGGTTTAGCAACTCTTCCAACATCATTTCTGCCTAAGTCAATTAGCATTAAATGTTCAGCTATTTCCTTAGGATCATTAACCATGTCCTCTTGCATAACCATATCGTCCTTGTCGTCTTTTCCTCTTCTGCGAGTTCCAGCTATAGGTCTTACAGTTATTTTTCCATCTTCAAGTCGTGCAAGTATCTCTGGAGAAGAGCCAACTATATGAAATTCCTTTAAATTTAAATAATACATATAAGGAGAAGGATTCAATTGTCTTATGGATCTATACAAAGCCACTGGATCAGCATTAAAAGGGATAGACATTCTTTGAGAACAAACAACCTGCATTATGTCCCCACTTTCAATGTATTTTTTAGCTTTTTGTACTGAATGCTTAAATTCTTGCTCGCCAAAGCCAGAGATAAAATCTTTTTCTTCAATACTTTTAACTGGCTTCACAAAATCTTCAAAAGGTAGGCTTATTTTTAGCTTATTTTCAAGTTCATCTAATCGGGCATTAGCTTGTTCTTCGTCATCATGAGATTCAATAAGAACAATTAAATGTAGTTTATTTTGCAGGTTATCAAAGACAGCCACTTCGTCAGAAATCATAAATAAGGCATCTGGAGTACCGATCTGGTCTGGTGGTTCAGAATCAACTAACTTGTTTTCAATATATCTAACACAATCATATCCAAAATAACCAACCAAGCCCCCATTGAAAATAGGTAGATTTTTGTTTTGCTTTAATTCAAAACTTCTTTGCAGTTCGTCTATATATGCTAATGGGTCATCAGCTTTAAAAGATTCAATAATTTCTCCATTTGATTGAATATCGATTATATTCTTTTTAATAGAAATAATTTTTGAAGCCTCTAAACCAATCAAAGAATATCGAGCCCAATTCTCTCCTCCTTCAACTGATTCAAATAAATAGCTATATGGACCATTCGCAAGTTTCCTATAGACACTCAATGGAGTTTCCATGTCTGCTAGGATCTCCCTAGAAACTGGTATCTTTGTTTTAACTTTCACTAATCACTATGCCTCTAGAGAGTCTCGCATCTTTTGAATTATTTCAGAATAATCAGGCTGACCAAAAATAGCGGAGCCAGAAACAAAAGTATCGGCACCGGCATCAGCTACCTCTCTTATATTTTCTAACTTAATTCCGCCATCTATTTCTAATCTTGTTTCAAGTTCCTTGTCATTAATAATCGATCTTATTTCAGTAACCTTTTCTAAAACCGAATCTATAAATTTTTGTCCTCCAAAACCTGGGAAAACTGACATTAGCAAAATCATATCCAATTTTTCTAAATAACCATCTAAAACGTCAATTGGAATATCTGGATTTAAAACTAGCCCAGCTTTACAACCACCATCTCTAATTAAACTTAATGATTTATCTATATCATTTGAGGCTTCTGGATGAAAAGTTATATAAGTTGCACCAGCTTTTGAAAAACTTTTAATTAATTCATCTACGGGTTCCACCATCAAGTGAACATCGATAGGAGCTGTAATTCCGCAATCTCTTAAAGACTGACATACCATTGGACCTATTGTTAAATTAGGAACATAGTGGTTATCCATCACATCGAAATGTACCCAATCAGCACCTGCCTCCAGAACGGAGTGAACCTCATCTCCTAACCGAGAAAAGTCAGCAGAGAGTATTGAAGGGGCAATTATGTATTCTTTTGTCGCCATATATTCGGCAAGTTTACTCTCCGGTTAATAATGCGTCTAATTTTTCAGCCTCTTCAAGAGAATTTAGATTATCTAGTAGACCATTATAAATTTCTCCAGAAACTAGGCCATCTTCTGATGCAGGCAAAAGAATCTCTTCCCAAAGTTCAAATTTCTCTACTTCTTTACTATGAAATAATTCAGGGGACAAAATAGAAATCCCTGAATAAGTAAAAGTTAAACCCTCCCCTTTTGGTAAAACCTTGCCGTCTTCAATACATACGTCTCCCTTTTCATTAGAAATAGGATTTTTAATTAATATCATATGGGCCAATTGATTATCTTCCAGCTTTAAATTTGAAAAATTAAAATCCGTCCAAACATCTCCACTTACAACTATAAAAGGTTCTCTGAATAAATGAATAGCCTTTGCTATACCTCCACCTGTCCCAAGAAGTTCTGTCTCAATTGAATAAGAAATTTTTAATCCGTAGTCAGAACCATCTCCTATTACGTCAATTATCTTCTCACCTAAATGAAATACATTAATCACGACTTCATCAATACCGCATTTCTTTAAATTATTTAAATTATTTTCAAGAAGCGAAACTTCCCCTATTTTAAAAAGAGGTTTAGGAATTTTTTTAGAAAAAGGCAAAAACCTTTTCCCTTGACCCGCAGCTAAAACAAAAGCTTTAGTCATATCTCGTCTCTAACCTTTCATTCAAAACTGATTGAACTTTTAATTCTAAAAAATTAGAAAAATCTTTAAGTTCATTATACTTTTGGCTTGCCTCAATAACATAGAATAGAGTTTGCTTAAGATCTGGTAGCCTAAAAGACTTACCATCTCTAATATGAAGCCGAGATAAAGTACCTAAAATTCTTAATTGCCTTTGTAAGCCAGCAAATTCAAAATCGTCATATAGAGAATTTAAGTCAAATGCAACGTCTAGTCCTGCTTCTTGCGCTAAAGATAAGTATGTCTCTAAATAAAATTCAATTTCTTTATTAGATACAGGGTTCTCTAAATCTTTAATTAACGAGACAAGATCTAAAGTTAAAGGACCGTAAGTAAGGTCTTGGAAATCTAATATCCCAATAGTTCCATCCTCTTTTAACATGAGGTTCCTTAATTCAAAATCATAGTGACATAGAGTCTTTTTTTGCTCTAAAAAATGCTTAGAAATAAAATTGTATGCATTATGAATTAGTTTGATTTCGGATTCATTAATTTCTAGCTTTAAATAGCCTGATAAAAACCATTCTTCAAATAGTTCCATTTGTTCCTTAACTGAAGTCTCATTTAGTTCTTTTATGTCTTTATTTTTATCTGCTAATTGCAACTTAATAATCTGATCAATAGCCAATAAATATAAATGCTTTTGGTTATCTGCATTTATCTCGTTCTGAAATACCTTGTCTCCGAAGTCCTCAATCAACATAAATCCATTTTCAATATCAAAAGCTTCAATTCTTGGAACTGATACATGATTTTTTATAAGGAATTTAGAATATTTAATAAATTCATCATTTAATTCTTTATGAGGATCTGAAAATGCCAGAATAAAGCTTTTTCCAGTTGAAGAAACTCGATAATATTTTCTTGAACTTGCCTGTTCTCGCAGACGCTCCATAGTTCCAAGATCAGGAATTTGAGATTTTGCCCATTTAAGTAGATTCTCTTCAACTTCTAACATTTAATTACCTTGCAGATCTTTCTTATTCTAACTGACAGTAGCTTACTTTATGATCTAAAAATAAGTTTATGGAACAATCTAACTCAAATATACTCTAATTATCTGTATGCCTAAACAATATTCACTATTCATGGCTTTAAGTCTTTGCTTTTTGTTATCCATTGCTTCGCCATTATTATTAGCAAAAGAAATAGAAATTGATTCTATAGACGCCAAAATTATTACCACCCTAGATCAAAATACCCTTTCTATGGAAGGAAATGTAGTAATAAAAACAGAACAACTTGAGTTTTGGAGTGATAAAGCTATCTACGATAAGAGTAAAAAATCGATAAAACTTGAGGGGTCAATAAGAGTACTATCTAAGAACCTAGATATCAGCGCAGAACAAATGGAAGCTAACCTGTTAGATAGAACTTTCTATATTAGCGAAACTACTTTTGATTTTATGAATATGAGTTTTGGAAAAGCTGATTCAATAAGAGTATTTGCTAACGAAAAAATTGAACTACTAAATACTTCTGTAAATAGCTGTTCAATTGAAGATCCTCTTTGGCAATTAAATTCAGCTAGTCTAACTTTCCTTGAAAGTGGAAGAAATGCTGTAATGAAAGGAATCAATCTAAGAATTAAAGAAATTCCTATTCTTTATATACCATACGTAAGAACTGCAGTGGGAGAAGATAAGTTTTCAGGGTTTTTATCCCCTACTTTAAAACAAGGAAGGGATGGAATTGATATTTCAATACCTTACTTTTTTAGTCTTGCTTCTAATTATGACCTCACTGTTTCACCAAGATTCATAGAAGAGAGAGGTATAGGAATAGCAACAGAATTTAGATACCTAACAGAGAATTCTATGGGAGGCTTTACTGCATCAAATATTTTTAAAGACAGAAAATTTACAGATGAAACTAATTACCAAGGCAATAGATGGATGGCTCAGTGGTCTCATAGGTCTCAAATTGGCTCTAATATATTTCTAGATTTTAATGCAGAGGGTGTAAGTGATAATTTCTATTTCGAAAATTTAAACGAAGATATTTTAGGAACTAAGCAAAAGAATTACTTAACTACTAGAATGAAGGTTAAGTGGATAGGAGAATTGCTTAAGCTTGAAGCAGAGATTAGAGAGTATAAAGACTTAAGCCCTTTTACATCTGAACAATATGAGACTAAGCCAAAAGTTTCCCTGAGCTTTAGGCACAGGATAAAAGGTATTACATTTACTTTATTATCTGACTACACAAAATTTGCTTTTGAAAGATCTTATAACCCTTTTAGTAAAGAAAAATATATTAAAAGACAAGTTATAGAACCTTCATTAAGTTTTAGTCATAACTTTGACAGTTCTAGCTTTTCTATTGCTATTGGGTCGGAAGATTTAAGGTATGATTTAAATCCATCGTCCTTTAAAAGATCTTCAAACTGGCTAGAAACTGAATATAAAGTTTTCTTTGAAAGTAAATCCAATCAAGTCTTTAAATCTTTAAATCCTACCTTGAAATTTATTTCATACGATGAGAAATCGAACTCTTCTCAATCAATTGATTCGAGGCTCATGTCACTTAATTATAATAATCTTTTCTTGAGGAATTGGTATTCGGGTCCAGACAGATTCTTGAATCAGGATAGAGTGATTGTAGGTATAGAACATAACCAAATAGATTTGAAGAGAGATATAAATCTGAATCTTTTATTTGGTAAAGCTTTCTTCTTAGAAGATAAATATCTGCTTAGAAGGAATAATATAGGATCTTCTCCTTTAGTTTTGGAATTTAAAAATAAGTTACAGGGAGATTTCTTTTCAAATGGCATGATAGAAATTGATTCAAACTTCGATAAAGTCTACTCCAGTTACTTGGGTGTCATGTTTGAGCGAGGTAAAAATAAGAGAATTGAACTAAGATCAGTTTACAAGAGGCGGAATCCCTATATTAATCAGATGCCTTGGTTGGATAAAGAGTTACCTATATCTCAAATGGAACTATTAACTCAATGGTCAGTTTCAGATAGATTTATTGTCTTTGGAAAATTACAGAAGGACAATGAACTAAATGAGTCTAAAGATTTCTCTTTTGGGCTCCAGTATTCAAATTGCTGTATGAAAATAGGTCTAATGAAGAGAAAATGGAAAGACCAAGATTATTACAGGTGGTATAAGAATCAAGAGGAAGCGTTTAAGGCACTTGAAAGCGGTATTAACCCAGAATTAGTAAGAGATAATATTTATATCTTCTTTGAGCTTAAAGATATAGGCAGAATAGGCAAGGATATATCAGAAGTTATTTCGTCTACTTTACTTGAATAATTGCAAGAATCTTAAAAAAGAAGACAATAGCCTTATATGAAAAAGATTATGCCTCATAAATACGCAATGAAGAGTCTAATTTCTTTGTTTTTATTGTGTTCTTTATCGTTTAACGTAAATGCAAAAATAGAGCTATTAGATAGAGTAATAGCTGTTGTTGACTCTGGTGTAATAATGGAAACCCAATTAAATTCAAGAGTTCAAGAAGTTCTAAGAAGACTTCAAACTAACAAAGCTGAACTGCCTCCATTAAACTTGCTTGAAGAACAGGTATTAGACAGATTAATTATTGAAGAGATTCAAATGCAGATTGCGGATAGGGCTGGAATAAAAATAAGTGATTCGGAATTAAATCAAACCCTTTCAAGGATAGCTTCTCAAAATAATCTAAGTCTTGAAGAATTTAGAGTGGCGCTTGAGCAAGAAGGAGATTCTTACAAAACCTTTAGAGAAACTATTAAAAAAGAGCTAATCATACAAAGAGTTCAAAGAGGCAAGGTGGGCTCAAGAGTGGATATATCTGAACAAGAATTAGAAAACTTCATAAATTCTGAAGAAGGGAGAACGGAGTTGGCTGAACAATATAATGTACAGCATATCTTAATATCGGTGAAAGGAGGACTGACTGAGGTCGAAATAGAAGCCATAGAAGAAAAGGCTCTAGAAATTATAACAAGACTTGAAGTTGGGGAAAGTTTCGAGAAGTTAGCTGCTACTTATTCTGCTGGACAAAAAGCTCTTGAAGGAGGGTTTCTTGGATGGAGAACCTCTGCCGAACTACCTACTTTATTTGCGAAGACTGTTTCTTCTTTAAAAGTTGGAGAGACTTCAGAACTAATAAGAAGTGGAGCTGGTTTTCACATACTAAGACTTAATGAAAAGAGAGGTAATACAGTAAAGTTTATGGATCAAACCTTATCGAGACACATACTCGTACAACCATCTGAGATCAGAACTGAAAACCAAGCTGAATTATTAATTAATAACATACATAAAAGACTTCTCGCAGGTGAAGACTTCAAGCAATTAGCAAGACAATATTCAGAAGATCCAGGTTCTAAAATGGATGGTGGAAATCTAGGATGGGCGAACCCTGGAGAATATGATCCTGCTTTTGAGAAAACTCTAGATGCTACTAAAATTGGAGAAATTTCCAAACCAGTGAAATCTTCATTTGGATGGCATATTATTGAAGTGCTCGACAGAAGAAATGAAGATGTCAGCCAAGAAGAGCAAAAAAATAGAGCCTACCAAATTATCTACGAAAGAAAATTTGAACAAGAGCTTGAAAGTACTTTAATTGAGCTAAGAGCAGAAGCTTACGTAGATATCAAGCTCAACTCATGATCAAAATAGCTGTCTCTTCTGGAGACCCAGCAGGAATAGGTCCTGATATTTGCATCAAAGCTTTTGGACAAAAAAGAAAATATAATTTTTTCCCAGTAATTTTTGGAGATAGAGAAATATTTGAAGCTAGAGCTCAAGATCTAGGCATTCAAATAGCTACTAAAGCCTATAAAGGACAAGAAAAAGAACTATCTAATGATGAACTTTGGATAGTTGACCAAAAATGTGATTTGAGCGTCATTCCTGGAAAGCCTAATCCTGAGTGTGCAAATTTTATAATTTCTAACTTTCGAAATGCAGTGGATAGAACAATTTCTAAGGAATTTGATGCTGTTGTTACTTGCCCAATTAACAAAGAAGTAATAAATAAAGGTGGAATAGAATTTACTGGGCACACAGAAGAATTAGCTAGGCTTGCAAAAATAGAAAAGGTAGTAATGATGCTTACTTCTGACAAATTAAGGGTGGCTCTAGCTACTACACACCTACCTCTACGTGAAGTTCCTCAACATATAACACCAAAAAATATTGAAGAAACACTTTTAATTATAAATAAAGATCTTCAAGAAAAATATAACTTGAAAAGTCCTCTGATTAAAGTTTTAGGACTTAATCCACATGCAGGAGACGGCGGTTATATAGGTTCAGAGGAGCAAGAAGTTTTAGTTCCAGCCATAAAAAAGCTAACCAATATGGGTTTAAATATCTCAGGACCTTATTCTGCAGATACTGCTTTTATTAAAAATGATGATAAAACCAAGCCAGATATAATTTTGGCCATGTATCATGATCAGGGTTTGCCTGCATTAAAAACGTTAGGGTTTAGATGTATAACAAATGTAACGCTTGGCCTCCCATTTATAAGAACTTCAGTGGATCATGGAACGGCCTATGATATAGCGGGTTCAGCTAAAGCAGATGAATCAAGTTTAATAGAGGCTACTAAAACAGCTGCTGCAATAGCTTCAAGTTGAGATGATTAAGGCCAAAAAAGATCTAGGCCAAAACTTTTTAATTGATAAAGTTGCCTTAAATAAAATAATTGAACTAATAAATCCCAGTAATGTAGAACATTTCTTGGAAATAGGTCCTGGACAAGGTGCATTGACAAAACTTCTAACTACCAAAATAAAAAGATTAGATGCCGTTGAACTTGATGAAGATTTATTACTAAGTTTGAGACTTATAAATAGCAAGAAACTTTTTATCCATCATGAAAATATATTAAATTTTAATGTTGATAGCATACTCGACTATGAAAAAATTAGAATTATAGGAAACCTTCCTTATAACATTTCTACCGAAATCATGCTTTGGGCTTTTGACAACCTAAGGTATTTTGAAGATATGCATTTTATGTTTCAAAAAGAATTTGGTGATAGGCTTTCTGCTAAACCTAATAGTAAAAGCTATGGAAGAATATCTGTCCTTACACAATATTTGACTGAATTAGATAGAGTGCTTTATCTAGAACCAGATAGCTTTAAACCAAAGCCTAGTGTAGAAAGCGTGTTTGTTAGATTTAAACCCATAAAAGATAGACATATACTTTCCCCTACTGCAAAAAAATTACAAGAAATAACCAAAGAAACATTTATGCATAGAAGAAAGATGATAGGAAAATCTTTAAAAAATATACTCACGGCTCAGCAAATAGAACAACTAGATATAGATTTGTCTCTAAGGCCTGAAAATTTATCTGTAAATGATTATGTAAGAATTGCAGAAGAATTAATATAAATGGCAACTTACGCAATTGGTGATATTCAAGGATGTTATGACGAGCTAAAAATTTTACTTGATATAATTAAATTTCAATCAGAACAAGATAAATTATTGATATGTGGAGACATAATAAATAGAGGCCCTAAGTCACTTGAAACTTTAGAATTCCTTTATTCTATTAAGAAAAATTGTCATATAACTTTAGGAAATCATGATCTTCATTTCTTAGCCGTTGCAGAAGGAGTAAAAGAAATATCTGATTCTGATACGTTTCAGGCCCTCCTTGAAGATAAAAATCTTGATATTTATGTTAGTTGGATCAGGGAGTTGCCTTTTCATCATATAAGTAACATAAAAATTGAAGGGAAAATGAAGTCATACATAATGACTCATGCTGGCATTCCTCCACATTGGACTAGAGAGGAGCTAGAAAGATATTCTTTAGAATTAACTGAAACCTTAAAAGGCCCAGGTTCAATAGGTCTCTTAGAAAATATGTATGGCAATGAACCAAATCATTCAACTAAATGTGATTCTGAAATAGAAAGGTTGCGTTTGAATATAAATTATTTTACTCGCATGAGATTTTGCCAAAATGATGGAACCCTAGACCTTGTAAGCAAAGGAAAAGCAAATGAAACTCCACCTCAAATGAAGCCCTGGTTTGATTGGAATCTAAAAATTCTTGAGCATCCATTTCATATACTTTTTGGACACTGGGCTGCCTTGGAAGGTAAAACTGGGAAAAGTAATATATCAGCATTGGATACTGGTTGTGTTTGGGGTAAAAAATTAACTGCACTAAGGTTAGAAGATAATCGAATCTTTTCTTGTAATAAGATAAATTAGATATATGAAAGTCTATTTAGTTGGAGGAGCAGTTAGAGACTCGTTGTTAAATATGCCCTTTTATGAAAAAGATTGGGTAGTTGTTGGGGCAACAAAAGAGGAATTAATTGCAAAAGGATATAAGCAAGTTGGGAAAGATTTTCCTGTATTCCTTCACCCTGAAACTAAAGAAGAATATGCCTTAGCAAGGAAAGAGAGGAAAACCGGAACAGGGCACAAAGCATTTAGTTTTGAATTTGATAAGAATGTTAGCTTAACAGAAGATCTTGAAAGAAGAGACATTACGATAAATGCTATAGCACAAGATAATGAAGGCAATTTTATTGATCCTTTTAAGGGTCAAGAAGACTTAAAAAATAAAACAATAAGAAGAGTTTCGGATGCTTTTAAAGAAGATCCTCTTAGAGTTCTTAGGGTTGCAAGGTTTGCAGCTAAGTTGAATGGACATGGATTTAAGGTTGATGAAGACACAATGATAGAGATACAAAAAATAGTCACTTCTGGTGAGCTAACAACATTAAGTAGAGAAAGAATTTGGATGGAGACATATAAAGCATTAATAACAGACAATCCTGAGGTCTACTTTAAACTAATAGAAGAATGTGGCGCCCTTAGTCAAATATGCCCGGTAAGTCAGCTAGATACGACCTACCTTTCAAAAGCTATAAAAACACAAAGAGACCCTAATGCAAGATGGGCATGCTTAGTGGCATCAAATACCTCACTTGAGGATATTAATAATTCATTTAATGTACCTAAAGAATATAAGGAAATATCAGAAGTTTGTCGGTTAATTATTGCCTTTAAAAAATTAGATTCTGTAAATGCTAAAGATATTATTGAACTTGCTGATAAAACTGATATTTATAGAAAAGAAGATAGATTTCTTAAAGCAGAGAAAATATCTAACTTTTGTATCGATATTAATTCCGGTCAAAAACTGGACTGGGATAAGATAGTAAAACTTATCAACGACATAAAGGCTTCATCGGATCTTAAAGAAGGTAAATTAATAGCCAAGAAATTAAAAGAGGATAGACTTAACGCAATACAACTTTACTTATCTGAATCATGAAAGAAAGATTTGTTTTAATAACAGGAGGAGCTAAAAGGATTGGGGCAACAACCTCTAGATACCTGCATGAAAAAGGTTTCAATATAATCCTACACTATAATAATTCAGAATTAGAAGCTGAGAGTATTAGTAATGAACTCAATAAGATTCGTAAAAATTCTTGTTTTACGATACAAGGAAACTTCAACTCTGAGGCTTCAATAAATACACTAGTTGAAAAGGTAAGTAATATAACTGAAACCTTAGATTTATTAGTTAATAATGCTTCGAGCTTCTATCCAACACCAATAGATACAGCTTCATCAGATCAATGGAAAGACCTTACAGATACCAATGTCACAACACCCTTATTCTTAATCCAAGCCCTAGCTCTTTATCTAAAAAGAGCAAACGGATGTGTTATTAACATCAGTGACACCTTAATCAAAAATGGTATCAAAGAATACAGTCTATACACAGGAGCTAAAGCAGCTTTAGAAGGAATAACAAAATCTTTGGCTAAGGAACTTGCTCCCAAAGTTAGAGTTAATGGAATTGCTCCCGGTGCAATTCTTTGGCCAGATGACAAAGATTTATCTGATAAAGAAAAAGAATCTATTTTAAAAAAAGTAGCTATAGGAAGAATAGGAAAGCCAGAAGATATAGCCGCAGTCATTTTCTTTCTAACTGAATCTAAATACACGACTGGTCAAATAATCAATGTAGACGGCGGCAGATTCTCGTTTTAAAAAAAATTTATTTAATTCTTTAAATTAACCTACATCTGGTTTAACTTATCCATCTATGGATTTCAAAGAGAATGATAATGTAGGCACTATGCCAGTGCTTGAAAAGCATGCTATAGATGCTGTTGCACTACAAAGTTTCATGCAAGCTAACGTGCCTGGATTTGAAGGTGAAATTTCAATTGAAGAATTTAAAGGAGGACAATCTAACCCTACTTATAAAATTGTTAGTCCTTCTAATTCTTATGTTTTGAGAAGAAAGCCTCCTGGAAAACTATTAAAATCAGCTCACGCAGTGGATAGAGAATACAGGGTTATAACGGCCTTAAACCAAACACAAGTCCCAGTACCGACCAGCTATGCTCTTTGTGAAGATGATTCCATAATTGGTACAGCCTTTTATTTGATGGAATTTATGGATGGAAGGGTATTATGGGATGCTTCAATGAATGGACATTCAAAAGAAGAATCCTATGGTGTCTATGCCTCTATGAACTCTACAATGGCTGCTCTTCACTCTGTAGATCCTTATGAGATAGGATTAGAGACCTTTGGAAAACCAGGTAACTATGTTGGAAGACAGGTCTCAATATGGACTAAGCAGTATCAAGATTCTGAAACTGAAGAAATAGAAGATATGAATAAGCTTATTGAATGGTTGCCTAACAATTTACCTTCCGATAAACCACTTCGAATTGTCCATGGAGATTTTAGTCTTACTAATCTAATGCTTCATAAAGTAGAGCCAGAAGTAATCGCAATATTAGACTGGGAGTTATCTACCTTAGGAGATCCTTGTGCTGATTTTAGTTACCATTGCATGCAATATAGATTAAATCCTTCACTAGCAGATGAGGGGTATTGCTTAGAGCAAGGAATACCTACAGAAAAAGAATATGTTTCTATGTATATAGAGAAAAGTGGATTAGATTTTGAAAAAGAATGGGAACTCTACATGGCTTACAACTTATTTAAATCTGCAGGAATACTTCAAGGTATAGTAGGAAGAGTAAGAGATGGAACTGCAGCAAATAAGAACGCAGAAGAAATGAGAGCTAGAGTTAGACCTTTAGCAGAGGCGGCATGGAAGTTAATTGAAGAGAATTTTTAAAAAAAATGGAGAGAAAATGGCAATAGATAAATTTTTAGTAGAAGCAAGCCATATAATGATGTTTGCTAGATCAGTAGGAGATGATAATCCTATTTATCATGATGAAGAATATGCAAATAAGACTGATTTAGGAGGAATTATTGCTCCTCCAACTTTCGCTCAATCAAGTGCCCAATTTGATCCTAACTACTTCTTGAGACCAAAGATTGGTGGAGAAGGATGGTTTGGTTCAGGCAAAGATGCTTCAGGCGCTAAACCTTCCTCTAGTTCAGGATCTGGTGAGAGTGGAGGTGGTGGAGCTGCCATGGGTCTTCATGCAGAACAACACTTTGAATACCACTTACCTGTTAAAGCTGGCGATGTATTAAGCGCAACTACAAAACCAGGAAACACCTGGGAAAAGGAAAGCAAAAGAGCTGGTAAACTCAAGTTCAGTGAAAGCGTGACCGAATATAGAAATCAAAATGGTGATTTGGTGATCACCGCAACAGGGGTGGGTGTACAAACAGAAAGAGCTGTTGATAGTTAAGGAGATTAATGTGTTAAAAGAAAGTGAAATTAAAATAGGTGATAAGCATACTACAACCTTGGTTGAAGATTTGAAAAGAACTCAAATAGTTCAATATGCAGGCGCTTCAGGAGATTATAACCCTTTACACACTGATGAGATATTTACTACTCAAGTTGCTGGATATCCAAGTGTTTTTGCTCATGGAATGCTCTCAATGGGCCTTACAGGGACAATGCTCACAAATTATGTTGGAGATGGGGCACTAAAAAAGTATGGCGTAAGGTTCACTAATCAAGTTTGGCCGGGAGATACCCTAAAAAGTACTGCAACAATTGTTGATATAAGAGAACAAGACGGTGAAAGAGTAGTTGATCTTCAGATCGAAACAACCAACCAAAATGATGTTGCTGTAATAACAGGAAATGCCACTGCAAAAATAGAATCCTAATTCTATTAAACTAAAAAGAAGAATTTATGTCAGATAAAGAAAGTTCTGCTGTAGGTGGACGGCACGCTAAAATTGCTCTAGGTCTTTTAGTTATTGTCTATATTTTTAATTTTGTAGATAGGCAAATTATTTCAATTCTTGCTGAAGACATAAAAGCTGATTTAGGTATATCTAATAGTGATATAGGCTTCTTGTTTGGCACCGCCTTCGGTGTATTTTATTCAGTAGTAGGTATACCAATGGGTAAATTAGCTGACTCTTGGAACAGAAAAAATCTAATAAGTATTGGGTTAGCTTTTTGGAGTTTAATGACAGCCTTGTCGGGGACAGCAAAGTCCTTTTTAAGTTTGTCTATTTATAGATTTGGAGTAGGAATAGGAGAATCCACTGCCACTCCTTCTGCCTATTCTCTTCTATCTGATTATTTTTCACCCAAAGTACGTGCCACAGTTTTATCTATATACTCTAGTGGTTTATACATTGGAGCAGCAATAGGATTATTTTTGGGTGGCTGGATTTTAGACACATGGAATAATGCCTATCCGGATCCATCAAATGCTCCATTTGGTTTAAAAGGCTGGCAAGCAGCTTTTATGGGTGTTGGTCTTCCAGGAATTCTGTTATCTCTAATTACATTCACTTTCATCAAAGAGCCAATAAGAGGTATGAGTGAAGGTTTAGTTACTGAACAAAGTAAAGAACCTTTTAAAGATACCTTCAAAGAATTCATTGGATTAACACCTTTATCTTTTATTGGGAGAAAGGACTTACCAAGAACTCTATTCATCAATTTATTAATTGCTTCCACCATATCTCTTATTTGTTTTTTACTGTATCAATTAACTGAAGACTTTTTACAATGGGTGGCTTGGGGAATTGGTGCCTACTTAGTTTGTACATGGATACAAAGCCTAAGCGAACGAGATCCTGTAGCCTTCAATTTAATGTTCAGAAGTAAAGCTATAGTCTATTCCTTTATATCTTTTCCATGTATTCCTTTTGTTGGCTACGCATATTCAGCTTTTACACCACCTTTCTATATTAACTACCATGGAATGACCGCTTTAGAGATTGGAACCTTTATTGGTTTAGTAACTGCCGTCGGGTCATTCATTGGAGTAATAGGAGGAGGATACTTCGGAGATAAGCTCAAAGAAAAGTATGTAGGTGGTAGATTATATGTAATCTTCGCAGGAGGCATAGTAGTAACAACTTTAGGCTGTTTAGGTATGATTTATACGGAATCTAAAAATGTATCTATAATATTTAATTTCATTTACCACATAGGAAGTTCTGTATATGTGGGTTGTGCTGCAACCACGGTTACTAACTTAGTTCTACCAAGAATGAGAGCAATGTCAGGTGCGTTCTTCATTCTAACCCTTAGTATGATTGGTCTTGCATTAGGACCTTATACTTTGGGAAGAGTTGCGGACTTCTTTATCGACTCTCAAGGTTATGCTCCAGGTGATGCCATGCAAACCTCCATGGCGCTAATCTTATTAATCCTATTAATACCTTGTATAACTCTTTTCATGGCTATTAAGCATCTAAAAGAGGACGAAGAGTCAGTTACTGAAAGAGCAAGGAAACTTGGTGAAAATATTTAATCAGCCTTCAATTGCTTCAAAAGTTCTGCAAAAGATACTTTAGAAACTGGATGAAATAATTCTCCAGCTATTTCCGATAAAGGCTCAAGAATAAAAAGATATTTCTCTATATCATTGCTGGGTATATCAAAATTATCTTGTTTAATGACTTTTTCTCCATAAAGAATTAAATCTAGATCAATGACTCTATTAGCCATACCTGCCTGAATTTCGGTTCTACCCATACTATATTCAATTTGTTTTAGTGTTTTCCTTAATTCTGAGGGTAGTAAAGTTGTTTTAAATCCAGCTACACAGTTAATAAAATCATTCCCTTTAAAACCTTCTGCAATAGTTTCATAGTTACTAGAGAAAGTGCAATCAAAGTGTTCGTTTAAAAGCTCTTTAGAAATTGCTATGTTTTCTTTTGGATTGATATTACTACCAATACTGACAAAGACTTGATCCATTAGGGTCTTGTAATGCTTATTCCAACTAACTCTGAACCTCTCAAGGCCCCTGGTTTAGATACAGAAACAACTACTTTAGCAACAGGAAACTCTTTTAGAATTAGTTTTGCTATTTGTTCAGCAAGCCTTTCTACTAGATTATATTTTGATCTCTTTACGAAAGAAGTAATTCTCTTTCCTACCTTTTTATAATCTAGTGCATCCTTAATATCATCAGATTTAGCTGCTTTTTTATTATCAAATTCCATTTCTAAGTCGATTGAGATTACCTGCTTTACTTCTCTTTCCCAGGCAAAGATCCCAATAATTGCTTCTACTTTAAGGTTCTTTATAAATACTTTATCCATTCTTTAATTCTGATAAAGGCCACTTAGGAAGCACTAAATCATTTTTCTTGTGATTATTCTTATTAATATAAAAACTTCCAGCAAAAGCAACCATAGCACCATTGTCTGTGCAACGTTCGAGTGGAGGAAAATAAATTTGACTGCCTTTTAGACCATTTATAAGCCTATTTCTTATATATTTATTAGAAGCAACCCCTCCTCCAATGACCAATTCATTTTGTTTTGTTTTTTCTAATGCTTTCTTGGATTTTATTAATAATGTTTCAGCAACAGCTTCTTGAAATGATGCAGCTATATTGGCTTTGATTTCTTGAGTTAAAATATCTATTTCCTTAAGAGCATAAAAAACTGACGTCTTCAAACCACTGAAACTAAAATCTAAATTATCTTTATTAGCCATGGGCCTCGGAAAATTAAAAGCTGAAGAATCTCCCGATGCAGCAAGCTGTTCTATCAAAGGACCTCCCGGATATCCTAAATCCAGAAGTTTAGATACCTTATCAAAAGCTTCCCCAACAGCATCATCGATAGTTTGACCTACAATTTCATATGAACCCAAGGCTTTTGAATTTATTAAAAGGCAATGTCCTCCTGAAATAAGAAGAGTCAGAAAAGGAAATTTTGGGGCAGGATCTTCTAAAAGATTTATCAATAAGTGTGCTTCCATGTGGTGAATTCCTATTGAAGGTATCTTTAAACTAAAAGCAAGCGATTTAGCCATAGAAGCCCCTATTAAAAGTGGTCCTCTTAAACCGGGTCCAGCCGTATAAGCTATAGCATTTAGATCATCAAAATCTAACTTAGCCTCTTCTAAAGTAAGCTTAATTAAGGGGATAATTTTTATTAAATGGTCTCTTGAAGCAAGTTCAGGAACTACACCGCCATACTGAGCATGCTTAGAAGCTTGACTAAATAATTGTTCCGAAATAATTAGCTGCTTTTCAGTATTATAAATGGCTATACCAGTTTCATCACAAGATGTTTCTATTCCTAAAATATTCATTTTTATAAACTTTAGGCTATTCTCGTCAAAAATTAAAAAAAAGAAAGCCTTTCCAAAATAATAATGGTTCTATAGAATTGCGCTTCCTTAAAGGAAATTTATATGCCTTCAGTTAAAATAAGACCAAATGAATCATTCGATGTTGGACTACGAAAGTTCAAACGTGCATGTGAGAAAGCTGGAATAATACCTGAAGTCAGAAAACGCGAGTTCTACGAAAAACCAACTTCTGTTTTAAAACGAAAAAAAGCGGCAGCTGTTAAGAGAGAACAAAAAAATCAAAGAAAGAATAGATTAGGCAGACCGCCCCGTTTCTAAAATCTAAGGAGCCAATATGGCAAACCAAACTATCAGACCTCTTATAGAAGACGCTGTTAAAATCTCCATGAAGACTAGAGATAAAGAAACTACTTCCACATTAAGAATGGCTATTTCTGAATTAAAAAAAGAAGAAATCGACAAAAAAATAGAGCTTGAAGACGAACAAGTAATTCAAATTCTACAAAGAATGATAAAACAAAGAAAAGATTCCTATACTCAATTCTCTGATGCGGGTAGAGATGAATTAGCAGAAAAAGAACAAAATGAGATCAATATTCTTTCTGACTTCTTACCAGAACAATTAAGTGAAGAGGAGCTCGCTGTTATAGTAGAGCAAGTAATTAAAGAGACAGACGCAGATGGACCTCAAGACATGGGAAAAGTTATGGGCTCTTTAAAACAAAGAATACACGGCAATGCAGATATGGGTTTAGTAAGTAAGATAGTAAAAGATAATCTTACAGCTTAATCTTTATTTAGATATCTATCTCTTAACATTAAAGACCTTGTATTTGGTGACATCAATTTTCCTGAAATATATATCTGTTCAGGGAAAGAAGTTACCTCTAAAGGGTCAGCATCCCAAACAATTAGATCGGCATGATGTCCTATTAGTAAGCTACCTCTGTTAGGAATATTAAAAGTATCCGATACGTTCTTAGTCAAAGCATTGATGGCTTCATGCCAAGGTAGGCCATAAGAAACTGCTATTCCAGCTCCTTGACGGCTTAAATAAGCGTTATGAGTTTCCCATTCGTCGTAGGCAATTAGTATTTTTACTCCTGCATCATTAAGCAAAGCAGCATTCTCAAGTCGAGAGCCTAACCTATCAAAAGAGGCTGGTAAGTTATTAATAGGTTCCAATATAACTGGAATGTTTGACTCAGCTAATTGACTTGAGACCATCCATCCTTCTGAAGCTCCCATAATGACTAATTTTATATCCTGATTTTTAGCAAAATCTATCATAGTAATTATGTCTGAAGCTCGATTAATTGATACGACCATTGGAATCTCTTTATTTAAAACCCTTTTTATTGCGAGTAAATCCCTCTTAGAATATTTGACTGAATCCGGTAAACCAAATTCTTGTATTTCACTTGAGTCTTCATTGAACTTCCTGGCTAATTCAAACGTATCTTCAATAAGAAGTATGTTGGCTGCTTTTGATTCTCCATCAGCCCCTATTGACCCATATAGAGCTATATCTCTTGATATCAAACTATCGGTATTGCCCGATAAGGAAAAAGCTGATCCTAGACCAGAGAAAAGTCTATTTCCACTTGGTGCAGAAATGGCTGAAGTTAATCCGCCATTTAGATTATAAGGAATTAATGTGGAAGATGGGTTAAACGCCTGGCTGATGCTAAATCCTGCTGAATAAAGATCAGAACTATCATCTCGAGTAGCAGCAATTTGGTTTATTTCAATAAGGCCTAAATGAGTAAACGGAGAAATAAATCCTGCAGTAATTATTTTCCCTCCTAAATTAAAAACTTTATCTGCAGATATTGTTATGTCACTTCTAATATCAGAAATTTTCCCATCAACAATAAGCAGATCATGCTCTTTAAGTATTTCTGTACTGTCACCAGTATAAATAGATGCATTTTTAAACAAGATGCTCTCGGAAAATGCAAAATTACTAATGATGAGGACTAAAAGTAAATTAACTATTCTCATAACCTGTTCTCATCGGGTGAAATGATGCCAAGTTCAAAATCAGTTGGCTTAGGTGTACTGGGATCAGAAGAGTCATATTTTATTATGCCATCTATCATGACCAGCTCTGTTTTAGAATAAACACTGAAGGGGTCAGAATCCCAAATGACCAAGTCAGCCATTTTACCTTTTTCAAGGGTCCCAACTCTATCATCAATACCTAAGGCCTTTGCTGGATTCTTAGTAATCCACTGTATTGCTCTTTTTTTAGGTATATCAAAACCAGCTCTTATGCCTGCAGCCATGGCTTTAGCGGCTTCTTGATTAAGCCTTTGTATTCCAATGGCAGAATCTGAGTGGACAATTGCACAACCTGTGCCTCCCTTTGCTTGATCTACAATCGCGACATTCTCCCATACCATATCAAATGCTTCATGTTTAAATCCCCACCAATCCGCCCATAAAGCTGCACATATATTATTTTCCGCCAACATGTCAGCAACTTTATAAGCCTCTACAGCATGATGAAACGTCGTTATTTTGTAATTAAATTCTTTAGCAACATCAATCATTACCGCCATTTCTTCTCCTCGATAACAATGGTTTTGAACAAGAATTTCTCCATTAAGTACTCCTTGTAACGTATCAAGTTTTAAGTCTCGAGTCTTATAAGGTTTGTCTCTATATTCTTTAGCTTTAATCCACTCTACTCGGTAACCAGCTACATTTCCCATTCGAGTAGATGGTCCTGAACCCGATCCGTAAACCCTTTTGGGATTTTCTCCACAAGCCATTTTTAGAGTGTATGGTGCGCCAGGAAATTTCATTCCTTGTACGGTCTTAGACCATACATTTTTTAAAGTTACGCCTCTTCCTCCAAATAGATTAGCTGAACCAGGTAATACATGAAAAGTAGTAGTGCCGCCTTTTAAAGCTAATGGCATCTGTGTATCTTGAGTCCAGAAAGAGTGTTCTGCCCAAACATGAGGGGTCACTGGACTGGTAGCTTCATTGCCATCAGAATTGGATCTCAAGCTAGGTGCTGGATATACACCCATATGGGAATGTATATCAATTATGCCTGGTGTTATCCATTTGCCTTCAGCGTCAATAACAATAGAGTCAGAACCTGGTGTTATAGTTTCAGATATCTCTTGAATTACGTTATCTTTGATCAGAATGTCAACATCTTCCAATTCCTCGCCTGTGCCGGTTAATACCCTGCCCCCAGTTATCAAAATATCTCCACTAGGTGAAGGCTGGTATGTTGATGCAAAGACATCATTACTTTCTGGTTCTCTTGGAGTATTATCAAAAATTTCTGAAGAACAAGAGTAAAGAAAACTTAAAAAGAAAATATAAAGTAAGTAACGCTCCATACAATTACTTTAAAAAGTTATTTAAATTAAAGCAAATGATTATTTCTGTGCCGACATAGAGGCATAGGTTGATTGATCTACCTCGATGTTTAAAAAAGATTCTTCAGTAATTTCTGATAAATTAGTTGCCTCCAGAGTTTCAGGAATTAAGTAAACTGAAAAACTTTTTTCTTCTCTCTTGGCGACAGTTAGACTAGCTCCATTAACCGCAACATAACCTTTAAGTAATACAAAATCTAACCATTCTTTAGGGCACTCAATTCTTAGTTCAACTTCTCCATCATGTTCGATTAATTGTGATTTACCCTTGCATGATATGTGACCAGAGAGAATATGCCCTCCTACTTCATCACCAAATTTCAAAGATCTTTCTAGATTTACAATACTGCCAACTTGAACTACATCAAGATTTGTTACTCTTAATGTTTCTTTAATAACATCAAATGACATACTGATATCATTTGAATTTACTACGGTTAAACAAACTCCGTTTACAGAAACACTTGCTCCCTCCTTAAGATTCTCTGTAAAGCAGCTAGTTGCACCAATCTTTATAGATATTCCAGAGGAGGTCTGATTGCACTCCTTAACTTCTCCTAATTCTTGAACTATCCCTGTAAACATTATTGTCTTGATAAGTAGTCTTCTATCAATTGAGCCTTTTCAGTTTTCTTTGTTTGGTTTAAAAAATTAACTATTTGAGAGATACGAGCTATAGATAACAATTTAGAGTTAGTCTTATTTTCTATTAAGTCTCTGGCCAGCAAACCATCTACAGATTCCTCTCTGTCTAACGCAACTACGGATGAGACGACTTCACCTCCTGTTTCTCTAACTAGATCTATGCTTTGATTTAAAGCGGTGCCTGCAGTTAAAACATCGTCTAAAATAAGAACCTTCTTGTCTTTAACATTACCTATTATTTTTCCACCTTCTCCATGTTTTTTTTCTTCTTTCCTATCAAAACTTATAGCAACTGCATGTGAAGATCTGTTACTTAGAATTGTCGCAACAGCTGCTGCGAGTGGTATTCCCTTATAGGCAGGGCCAAAAATTACGTCAAACTTGATATTTTCTTCTTCAATTAAATCGGCGTATAAAGTAGATAGTTCATTAATGAAACCAGATTCAAATAAAGAGCTGATATTAAAAAAATAAGGACTCTTTCTTCCAGACTTCAAAGTGAAGTCACCTATAAGCAAAGCATCTGACTCTAGTGCAAGTTCAAAAAAATGGTTTTCTCTTTCTTTCATAAAAAGTTTTCTAAAAACTTCATCATTTTAAATATATTTAACCTACAATAAACTTCTTTTTAACTTATGGCTCAATTATTTGTTATTTCTGCACCTTCAGGCACGGGTAAAACCTCTTTAATTAATAAAGTTTTACATGAAGAATTAGCTTCTAAGGCAAAATTAGGAATTTCATGCACAACTAGAGAAAAAAGAAAAAATGAAGAAGAAGGTATAGCTTATTTTTTTCTTACTGAAGAAGAATTTAATAAAAAGATTAAAGAAGACGGTTTTCTTGAATATGCAAATGTTTTTGGAAACCTTTATGGAACTCCAAAAGATTGGGTTATTTCAACAATTGCTAAAGGTTTTGATGTCATACTAGAGCTAGACGTACAAGGCGCTCTGCAAGTTAAAAATGTTTATCCCGATGCAAAAACTATTTTTATTATACCTACCTCATATAAAGACCTAGAAAATAGATTAGTTAAAAGAGGACTAGACAGCCAGGAAACAATAGAAAAAAGACTCTCAGAGGCTAAACAGGAAATTATCTCAGGTAAAGATTTTGACTACTTAATTACAAATGATGATTTTGATCTTGCATTCTTAGACTTGAAATATGCAATGTACTCAAATGCTAATTGCAAGAAAGAAAGAGAAGAGCTTACAAAAAAATCTTTATCTCATTTGCTGGATCAATAGAGCGCTTTGCATTAGAATGCTTTTCCCTAACTTAAAAGTGCATTAAATATGGCAAGAATTACTGTAGAAGATTGTTTAGATAAGGTTACTACTAGGTACGAATTAATTATTTTGGCTGCAAAAAGAGCACGCCAATTGGCGACTGGTGGAAGGCGTCCTACCCTTGAATGGGAAGATGATAAGCCAACTGTTATGGCGCTTAGAGAAATAGAAGCAGGAACTGTATCTACTGAAAATATTAACGATCTTAAAGTCGACATTGCAGATTTAGAGCAAGAATTCACAGAAGGTCTTCAGGCAGAAGACTTGCCTCAAACTTAAATAATCCAATATCATTAGCCTTAGGGTAAAAAAACAGAGATACTTTATCTTTGTTTTTATAATTTTATGGAATCTATTGGTGCACTTTCAAAAAAACTTTCGGATTACTTAGATCCTAAGAAAGTAAAGCAAGTAAATCAAGCATATGATTTTGCTTGCGAAGCACATTCTGGACAATACAGGTCTAGCGGTGATCCTTATGTCACCCACCCCATAGCCGTTGCAAGCATATTGGGTAGTTTTAGAATGGATGAAGACAGCCTATCTGCTGCAATGCTTCATGATGTTATGGAAGATTCTGGGATTCCTAAAAGTGTAATTGAAAAAAAATTTAATAAGGAGGTCGCAAATCTAGTTGATGGAGTTAGTAAATTAAATACTTTAACTATAGCAAGTAAAAATGAATCTCAAGCAGAGAATCTCCAAAAGATGGTACTGGCTATGTCAAAAGATATAAGGGTAATAGTAGTTAAATTAGCTGACAGACTCCATAACATGCGTACATTGTTGTATCTAGATAGAGATAAACAACTAAGAATAGCCAAAGAGACCTTAGAAATTTATGCTCCCATTGCTCATAGAATTGGCATGAATAATTTATACCGAGAACTTGAAGATTTGGCTTTTAAAACGATTTACCCCACTAGATACGAACGTTTAGTTGCAGCCGTAAAGAAAAACAGAGGTGGTCAAAAAAGAATATTGAATACAATCCAGAAAGGAATGAGCGATAAATTACTAAATGAAGGTATTGCCTCTGTAGTCGAAGGAAGAGAAAAACACATTTACAGCATCTATAGAAAAATGAAAGAGAGAAGAAGGTCATTTGAAGAAATTATGGATGTCTATGCTATAAAAATTATTGTTGATGCCCCGGAAAACTGTTACAGAGCACTCGGTCATATACATAGCATGTACAAACCAGTAAGAGGAAGATTTAAAGATTACATTGCAATTCCTAAATCTAATGGATATCAATCTATTCATACTGGAGTAATTGCATTAAAAGGAATTCCAATAGAGATTCAGATCAAGACTCAAGAAATGAATGATATGGCTGAAAATGGTGTAGCTTCTCATTGGCTCTATAAATCAGGAAATAAATCTGATTCTAGTCCTCAAATTAAAGCTAGACGTTGGGTTGCAGGCTTACTAGAGATGCGAGAAAACTATGAAACTGCAGAAGAATTCATAGATTCTGTGAAGACGGATATTTTTCCAGATGAAATTTATGTTTTTACGCCTCAAGGAGAAGTAATAGAAATG
>CACAGI010000005.1 GCA_902532015.1 uncultured SAR86 cluster bacterium | reverse complement strand
TGGGAAGTTTTGGAGGGGCTTCTTGGTATTTAATTTTGCCTGCAATAATAGTCATTACCCTATCAATGCTATGGATGATACCTTCTTCAAGAAAACTTGATTTACTTCAACTTGGAGAACCTGAAGCCTATCGATTGGGAGTTGACGTTAAGAGATTAAAATACAAAGTCATAATTTCTTCTGCAATTACTGTGGGAGTAAGCGTCTCACTTTCTGGAATGATAGGTTTTGTAGGTCTAGTGGTTCCTCATTTAGTTAGGTTATTAGGAGGTGTTAACCATAGTTATTTATTGCCAGGATCGGCTCTTCTAGGAGCAGGCCTGATGATGAGTGCTGATCTTATTTCTAGAACACTTATCCAACCAGCAGAGCTGCCAGTTGGGTTAATAACTAGTGCCATTGGAGCACCTTTCTTTCTCTGGCTAATCTTTAGGATAAGAAAAATATGAGTATCAAAGCTAAATCTATATTTTGGGAGGTAGATAATAAAAGAATAATTAAAGATATTTCTCTAGAAATCAATCTTGGAGAAGTGGTATCAATTATAGGTCCAAATGGAGCAGGGAAATCTTCGTTCTTAAATGTTCTCTCTGGAGACATTAAGCCAACCTCAGGAAGTGTTTCTTTTGATGAAATAAATCTAAAAGATATATCAATTCAAGAAAGATCCTTTATGAGAAGTGTTATGTCTCAGTCACAACAGATTGTTTATGACTTCTCAGTAAAAGAAATAATTGAGATGGGTTGGCTAGATAGAGGCATAGCTTCTTATTCTGGAAACTTTAAAGAGGCTGTAATGAAAGTAGCAAGCGAATGTTCAGTCCATGACTTACTGGAACAAAAATTCAATACTCTGTCAGGCGGGGAACAAAGAAGAGTACACTTTGCACGTACCTTAATTCAGTTGTGGAGACCCTCAAATTCACGTGACCCTAGATATATGTTTCTCGATGAACCCACAGCGAACTTAGATATCCTGCATGAACAAAATCTGATGAAATTAGTTAGGTCCAAGGCAATGGAAGGAATTGGAATACTATTAATATTACACGATCTTAACTTAGCAGCGAAATACTCCGATAAACTAGTTATATTTAAAAATGGAAGTCTTATAAAATCAGGATCTCCTGAAGAAGTCTTACAAAGCAAAGTTCTTACTGAGGTGTATGGTTTAGATATGGAAGTAGCGCAAGACCCTTTAAGGGTGAATTATTACTAATATGAAAGAAAAATTAAGAGAATATGAATCAGAAGCAATTCAATTGCTTAGATCAAGTAAAGAGGCTGTTCTATCAACTATCTCGGAAAAATTTAAAGGTTATCCATTTGGAAGTTTTGTAACTTTTATATCAGGACAGGATAGAAGCATTATTATTTATGCGAGCGATATAGCTCAACACACCATCAACCTAAAAAAGAATTCTAAATCCTGTTTAACAGTATTTAAGCTAGAAGAGGAAAATGATAAGCAAGATAGTGCTAGGCTTACACTGTTGGGTGACTTAGTTAAACTTCCAGACGATGAAGTTAAAAGCAATCAAGAGAGATTCGTTAAATTCCTTCCAGAAAGTAAAAAATATTCTTCAATGCATGATTTTAACTTCTATAGATTAGAAATATCTCAAGCTAGATGGATTGGAGGTTTTGGTAAAATTGCTTGGTTAAAAAATAATAATTGGAGACCAATTGGAACTAAATGGTCTAACAACGAAGAATCAATAATTGATCATATGAATAATGATCATTCAAAAAATATATCGGCTTCTTTAAATGCTCAACATGGCATAAAAGATAAGAATGCAAAAATGTTTGCCCTAACAATAGATGGATACTATCTAAGATCTGAAGACAAAATATACTTTATTGCTTTCGACGAGATATGTATTAATGCAAAAGAATATAAGGACACGTTAGTTAATCAAGCTAAAGAGTATAGATCGTTTGAAATCTAGATTATGTTTGATAAGGATAACCAAGAAGCAATTGAACTGATGGTAGATTTGCACAATGATGTAAACGATGATGCGCTAAAACTTATCTCTGAATATTACCTTGATATAACCAACCCAATTGGAACAAAAATCACTGATATTTCAGAAAAGGAAATCTCACTAGTAATTAATGTATCCGATAAAAAAATTGATAGGGTTATTAAATTTCCTCAAGAAGCAAAAGACTCAAATGAAGTGAGTACTTTTTTTTACACTTTCTTAAATCAAGCAAGAAATAAAGCGCCAAAAAATTATCCAAAGACTCGGATAGAAAACTTAATAGAAAAAACCCTAAACCTTAAAACGTATATCACAAAAGTAACAGGGAAAAGAACTATATCTTCTAATATATTGGAAATTACCTTTGAAGGAGGATTAGAAGACCTACCTGATCTAGGAAATGATGCGTTTGTGTACTTTATCGTTCATCAAGAAATAGAACATAATTACCCTGAGGGCTTTAAGATGCAAAATTTTAGAGATCTCGGAAATACTGAAAAAAACCCCTACTCTGCTGCTTACTATACGATCAGGAATTTTAGAGAAAATGCAATTGATGTCTGGTTTGTGCTTCATGACCACCCTGGACCTCTTGCTGTGTGGTCGGAGAAAGTCGTCGAAGGTTGTGAAGTTGCTTTTTGGGGTCCAAGAACAACTTTTACCCCACCTAAAAAAACTAAAGAGTATTTATTTATTGGTGATGAAACAGCCCAGCCCGCCGTTCTTGCTTCAATTGAAAACCTTGCAAATAAAGAGAATTACAAGTGCTTCTTTGAAACCCAAGACGAAACAACACGTTTTAATTACGATGATGATCGAAATAAAATAGACTGGATTTATAGAAAAAAACAGGCAGCTGGAGAAGGAACTGAACTAATAAAAAAAATAGAAAATTTAGAAATTGATACCAGTGCACTTTATGTATTTGGAGCTGGAGAAGCAAAACAAATATCAGCTATAAGGAAAATATTTAAAAATAAGTATGGTCTTAAATCAGATCAGATGAGCTTTACAGGTTATTGGCGCAAAACAAAATAAGTAGGTTATTTTTTTAAAGCTTTATAAGCCCACATTACCGGGCCAGATAATATGTAAACAAAAGCGCAAGATGCCAAAACTATAGGGGGATCTATTGAAATGAAAGCAAATATAAAGATCACAAATAGCATACTAAAAAAAGGTACTCTTTTTTTCATCTCTATCTCTTTAAAGCTGTAATAAGGAATATTAACTACCATTAGAATCGACACAAGTCCTGTTAAGAAAGCTGTGAATATCGCCAAGGCCCTACCTACTTCTTCACCTTGCATACCGTATGAACTCATTGCCCAAATAAAATAAACAACCATAGCTCCTGCGATTGGACTAGGCAGACCTTTAAAGAAAGTATCTTCAGAACCAATGTAAGTATTGAATCTAGCTAGTCTTAAAGCAGCTGCGGCTACGTAAAAGAAAGAAAATACCCAACCCGCCTGTCCAATAGAGTCTAGCCCCCAAAGAAAGACAATAAGAGCTGGCGCTAACCCAAAAGATATAACGTCACAAAGGCTATCGTATTGAGCGCCGAAAAGACTTTGTGAATTGGTTAATCTTGCCACTCTACCATCAAGACCATCTAACATTTGTGAGGCAAAAATAGCCATACCAGCGTATACAAAATTACCATTTATTGCTGAAACTATAGAAAAGAAGCCAGCAAAAAGAGAAGCAGTGGTTAGTAGATTAGGTAAGAGATATATACCCTTTCTTTTTACCTTTTTTCCATCCTCGGAAACTATCTCTTCGTGCTCATCGAAGAGATCTAAACTTTCTTGAGGATCGTCAGACATTCTAATTCTTTGCTTTATCTACGATTTTGTTTTGAGCTATCCATGGCATCATAGCTCGTAATTCTGAACCTACCTTTTCAATAGAATGTTCTGAAGTTTGTTGGCGGTATTCTTTCATTCTAGGTCCACCTTTTCCGTCGTTACTTTCTCTACAATCTGACATGAATTCATTTGCAAATTCTCCAGATTGAATACGTTTCAAAATCGCACGCATTTCTTCTTTGGTATCAGAATTAATAACTTTTGGTCCGCTGACATAGTCTCCAAATTCAGCGGTATTGGAAATGCTATACCGCATGTTTTCTAACCCACCTTCATAAATCAAATCAACAATAAGCTTTACCTCATGAAGACATTCGAAATAAGCCATCTCAGGAGGGTAACCACCTTCGACTAACACCTCGTAACCATTTTGGATCAATTGCGTTAGACCACCGCATAAAACAGCCTGCTCACCAAATAAATCCGTCTCAGTTTCATCCTTAAAATTAGTTTCAATTATTCCTGCTCGTCCTGATCCTATTGCTGAGGCATAAGACAAACCAATATCTTTGGCGTTGCCTGATACATCCTTGTGTATTGCTAACAAACAAGGCACACCTGCCTCTATTTCGTACTGAGATCTGACTGTATGACCCGGTCCTTTGGGAGCGACCATAATGACATCAAGATCTTCTCTTGGCATGATCATATCAAAATGAATATTAAAACCATGTGCAAAAGCTAAGACTGCTCCTTCTTTTATGTTTTGTTCAATTTCTGATTTATAAGTTGCTGATTGCAATTCATCAGGCATTAAAATCATAACCATATCTGCATCTTTGACTGCCTGTGAAACTTCTTGGACTTGAAGACCTGCTGCTTCAGCTTTTTCCCAAGAAGAGGAATCTTTCCTTAAAGCAACCGTTACGTTCCCTCCAGAATCTTTTAGGTTATTAGCATGAGCGTGACCTTGTGAGCCATAACCAACGATCACAACTTTTTTATTTTTTATAATTTCTAGATCGGCGTCCTTATCGTAATAAACCTGCATGACTTGTCTCCTTTATTTATATAGTCAATGTCTTCGAGTTTGAAGAAATACCTAAAGATCCACTTCTTACAATCTCTAGAGGCTCTTTTGTTTTTAAATTATCCACTAGCTTGTCTAACTTATCAGGCTCTCCTACAAATTGTAAGTTAATGATGTTGTTATCTTCAAAAACCACTTTCCCCTGTAACTTCTCTATTTCATCAATAGCTATAGAGCTTTTATTTAATTTAACAAGCATTAATTCTCTTTCAACAAACTCAGATTCGCCAAGATCACAAACAGTTACAACGTCTATTAATTTATCCAATTGTTTAGTTATTTGCTGCACAACCTTCTCATCTCCAATGGTAGTCATAGTCAGTCGTGATAAAGTCGGATCATTTGTTGGTGCCACTATCAAAGTCTCAATGTTGTATCCGCGTTGAGAAAATAAACCTACCACTCTTGAAAGGGCACCAGGTTGGTTTTCCATTAATAATGCTATAACTCTTTTCATTACCAAGTCTTTTTATCTTTACTCAAATGCATGTAATCCATTGCATTGCCTGCTTCCAACATTGGATATACATGTTCATCAGGATCAACATCCACATCAAGGAATACCAATTTATCTTTCAAGGAAATGCATTCTTTCATGGCGGACTCTAATTCAGATAATTGAGTTACTTTTATACCAACATGTCCATAAGACTCAGACAAAGCACAAAAATCGGGCAATGAATTCTCATAAGTGCTTGAAGAGTGTCTTCCTCCATATTGCATATCCTGCCACTGCTTAACCATTCCTAAAGCTGCATTATTTAAGTTTATTATTTTTATAGGTAGTCCGTATTGAAAGCATGTGGATAATTCTTGTATACACATTTGAATACTTCCTTCTCCTGTAACACATGCAACAGTATCCTCTGGATAGGCAAATTGAACCCCCATCGCAGAAGGCAAACCAAATCCCATTGTTCCTAGACCTCCAGAATTAATCCATTGCCTGGGCTTATCAAAGAAGTAATATTGAGCAGCAAACATTTGATGTTGGCCTACATCAGATGTGACAAAGGCTTTTCCCTCGGTTTCCTTATATAAAGATTGAATAACTTGTTGAGGAAGGATTTTCCCATTTTCTGGAACTACATCTAACATCGAATGGTTTAATCCATGCTTATTACGCCATTCTGTAATTTGTTTATGCCAAGGTTCTAGCTTATTTTTTTCTATGTTGTGTTGTTTAAGTTCAGATATCAAACTCGTTAAGCATTCTTTCGCCGAACCAGTTATAGGCACATCAGCATGAATTATTTTAGATAAAGAAGCTGGATCCACATCAATGTGAATTTTCTTAGCTTTTAAAGCGAATTTTTTAGGATCATTTGTAATTCGATCATCAAACCTTGCACCAACAGCAATGATTAAATCAGCATTATGCATAACCATATTAGCTTCATAGGTACCGTGCATTCCAAGCATGCCCAAAAATTGAGGATCGGTTCCTGGAAAAGCACCAAGGCCCATTAGAGTATTTGTAATTGGAAATTGTAGTAACTTTGCTAACTCTGTTAATTCAGCTGAAGCGTTATCATTGATTACTCCTCCACCCGAGTAGATAACAGGTTGTTTGGCTTCTAATATCAGATCAACAGCTTTCTTTATTTGCTTTGAATCTCCAGCTTTAGCAGGCTTATAGGATCGCATGTTAATTTCACTGGGATAAACAAAATCAAAGGTATGGTTTGGGTCTGTAAAATCTTTCGGCACATCGATGACAACCGGCCCTGGTCGACCTGTAGTAGCTATATGAAAAGCCTTTTTAACAATTTCTGGTATATCTTCTGCTTTTTGGACCAAAAAGCTATGCTTAACAATCGGCCTAGACACTCCAATCATATCAGTTTCTTGGAAAGAATCTGTTCCTATTAATTCAGATTTAACTTGTCCAGAAATTACGACAACTGGTATTGAATCCATAAAGGCCGTCGCTAGGCCAGTTATAGCATTAGTGGCTCCGGGCCCTGAAGTAACTAATGCAACACCTGGTTTTCCTGTAGACCTTGCATATCCATCTGCAGCATGAACAGCTCCCTGTTCATGTCTGACTAAGATATGCTCTACTTCAGATTGATTGAATAAAGCATCATATATGTGTAGAGCAGCACCGCCAGGGTAGCCAAACACGAGCTCAACTCCTTCCTCGTGAAGCGATCGTATTAAAGCATCTCCGCCTGATGTCTGTGTTTTACTCATATCTCTCATAATGCCTAGCAATTTAAGGTCAAAAGCTAGGAGGGTGAGCATTTTGACATCAGAACTACCTAAGTCAAGAAAACCCTACCCTATAGGTCTTTACGGGGTCTTAGTAATAGAAAAAATAAATTGGTCATCTCTTTCTAAAACAATGTCTGAAAATTTAGGAATTTCCTCAAGAATATAATGAGTAAGTCGTTCGTAATGCATTACAAACCGATACACTTCCTCTTTGGTCATTATCTTATCCTTTAAGGCTGGGTCTTTAATTGTTTTTGCTAAAGTTTGTTCCTGCAACCATCTGCTTTTATATACAAATTCCATATTAGGTACTTTAATAATGAGTAACAAATCAAATCTATTAAATAATTCCTGATAATCTTTTGATAGCTCTCTATTACTCCATTTGGACCATATTCCGTGAGGATCTTCTTCTCTTTCAAGATCATTCAAAGGACCCTGCCAATTTTCTTCACTAATAGGCCTTGCTCCACCACACCAAGCATCAAAGAAAATAAAATCTGGTTTACCTTTATACTTTGGCCAGTCACTTTCAGGATAGTGTTTGTCTTCTGGTTTACAAAAAGCAGGTATTTTCGTAATAGAGTCTGGGTTAGCTAAACTTAAGCTATTTATTAAATCTAGACCCATAGCTACATCATGAGTTCCTGGAACTCCTCTTACATGGCAAAGAGGATGTACTTCTTCTGATATTGCCTTTCTCTCTTCCTGCGACTTGTAAATGTCATCTATAGAGAAACCCATACTTGGTCTATTACAATGATTGGCCAGTACCTCTTGAATAAAATAAGACATAGTAGTTTTTCCAGAACCTTGACCACCTGTGAGACAAATTAAATAAGGTTCGTCTCTTTTAGCAAAACTATTAAGATGCAGGCTAATGGGAATAATGATGTCCTTAAAAAAATTAGGTTGAAGATTTTCAATCTTGTATTGATCAGCAATTCTCTCCAGATCTGTAATAGATGAATCTAATAGATCTTTAGAAAGCTGATCATCGAAGGTAGAAAATATCATAATTCTTTAAGTCTTTTCAAAAGACTAGACGTGTCCCACCTATTACCGCCCATATCTTGGATATCTTTATAATATTCATTAACTATTTTGGTTAAATCTATATTTATATCCTTTTCATTCGCTTCTTTTATTACTAACTCCAGATCTTTTCTCATGTGATCAACTGCAAAACCATGGTCATAATGATCATCTAGCATAGTTTTCCATCTATTTTCCATTTGCCAACTCTGTGCAGCACCTTTAGATATAACTTCAATAACTTCTTTTGTACTTAAACCCACTTTCTCTGAAAAATTTAATGCTTCTGCAAGAGACTGAATCAAGCCCGCAATACAAATCTGATTAACCATTTTTGTTAGCTGTCCCGATCCACTTGGACCCATCAACTTTATAAATTTTGAATAACATTCTAAGGTGTCTTTCACAGCATCAAAATACTCTTTCTCACCTCCAGCCATAATTGTAAGCATTCCAGATTCTGCACCTGCTTGCCCTCCAGAAACTGGTGCATCTATAAAACCAATCTCTTGTTTTGAACAAAGTTTGCTTAATTCAATAGAAACATCAGCAGATATAGTAGTGTGATCAACAATGACACCACCTCTCTTCATGGTTTTAAGGATACCCTCTTCGCCTGATATCAGGTTCTTTACGTCTTCGTCATTACCAACGCATAAAAAAACTTGTTCACATAACTCTCCAACTTGAGCAGCATTAATAGCAACCTTTCCACCATTTTCTTTTGCCCAAGAATTAGCTTTGTCAGAAGTTCTATTATAAACAACCACATTAGAAAACTTGTTAGCTATATGACCAGCCATTGCCGAGCCCATAACGCCCAAACCTATAAAACCTTTTCTAGACATTTTTTCTCCACAATAGTGTTACAACTCTTTCGTCTGTTTTATCTCTTCTATAAGAATAAAATAAATCTTCATCTTTGTAAGTACAGTAATTACTTTGAGAAACTGAAACATTAGATTTTCTTAAAACCCTTGAAGCTTCTGCTCTGATATCAAATTTCCATTTTTTTGAATTGAGCTGTTTAAAACTTTTTTCAGCGTCCCTATCGGATTCAACAAAAGCTTTAAAAACATCCCTACCGACTGCATATTTTTCTTCTGAGATACAAGGAGCTAACCAAGCTTTCAGTTCATCTCTCTCTGAGTCAAACATCTTTAATGATTTGCTAATTATTCCCTCTGATAAGCCTCTCCACCCAGCATGCAGAAGAGCAATCTTACTTCCTTCAGAGTTGGCTAAGGCTATCGGCAGACAATCAGCGGACATAATAGCTAGGGAGAATTTATTTGATCTAGAGAACAGTGCATCTGTCTTTTTAATTTTTTCTTTAGATAGAGCTCTTATCGATTGTATTGAATTTCCATGCACTTGCTCCATATACTGAATAGGCATGCCAAGATATTCTTTAAAAGATAGAGGCAATCCATGTCTAGTATTGTTAGTAATGTTGTTACTGATAAAAAATTCTTTAGTTAAAGTAATGCACTCAACATTGATGCCTAGAGCGCCATTAGCAGAAATTTTTTTACAATCGTTCATCAAGATCGATTGAATTGTTCTATAAGATCAACTAAATCCTGAGGGCTTTCTGCAAAGTAACTTACTTTCTTGCCTATTGTAGGGTGAATAAATTCCAATTTCTCAGCATGTAAAGCTTGTCTAGAAAAAGAGGATATTTCTTTTTGGAGAGCTGCGGTTGTGCCGGCAGAAAATTTTCTAGTTCCTCCATAAACAGAGTCGCCTACTATGGGAAAACCTATAAAGGCAAGATGCACTCTAATTTGATGAGTTCTTCCTGTTTCTAAGGATACATTCAGTAAACTGTAACCATCCATTTTTTTATTAATCGTGAATTTAGTTATCGCTTCTTTACCTTTATCTGTTACTGATTGCTTTGTTCTAATTTTAGGATGTCTACCTATAGGCTCATTAATGGTTGATCCGGATAATGGCTCCCCCGTCACTAAAGCTAAGTAATGTCTTTTAACTTTTCTTTCTTTTAATTGGGTAACGATATTCAAGTAAGATAATTCATTTTTTGCAACTACCATTACCCCCGAAGTATCTTTATCAAGGCGATGAACGATTCCAGCTCTTGGTAAAAAACTTAATTCTTTATCATGGTGTAATAAAGCATTAACAAGAGTGCCATGCTGATTACCCGCTCCTGGATGCACCACAAGTCCTGGCTGTTTATTTAATACAATGATGTCTTCATCTTCAAAAATAATATCGATAGGAATATTTTCTGGTCCATCCTCTAAAACAGGATCTTCTGTGGTTTCAATAGAGATTTGTTGATTAGATTTAAGAACTTGTCTTGGCTTAACAATTTCCTCATCTAGTAATAGCTTACCTTCCTTTATCCATTTTTGAATGTGTGCTCTAGAAAATTGATTAAACTCCCTGGCCATAACAGCATCTAAACGCTTGCCCGCATCATTAGAATTTGTTTGGTATTTAAGACTAATATTCTTCTTCATTACTGTTATTTGTTTTGAACCTTGTATAGCTTTTTCTGTCCAAGAACTATTCATATCTGTAGAATCTGCTATTCAAATGACAATCGTTCACAATTTTATTAATTCAATCAAGAAAAGTCTCATCTTTTTGAGATACTTTTTGATTATGCTCTTGATTGTGTCTTGCTCCTCAAACGAAGAACTTCCGGATGAAAGGTTGGTTGAAAAGGAGCTTTATGATCAAGCACAATCAAGATTGAAAAGCGCTAGCTATTCAACAGCCATCATAAGCCTAGAGTCTCTTGAATCAAGATTTCCCTTTGGAAGATATGCAGAACAAGCACAAGCAGAATTAATATATGCTTATTATATGAATTCGCAGTTTGAAGCTAGTGAATCAGCAGCCCAAAGGTTTATAAATTTGCATCCACGGCATTCCCATACTGGGTATGCTTATTATATGAAGGGCTTGGCTGCTTTTACTGATGATGCAGGGTTATTTTCTAGATACTTTCAATCTGATTTATTTAAAAGGGAAATAGTAATGGCTCAGAGATCTTTTGACGAGTTATCAGACTTCATATCTAGATACCCAGATAGTAAGTATGTTGCCCATGCAAAACAAAGGATGATTTATCTTAGAAACTTACTTGCTGAACACGAAATTTATGTTGCAGATTACTATATGAAAAGAGCGGCTTATCTTGCGGCAGTTGGAAGAGCAAAGTATGTTATTGAGCACTTGCCAAACACTCCACAAACTCCTTTTGCGCTATCGATCCTGGTAGAGGCATATGAAATATTAGATTACCCCGAATTAAAAGATGTAAATTTAAAAATTCTTAATTCAAACTTTCCAGAGTTTGATATCAATCAAAATCTTACTGTCAAAAAGAGATCTTGGAAAAGAATATTGACTTTAGGGCTTATGGGCAATGAAACAATAGAACAACCCTCTCCTCTTATTCCTTAAAATGTTTCAAATACTTTTAATCTTGGGATTAATAACTCTCATCTATCTAATAGCAAGAGAGCCGAAATCTAATTTTGTGGAAAAAAGTACTGAAATGGTTAAATGCCAAAATTGTGATATAAATTTACCTCTATCGGAGGCAATTCAAAATGGTGATAATTGGCTTTGTTCTAATAAATGCCAGACTTAGAACCTGTATCTAACTTTTACAGTAAAAGTATCGGCTTGAGGGTCATTCCAAGGTCGTTTATACAATTCTCCTAAGCTATCTTCAGAATCGTATTCAACAATTCTTCCACCTTTAGAATAAACTACATATAGATATGCTAAAGGTAATATTTCATAGCGATATCTTATTTGAAATGCTAGATCACTTAAAGTAAATGGCGGTAGAGCCATTTCTATAGGATTCAAAGCTCCATACTTGTCACCTATATAAGCCATAGGCTTTCTTGCAGTGAATGCAACCATTTGAGCTTTCATTCTTAACTCATGTTTATCTCCACCAAACCAATTTAAAGATGCCACTGTTGTTCTCTGCTTTTTCTCATCATAGATAGCCAACAAGCTGCCCTCGACCCAATTTAACCAAATATCTTCAGTAGCGTGTTGGTGCATGAGAGAAAATTTAAGATTATCTTTAGGAGATAGATCGATTTGAGCAGTGTAAGCGGTATTAAAACCGAGAGCAGAAAATCCCCACGTGGTACCTCTTTCTCTTTTAACTTCTATAAAATAATTAAAAAAGTCTTTTGAGGGACCCTTGTATTGTAACGAAGTTCCATAATTTTCAGGCTTCTTGATGAATGGAGCATCAGCATTTCCTCTAGTAATCCAATAATCTTTACTCGCAGATCTATGAAAATTACTAAATTCTAGAAATGAAGTATTCTTAAAAGTACTTTTGTAAGTAAGAGAAGCAAATATAGCAGATTTATCTAAATCAGCATTGGCTTCGTAACCAAATCCATACTCATACTCAGTGGATAGTAGAACAGATGAATTATCAAAGTCAGTAAACTTCAATCCATTCTGACCTCCCGCCCAAAGCATATTATTATTCATTTGGTATCCCATATCGCTGATGTCTGTCTCTTCATCAAAGAAGAAAATACCAAAATCATGCCATCTTCCTTTTCTTGGAGAAGCAGTTAATCTGAATCTAAAAATTTCTCCAGATGTTTCAGTGTTATCTATTCCTTGCTCAACACTAGAAGTGAGGAAGATAGTTTCTAACCTGATCTTATCATTTGGTCTATAAATAGCATCTATAGAATGTACATCGGCGCTTCTATCTAAAACAGGTCTATCTGTATAAGTTCCTAAATAACCAATGGAAAAATTTTCGCCATTCTTTATTGATCTTACCGAATAAAAATCTCTACCCTGAGTAAATGGTTCATCTGCCTCAGAGGCACCTAAGAATCCAAAGTCAACAGACTCACCTTGCTGTGTATATCTGACAGCATAATCTATATCTGAAATACCAACCTGGCTTGCATCGCAAAGATTCTTTAACGACCCGCTATATTTAGTGCAATTATAATCGGGGGCAGCTCCAATTCTCCTGGTATTTATTACATAAAAAAATTCATAGCCTCTAACAGCAAAAAGAGAATGATTTTCAGAAAAGAAAGGTCTCTTATCAGAATAAAAAGTTTCCGATGAAGTGAAGTTGACCACAAGTTCGTCACTCTCGACCTGCCCAAAGTCAGGATTTAAAGCTATATTTAATTGCTTACCTGAATCGATCTTCCAAAATATTTCTGCGCCGGCTTTTGTTTTTGTCTCTTCTAAAACTCTATCATTGGTAACATTGATGTAAGGAAAGAAATCAATCTTCGAAACGTTATAATTATTAAAATCCATTTCATGGAAAAGAGACATAAATTTCTCTTGTCTAGGATTGCCTTTAATAGAAGTGTTAACTCTCCATTCTTCTGCAACCATTCTCCAAAAAGAAAGTTTAACTTTTCTCTTATCGCCTACCTGAGTCTTCATGGGAGCTATGCTCCAAGGTATGAACATTTCGGCAGTCCAGCCGTCGCTATTGATTGAAGTAGCTGAATCCCAATCTGCATCCCAGTCATAGTTAACATCATTCTCATTCCTATAAATGCCGTCACTAATAGATCCTCCAGCTGAAACAGTAAAACCATAAGCTGTTAATCCATCTCCATCAAAATCTATAGCTAGACCGCATTTATCCGCATTGGCCATTTCGTCATCACGTTCATGTTTGTTTGCTCTTATGGAATCTTTAGACTGAAGATTAATAAAAGCAAAATACATCCCTTTTTCGTCTTCCAATATAAGAACCTTTTGATAATGCTTTGGTTCCGCAAGTGAAAAAGGCATCGACTCATAATACTTAGTCCACTCTCTCGCTTGTGACCATTCTTTTTCATCTAATACGCCATCTACAGAAATATCAAAAGCACCAAGATAAGGATTCAAGCAGATAAGCCCAAAAAAATAAGGTAAGAGAGATTTTAGCTTCCTATGCAATAGAGTTCCCATGTAAGGAGAGGTATTCTAAGTGTTGGATGCCTTAAAATCTATATCTAACTTTGATTGTAAAATTATCGCTTTGAGGATCATTCCAAGGTCTTTTGTAGAGTTCATTTAAGCTATCTTCTTCGTCATTCATCGCTACCCTACCTCCTTTAGTGTAAACGACATATAAATAAGCTAACGGTTTTATTTCATATCTGTACCTGATCTGAAAAGCTAATTGACTCACTGTGATGGGTGGTAAAGAAATTTGGTATGGATTTAGGTTTCCATATAAATCTCCTAAGTAAGGTTTAGGGTTTCTAGCTGTAAATGCCAACATTTGAGCCTTAATTCTCAATTCATGCTTTGTACCTTCAACCCATTGAATGCTAGCTGTAGTTCTTCTTTGTTTTCTGTCATAAGTAGCAAGAAGGTTGTCATTGATCCAATTCAACCAATTTGCCTCTTCAGTGTGTCTATAGCTCAATTTTGCCGTCAATGTTTCTAAAGGAGAAATGCTTATAGAACCTCTATACGAAGATGTCCATCCCAATTCTCCTGAATAACTATCTCCCTTTTGCCTCTTAGCATCTAGAGAATATCTAAGAAAATTTTCTCTAGGACCATTAAAATCCATTTCAATACCATAGCCTTCAGGTAAATTGACGAAAGGTGCTAACTCAGAATTCCTAGTAATTCTATTGTCTCGTCCAGTAACTCTATAAAAAGTACCAAATTTAAGTTCGGAACTATCCTTAAAAGAATTATTAATCGAAAATCTAACTGCTGAAGGTTCCTTTTTAAATGAAGAGTCAGATTTAAGAGACCAGCCGAATTCATATTGTCTTGATCTGAACAAAGACTCACTAGTGAAATCAGTTTTTCTTATTTGATATCTTCCTCCAAACATAAGCCAATCATTTCTAGCTAAATAGCCCATGTCATTTACATCAAGATTCTCGTCAAAATAATATAAACCAAATCCAAAACGACGTGTTTTATCAGGGTCATATCCTAGTCCAAAGTCAAATCCGTAACCATTCTTATCATTTACTTTAGAGTGGACTAATAAACCATTTAGTCTCAATACAGAGGATGGTCTATAATCAAAATCCATAGTGTTTACTTGAGCTGTCCTGTCAATTACAGGTCTATCTACGTATGTTCCTAAATAGCCAATGGTTAGATCATCTTTTCGTGTTCTAAGCCTAACTGAATAAAAATCTTTTCCACGACTAAAATTTTCGTCAGCTTCGGAAGCACCTAAAAAACCAATATCTAAAGTTTCTCCTTGCTGAGAATAACGTAAAGCATAATCAATATCATTGGCCCCTATCTTGCTGTTGTTGCAGTTATCTTCTTGCATATCACCAAATTTAGAACAATCATAATCTGGCTCTCCTCCTATGCGTCTAGTATTAATTACATATAAGAATCGCCAAGCTGTAACATTAAATAACCCATGATTTTCTGAGAAGAAAGGTCTCTTGTCTGAGTAAAAAGTCTCTGTGGCAGAAAAATTAACTACCACATCATCACTTTCTACTTGACCAAAATCAGGATTAAAAGCAGCGTTTAATTGTTTGCTAGAATCAATTTTCCAAAATACTTCAGCTCCAATCTTATTTTCTACTTCACTATTTATTCTATCTTCACTAGTCGTAAGGTAAGGAAAGAAATCAATACTAGAAGATTGATAATTTTTAAAAGAATAATCATTAAATACAGATAAATAAAGGTTCTCATAAGAGCTCCCTTTAATAGTCGCTATTACTCTTTGAGGTCCAGCTAACATTCTATAAAAAGCCATTCTAACTTTACGTTGGGCTCCAGATTGAGCTTTCATTGGAGCTACTGTCCAAGGTATAAAAATCTCTGAATACCAGACTCCCTCTTCAGTGGTTGCAGCAGATAGCCAATCTGCGTCCCAGTCATAGCTTCTTTCATTCTCATTTCTATATGTTGCATCGCCTATAGAACCACTTGAAGAAACAAAAAATTGATAACCAGATAGTTTATCTGCATCAAAGTCTATAGTTACACCATTTTTATCTGCGATTGATCTTTCATTGTCTCTTTGGTGACTTTGAGATCGCATACTTGAGTTAGATTGATAGTTCTTGAAGCCTATGTATATTCCTTCCTTAGATTCTTGGATCAGAATGACTGTTTTTATATCGTCAACAGGATTCAATGTATAGGGAAATACTTCATAGAATCTTGTGATCTGCTTCGCATCAGCCCACTCATCATCATCTAACTTTCCATCGATAATAATTTCAGCATTTAAGTGGCTTGCAAAATACAAGATACCCATCAAAAAGAAATATAAAAATTTCTTCATTTACTTTACTAGGATCTTTATTTTTTTTGATGTTATCGGCGGTGAATGAGGAACATGATATAAGTCACCTAGCACCAGTTGTAATTGATGTTCTCCTGGAGGTAATTCAATGACTGTTTCAGTTTGACCTCCTCCAAAGTGTAGATGATTTTTGCTAGATGGTATCGGCATATAAAAGTCCAAAGCTTCAACATTAATTAAAAGATGATGGTGTCCAGTATTTGCATTATTAACTCCTGCTGGGGCAACTCCTTTTCCAGATAGTCCAAACTGGATAAAAATTGGGTTATTTACTACATCGCCATCGCTTAAGTTTATAAAATAAACCTTAGGTTCTGATGCTGCAGTTACAAAAGAATTGGCTAATAATATTGAAAGAAAAATAAATCTTTTAATCATTTAAGTATCCTCCTGATCCATAAAGCAAAACTCCTTCTTGGTTATTAATTTTTACTTCTATAACATCTCCACAAAAAATTGAATGAGTTGTATGGTCCATAATGCTGGTACACTTACAGATAATATTTGAAACAGAATCTGTATTCAAAATTATGTCTTCTTCATGCACCCAACTTTCATCTTTAAATCTAGACTGTTCTTTTTCTGGATTACTACATAGCACAGAAAGATTTTGTTGTTTATTAGATAATACATTTATAACGAATTTTTTATCTTTCTTTAATATATTATGAATAGAGGCCTCTTTATTAACACAAATAATCATCGCAGGTGGCTCTAAAGACAGAGAAGCTACTGAAGTAGCTGTCATAGCGTGCTTTTCATAATCATTTGTTGCAGTGATAACATTGACAGTAGAAGTTATACTTCTCATGGTGGTTAAGAAATCTTCCTGAACTTTCGAATTACCCATTTATAAAATAATCACTAATTCAAATATTGTTACTAGTGACCATAATAAGGAATAATATTGCTCATATGTCTAAAAAACAAGCAACAACTAGAATTATTGGAGGCAGTCTTAAAGGGTCTAAACTGCCTTATAAACAAAATAAATCTATAAGACCAACAGAAAGTAGAACTAAAGAAACATTATTCAATTGGCTTTTAGACGATCTTGAAGGAAAAACTTGTCTTGATTTATTTGCTGGTACAGGATCCTTGGGCATCGAAGCGATTTCCAGAGGAGCTAAGAAAGTAGTATTCGTTGAAATTCAGAAAAAACAAGCCGAGTTGCTAAGAGCAAACCTAAAAAGACTAAATATAGATCACTATAGTCAAGTAGTTAATGGTAATGTCTTCTCTATAGATTTTAATAATTTGCCATATGAATTCGATTTATTATTTATTGATCCTCCCTTTAGAGAAAAGTTAATTCAAAAATCCCTAAATTTTATTAAATCAAAGAATATATTGTCCCCAAATGCTCTAATTTACTTAGAATGCGAAAAAGAACTCGATTTAAAAAAAATTACGAAAGGATTTAATCTGCTAAAGCAGTCAAAGGGAGGTCAGACTCAGTATTGTTTATATGAAACCTAGACTTTATTTAATTTCAATAGCTTTTGCGATTATTGCGTCATTATTTGCTCATGGAAAGTTCAATATATTTCAAATAGTAAGCATTAATTTTTTAAATAAAGAGATAATGGTAAGTACTGAGATAGTTATATCTCTTGTTATCTTATTTACCCTTTTTTTGGTTCTTTTAATGGGATTGTTGGATAAAGTTTTCTTTACAAAAAAAGAAGGAAAGAAAACAAATAAAGAAGATTAAGTGGTTATTTTCTCTTCATGGACTCAAAAAACTCTGCATTAGTCTTATAATCTTTTAATTTATCAAGAACCCACTCCATAGCAGCAGTATCATCCATTTCATTCAATAACTTTCTAAGAACAGTTATATTACGCAATTCAAGATCACTTGTCAGAAGATCTTCTCTTCGAGTTCCTGTTTTTCTAATATTTATAGCTGGGAAAACTCTTTTTTCAGCAATCTTTCGATCCAGATTAACCTCTGAGTTTCCAGTACCCTTAAACTCTTCAAAAATTACTTCATCCATTCTGGATCCAGTATCAATTAAGGCAGTTGCGATTATGGTTAAGCTCCCCCCACCTTCTATATTTCTCGCTGCCCCAAAAAACCTTTTAGGTTTTTGCAAGGCATTAGCATCAACTCCACCAGTTAATATTTTTCCTGAAGCTGCTTGGGTAGAATTATAAGCTCTTGCTAATCGCGTAATTGAATCTAAGAGAATTACAACGTCATGTTTGTGCTCTACTAATCTCCTGGCTTTATTGATAGCCATTTCAGCAACTTGTACATGCCTATTTGGTGCTTCATCAAATGTACTTGCAATAACTTCACCTTTCACAGACCTTTTCATTTCTGTTACCTCTTCAGGCCTTTCATCAACTAAAAGAACCATGATTTTACATTCGGGGTTATTTCTTTCTATTGAATGCGCAATACTTTGAAGTAATAGGGTTTTTCCTGCCTTTGGAGGAGAAACTATCAATGACCTTTGTCCTTTACCTGTTGGAGCAGTTAGATCTATTACCCTAGAAGATAAATCTTCAGTACTCCCTGTTCCTAATTCAAAGGACATTCTTTCGTCGGGAAATAATGGTGTTAAGTTTTCAAAAGAAGGCTTATTTTTAGTTTTATCAGGTTCTTCAAAATTGATTTGTTCAATCTTTAAAATAGCAAAGTACCTTTCTCCATCCTTAGGTGATCTAATCTTTCCCTGGATAGTATCACCTGTCCTTAATCCAAATCTTCTAATTTGACTTGGAGAAACATAGATATCATCAGGACCTGCAAGATAGGAAGAATCAGGTGATCTTAAAAAACCAAATCCGTCTTGAAGAATTTCAAGCACTCCCTCTCCTTCAATGTCTTCACCATTTTTAGCTTTACTCTTTAATATTCCAAATACTATATCCTGCCTCTTAGCTCTTGAAGCATTCTCTATGCCACATTCTTCTCCCAACTCAATAAGTTGTTCAACTGGCATTTTTTTTAGTTCTATTAATTGCATAAATAAATATTGGGGTACAGAAAAAGGGGTTTACTTTTGAAATAGGCTTAAGGGACAAAAATCAATCTATCACCCTTACATTAGAGAGTCTAGCTTTTTCTATAAATTAGATTCTATAAATTCTGTTAGTTGGGTCTTGCTTAAAGCGCCTACTTGTTGAGCTATTAATTCTCCTCCCTTAAAAATTGCTAAAGTAGGAATACTCATTACATTTTGTTTTGCAGCTGATGCTTGGTTACTGTCTACATCTAATTTTCCGACCTTAAGTTGATCAGAAAATTCTATGGCTATCTCTTCGACTATGGGTCCGACCATCTTACATGGACCGCACCAAGTTGCCCAATAATCTACCAAAACCGGTTTTTCTGAGGAATTAACCTCATTTTCAAAATTGTCATCAGTCAGTGTGACAACGTTCATAGTTCCTCCTTGGAATTGTTGATTTGAAAAAATTTTGAAAGGTTCATTTTGTAGATATTATTATTGGGTCTATTTTATTTTTTTTCAACTAACTTTAAAAATTAATTTTCGGTAGTGACTGCCCCTTGTGATGCAGAAGTGACTAAAGATCGATATTTTCCTAAAACTCCTGTTTCTTGATCCTTCTTAGGGCGCACCCAAGAATCTTTTCTTTCTTTTATTTCCTTATCTGAAATGGATATATTGATCTGATTAGAACTTGCATCAATGTTTATAGAATCTCCATCCTGAACTATTGCTAGAGGACCTCCTTCGTATGCTTCTGGAGAAATATGACCAACGACAAACCCATGAGTACCCCCTGAGAATCTTCCATCGGTTAAAAATGCAACTTTATCTCCCAATCCTTTTCCCATTATCGCAGAAGTAGGTCCTAGCATTTCTCTCATACCAGGCCCACCTTTAGGGCCTTCATATCTAATTATCAACACATCACCTTCATTTATTTTACCCTTCATTATTCCTTCCATAGCAGTCTCTTCAGAATCAAATACTCTGGCTTTGCCTTCAAATGTGAGTCCTTCTTTTCCAGATATCTTTGCTACAGCTCCCTCTGGAGCCAAGTTTCCATAAAGTATGCGTAAATGACTATCTTCTTTAATTGGATTATCAAATTCTTTAATTATTTCTTGACCTTCAGGATAATGTTTCGCATCACTGAGGTTTTCTTCTAAGGTTTTACCTGTAACTGTCATCTGATTTCCATGCAACAGACCTTTTTCAAGCATCTTTCGCATTAAAGGAACAATACCTCCAATTTCAATCAATTCAGACATTAAATAATTCCCACTAGGTTTTAGGTCAGCAAGCACTGGTGTTCTTTTGCCTAACCTCTCGAAGTCATCAAGAGAAAGATCTACTTTAGCCTCATGGGCTATAGCAATTAAATGTAGCACTGCATTTGTAGATCCGCCAAGTGCAATCACCATAGATATAGCGTTTTCAAAAGCTTCTTTCGTCATAATGTCTCTAGGTTTTAAATCAAGATTAATTAAGTTACTTACTGCTTTTCCTGCCTCCAAGGAATCTAATAACTTTGTTTTTGAAGTTGCTTCTTGTGCAGAACTGTTTGGTAGACTCATACCCATGGCTTCTATTGCCGAAGCCATAGTATTTGCTGTGTACATTCCACCACATGAACCTGGACCAGGAATTGCACTTGATTCAATATCTAATAATTCAATATCAGAAATTTGTCCTTCTGAATGTTTTCCAACGGCTTCAAAAACAGATATAACGTCAGTTCTTCCTTTTCCCGGTTTAATGCTACCTCCATAAACAAAAACTGAAGGTCTATTTAATCTTGCCATGGCCATTAAACATGCGGGCATGTTCTTATCGCAGCCTCCTAGAGTTACTAAGCCATCAAAGCCTTGACCGCTCACTACAGTTTCAATCGAATCAGCAATTACTTCACGAGAAACTAACGAAAATCTCATGCCTTGAGTCCCCATCGAAATTCCGTCTGAAACAGTAATTGTATTAAAAATAACTGCTTTAGAACCAGATTCGTTTACGCCTTTCACCGCAGAATTAGCTAATTTATCAATGTGCATATTACAAGGAGTGACCATACTCCAAGTGGAAGCAATTCCTACTTGTGGTTTTTTAAAATCTTCATCCTCGAAACCAACAGCTCTTAACATAGCTCTTGATGGAGCCTGTTCAAGTCCATCTACTATCTTTGAAGAATATTTTCTCTTGTCCTTAGACATTGCTTAATTATATGTCAGAAACTCCGAATAGAATATTTTATGCAAGTGAGGCAGCTAAAAGCTCTTTGGTGTATTCATGTTTAGGATCTTCAAAAACTTCCTCAGAAGAACCATGCTCAACAATTACTCCATCTTTCATGACATACACTTGATCGGCAAGAAATCTAATCACTCTTAAATCATGACTAATACATAAGTAAGCTAAACCTAGTTTACTTTGTAAATCTTTTAGTAGATTTAATATCTGCATTTGGATTGAGACATCCAAAGCAGAAGTAGGCTCGTCCAAGAGGATTAACTTAGGTCTGAGTATTATTGCTCTAGCTATTGCAACTCTTTGACGTTGACCTCCAGAAAGTTCATGCGGAAATCTAGAATAAGAACTCTCATCTAGCTCAACATCATTCAATGCGCTTAGTATTTTAGTAAGACGATCTTCTTTAGGCAGTCCAGGCTCATGGACTTTTAATCCTTCTCCTATTATCTCTCCAATAGTCATTCTTGGAGATAGAGAACCGAAAGGGTCTTGAAATACAATTTGGAAATCTTTTTTAAAGCTTCTGATACTTTTTATATTTAAATACTTAATATCTATTCCATCAAATATAATAGACCCTTCTGCAGCTTCTATTCCTAATAAAGCTCTGGCTAGAGACGATTTCCCGGAACCAGACTCCCCAACCAAGCCTGTCGTTGAACCTTTATGTATTCTTATATCAACTTTCTTCACAGCATTTAGAAATTCTTTTGGTTTTCCAAAAAGATTTCTTGCTACAACATAATTTATATCTATCTTTTCAGCATCTAACAAAATTTTATCTTCTTGATTAAGTATTTCTTTTTTTCCTGGAATTGAATCTAATAATTTCTTAGTGTAAGCATGGCTTGGATTAGTGAAAATATCATTAACTGATCCAGCCTCAATTATTTCTCCTTCTTTCATTACACAAACATCATCCGAGAATTTTTGTACTATATTGAGGTCGTGGGTTATAAAGAGAATCGACATATTAAATTCTTTTTGAAGATCGGTTAATAGCTCCAAAAGAGTTCTCTCAACCGTTACATCCAAAGCAGTTGTTGGTTCGTCGGCTATCAATAACTCAGGTTCATTTGCTAAAGCCATAGCAATCATAACTCTCTGCCTTTGACCACCTGATAACTGATGAGGGTATGAAGTGGCCTTTTTATTAGGTTCTGGAATTTTTACTTTTTCAAGCAGCTCTAGAGTACGCTGTCTAGCTAGCTTGGAATTCAAGCCTCTATGTATTTTTAATGTTTCATCAATTTGATCTCCTACTCTCTGGTAAGGATTTAGTGAAGTCATGGGTTCTTGAAAAATCATTGAGATCCTATTTCCTCTTAATGAGGTAATAAAACTCTTCGAACTTCCAATAATTTCGTTTCCTTCAAATTGAATGGAAGAATTTTTTTTATGCTTTGAAGAACCATGAGGTAATAATTGCAAAACAGACAATGCGGTAACAGATTTTCCAGATCCAGACTCTCCAACAAGAGATAGTGTTTTGCCTCTTTCTATCGAAAAAGAAATATTATTTACAGCAAGAAAGCTTTCATCTTTAGAAAAAAATTCTACTGATAAATTTTTTATATCAAGTAAGTTACTAGCCATTGCTAAGAACCTCCAAGGTAAAAGGAATTTTTAGTCCAATATCAGAACCAAAGCTACACTTTAATTTTTTATCTTCAAATTGATCAAATCCAGAAAACATTATGTGTTTAGCGCCAGGCATGAAATCTACATGCGATTCAGGATCAATATAAAATATAGCTATCTTCTCCATTCTTATGACTCCATCAGAATCTATAACTGTTTCATGAAGGCTAGCATTCACTTCTTCACATTCAATAGAGTTAATACCAATATGTTTACTATGGTTATTTGAAATTCTGAGATATCCTGCAGCCATATCTTTGCCTTTTAAAGGGAGATAGGTATGAGCATCATTTATAATAACCTTTTGTGAAGTAAAATAGTTGTAATCAGGGAATACTAATAAACAAATAAAAATGAAAAAAATTACAAAAATTTTCTTTCTAATGCTCTTTTTAGCCATGTTCTATCCTAGCTCTGTTTATTCAGAATTTTTAACTACTTCTTCTACTAAAGACCTATTAAAAGGTTTTCAAGATATTTTACCTGCCGATGAATCTTTTAAGTTCTCTGCCTTCAAAATAGAAGAGCGAATCATACTGTCATGGGAGTTGAAAGAAAACTGCTTTTTATATAAAGATAAATTTGAAATTACTGCATTTCCTAAAACATATATAGATATTGTAACTACTGAAACTTCCTTGCCCATAAATGATGAATATTTTGGTGAAGTAGAAGTTTTTTATAATAATGTAACTAAATCTTTTGTTCATGATGAAAATATGGAAAAAATCATAGTCAAATACCAGGGCTGTAATGCTAAAGGATTTTGCTATCCTGTAATAAACAAAGAATTAATAATTAAAAAAGGAAAAAATTTAATTATTAAGGGAACTTAAAGGTTTCAATAAGGTCTAAAATTATTTAAAATTCTCTAAATTCCTAAAAAAAACGTGAAAAATGTCTAAATTCATGCTGCTTAATGGTCCAAACCTTAACCTTTTAGGTTCTAGGGAGCCCGAAATATATGGTTCAACCACCTTAGATGAAGTTGAAAAAGAACTTTGTTCAAAAGCTTCTATAAGCGGACACCAATTACTTTGTTATCAAAGTAATGCTGAACATGACTTAGTAGAGCAAATACATCTTGCAAAAGAAGAAAATATAAAATGCATTATATTTAATCCTGGAGCATTTACTCATAGCAGTATAGCAATAAGAGATGCTCTTTCTGGAGTTGGAATACCTTTCATTGAAGTGCATATTTCTAATATTTACAGTAGAGAAGATTTTAGACAGAAGTCTTTCTTATCAGATATTGCAGAGGGTGTTGTATCAGGACTTGGGGTAGAAGGTTACGCATTAGCACTAGAGTCAGGAATAAAGAAATTTTCTTAAATATGGGGTAAGAAATGGATATTAGAAAAGTAAAAAAGTTAATCGAAATGTTGGAAAACTCAAATCTGGAAGAAATTGAGATACAAGAAGGCGAAGAGTCTGTTAGGCTAGTTAAAAGTAACGGTAATGTGCCTAATAATTCTCAATCTCATGTTATAGGAATTCCTGAGGCCTCTTCTGCAAAAATAGAAACGGAAGAAATCCAATCTATTGAATCGGAAGACCAAACTGATGGTGATTTTATTAAATCACCAATGGTAGGAACCTTTTATGCATCAGCTTCTCCAGGTGCTAAACCTTTTATAAATGTAGGTGATATAGTTGCAGAAGGTGATGTTGTTTGTATTGTTGAGGCTATGAAAATGATGAATGAAATTAAATCAGAATTTTCTGGCAAAGTAGTAGCTATAAAAGTAGATAACTCAGAACCGGTTGAGTACGGACAAGCTCTATTTGAAATAGCAAAATAAATGATCAATAAACTTTTAATCGCTAATAGAGGTGAAATAGCTCTGCGCATTTTAAGAGCTGCTAGGGAATTAAAAATTCCTACAGTTGCAGCTTATTCTGAAGCCGATAAAGACCTCATGCATGTGAAGATGGCAGACGAGTCTATATGCATTGGTCCCCCTGATTCATCTCTAAGTTATCTAAATATTCCAGCTATTATTAGTGCCATGGAACTCTCTGGTGCAGACGGAGTTCACCCAGGATATGGCTTTTTATCAGAAAATGCTGATTTTGCTGAAAAGGTTGAAAAAAGTGGATTTGATTTTGTTGGTCCACCCGCTTCTGTGATTAGAATGATGGGAAATAAGATTTCTGCTAAAGATTTTGCTCTTAAAGCAGGATTACCAATAGTTCCTGGTTCGTCGGGGCCTATTGAAGAAGATACGCATAAAAAAGCTGAAGAAATTGGATACCCAATAATTATTAAAGCTGCTTCAGGTGGTGGCGGTAGAGGAATGAGGATAGTGCACTCTAAAGAGGAACTAGAAAGCTCTATTGAGCTAACTCAACAAGAATCAGCAATTGCCTTTGGAGATTCAACTGTGTACATGGAGAAATTTCTTGAAAATCCAAGACATATAGAGGTACAAGTGTTGGCTGACAGGCAAGGCAATGTATTACATCTTGGGGACCGAGACTGTTCCTTACAAAGAAGGCACCAAAAAGTAATTGAAGAAGCTCCAGCTTTAGGTATAGATGAAGACAAAAGGCAAGAAATATATGGACAATGTATAGATGCATGTAAGCAATTAAATTACGTAAGTGCAGGAACCTTTGAATTCCTTTATGAAAATAATAATTTTTACTTTATAGAAATGAATACAAGAATTCAGGTAGAACATCCCGTTACAGAGAGTGTTACTGGTTTAGACCTGGTTAAGCTCCAACTCAGAATAGCTAGAGATGAGGAATTAAAAGTCAAGCAAGAAGATATAGTCATGAAAGGACATGCTATTGAATGCAGAATAAATGCAGAGAACTCAGAAACTTTCATCCCTTCTCCTGGGAAAATAATTGAATATCATGCTCCGGGAGGAATTGGTGTAAGAATGGACTCGCATTTATATAAAGATTATGTTGTTCCACCTTATTATGACTCATTAATTGCAAAAGTTATTTGTAGAGCCAATGATAGAGAAGATGCTAGAGCAAGACTTGAAAGGGCTTTAGATGAAATGTATGTGTTGGGCATAGATACAAATCTTGATATGCACAGGCAATTAGTGAATGATCCAAATTTTATAAAAGGCGGAATTAGTATTAATTATCTAGAAAATATCAGTAAGGACAAGCAATAAAATGGCGGATATAGAAATTCCTTATGATCCAGCCAAGATAGAACAAAAAATACAATCATACTGGAAAGAAAATGAGACCTTTTCAGTGGTTGAAGATCCCAATAAAGAAAAATATTTTTGCTTAAGCATGTTTCCTTACCCAAGCGGCTCTATACATATGGGTCATGTAAGAAATTATACGATTGGTGACGTTATAAGTAGATTCCATCGAATGTTAGGTAAAAATGTACTGCAACCAATGGGCTGGGATGCTTTTGGTCTTCCAGCAGAAAATGCGGCTATAAAAAATGATATTCAACCTTCTGAATGGACTCAGGAGAATATAAAAAATATGAAAAATCAACTTTCTAGGATGGGATTTGCTTATGACTGGAAAAGAGAATTCGCTACTTCAGATGAAAATTACTATAAATGGGAACAATGGTTTTTCTTAGAATTAGTAAAAAAAGGATTGGCCTATCAAGAAGAGGCTGAAGTTAATTGGGATCCGGTAGATCAAACTGTTTTAGCGAATGAGCAAGTTATTGATGGTAAAGGATGGAGATCAGGAGCAGAAGTTCAAAAGAAAACTCTTAAGCAATGGTTTCTAAAAATTACAGATTATGCTGATGAGTTGCTTCAAGACACAGACAAACTTGAAGGTTGGCCTAACCAAGTAAGAGTTCAACAAAAAAATTGGATAGGAAAATCTGATGGTATGGAATTTAGTTTTGAAATTGAAGGGTTAAATAAATATATAGATATTTTTACCACTAGACCTGACACAATAATGGGTGCATCTTTTATAGCAATTTCTTCTTCTCATTATTTAAGCCTAGAAATTGCAAAAAAGAATGATGAAGTAAAAGATTTTATAAATGACCTTAATAAAATCAAAACAGCTGAAGCAGATCTTGCCAAACAAGAGAAAAAAGGAATGGATACTCAACTATTCGCTATTCATCCATTCACTAAAGAAAAGCTGCCCATATGGATTGCTAATTTTGTATTAAGTGATTATGGATCAGGAGCTCTTATGGCGGTTCCAGGTCATGACCAAAGAGACTTTGAATTTGCACAAAAATATAATCTAACCATAAAACAAGTAATCGAGGGGGGTGAAACGGATGATATTAATAAAGAAGCAATACTTGAAAAGAACCTATTAATAAACTCTGATGAATTCAATGGTCTTACTTACGAAGAAGCCTTTAAGGCAATAGAAAAGAAAGCTAATGCTCTAAATTGTGGAAAGAGATCTACAAATTTCAGATTGAGAGATTGGGGTGTATCAAGACAGAGATACTGGGGATCACCAATACCAATGTTAGAAGATGATGAGGGCTATATTCCTGCTAAAGAACTTCCTGTAAAACTCCCGTTGCAAGTTGAATTTAAGGGTGTAAATTCTCCATTAAAAGATATGAAAGAATTTATCAATATTGAACAAGATGGTAAATCTTTTAAAAGAGAAACTGATACTTTTGATACCTTCTTTGAATCTTCATGGTATTACGCAAGATTTGCTAGCTATGATAGTGAAAACGCCATGTTAGATGATAGAGCCAAATATTGGCTCCCTGTAGATCAATATGTAGGAGGGATAGAGCACGCAGTGCTTCATCTGCTTTACTCAAGATTCTTTTTTAGATGTTTAAGGGATCTTGGTATTGTTGAAGGAGATGAGCCATTTGAAAATTTACTTTGCCAGGGTATGGTTCTTAAAGATGGTTCAAAAATGTCTAAGTCCAAAGGCAATACAGTTGACCCTGAAAGCTTGATACAAAAATATGGGGCAGATACTGTTAGATTATTTGTTATGTTTGCTGCGCCTCCAGAACAATCTTTGGAATGGTCTGACCAAGGAGTACAGGGTGCTTACAGATTCATCAATAGAATTTGGAAAATTGTTCACTTGCACATTGATGCCTCCCTCCCTAAATACACTGAAATTCAATCTCAAGATCAAGAGATCAAAAGCCTTAGATTCAAAACTCATCAAGTTTTAAAAAAAGTAAAAGATGATTACTTAAGAAGACTTAGCTTCAATACAGCAATTGCAGCAATCATGGAACTATCCAACAGTATTCCAAAAGATTTCTTAACCAAAGATGCCGACGATAAAAAAAGAAGTGCAGCCGATGAAGCTATAAAAGCAATTATCCTAATGCTTGCTCCTATAACTCCTCATCTATCTCAACACTTATGGTGGGAATTAGATCAAAAAGGTTTAGTCGTTGATGCGAAGTGGCCAGAAGCAAAAGAAGAACTTCTTGAAGAAGATATCATCAAAATAGTTATCCAAGTGAATGGTAAATTAAGATCAGAAATAAATGTAAACACAGATTCTGAAGAAGAGGAAATCAAAAATTTGGCATTGGAAGATGAGAAGATAAAGAAATATATGGTCGATTTAGAAATAAAGAAAATAGTTTATGTTCCAGGTAAGCTTATAAATTTTGTTTTATGAGAGCATTGAAGACAATTAATTTTTCTTGTCTTTTTATAACTGTAATTCTTTTATCATCTTGTAGTTATAGTCTTAGAGATAACTCCATAGAATTATTTAATAAAGACTTAATAGTTTTATCGGACAATTCTGACCTAAATTTGGAACTCATTGAGCAATTAAAAACTAAAAATAATAAGATTTATAGAACTGAAGATATAGGAAGAAAAAAAAGTCTTATAATTAAAGTCAAGGATCATGCGTTTAATAGATATTCTGCCGCTATAGGAGCAGGAGCTAGAACAACACAAGTAAGGTTAGAATACAGAATTACTTACGAGATTATTGATACAAACCTTATTTCAATAAAAAATACTTTTAAATCTATTAATTACTTAAGCTTTAATCAATCAGATTTATTGGCGATGCAAAGAGAAGAGCAAATCTTAATGCGAAACTTCGTAAATGATGCTATTAAAAACATGGAATTCCGTTTAGCATTGATTGCTAATGAAAATTAATTCTAAGGATCTAAAGAAATTAGTTAATCAAGAACTAAAATCTATTTATATATTCTTCGGAGAAGAATCTATACAACTATCTGCCCTAACGGATGAAGTTCTATTTGCAGCAAAGAATTCTAATTTTGATGAAAAAATTACCTATGTAGTCTCTAAAGATATGGATTGGTCTTTTCTTGACTCAAATAATGAAAACTTAGATTTATTCGGTTCAAAAAAAATAATAGAGCTTAAATTACTTGGTACCGGTCCAGGCAATAAAGGTTCTAAAGCGCTTCAAGAGTATGCCTTGAATCCTGATCCAAATAAATTGCTAATTGTTTACGCTCAAGGATTAAATAAAAAAAATCAGTCCTCTGCTTGGGCTAAAGCCCTTGAGCAATCAGGAATGATGGTTGTGGAAAGTCCAATTCCTATTAACTCTCTGCCTTCTTGGATCCAAAATCAAGCTAAATCCTACAAAGTAGAAATAAAACAAGAGGCATCTAATCTTCTTGCAGAAAAAACCGAAGGGAATCTTCTTGCAGCCACTCAAGAAATAATTAAACTTTCTTTACTTTACCCTGATATTGAAATTGGTTTAAAGGAAATGGAAGATTCTATATCTAATGCTTCCAAATATGGTATTTTTGATTTATCAAATGCATTTGTTGCAGGGAACAAGCATAAGACTTTTAAAATTATAGAATCTCTTAAGTCTGAAGGTGTTCAGCCAACGCTGATTCTCTGGGCTCTTACTAAAGAAATTAATAACCTTTACAAAGTAATGGAAGATAGATCAACTAAGAATATCTGGGGCCCAAGGTATTATTTAGAAGCCCTAAACAAAAGAGTTAAGCAAGTTACTAAAGGTAAAATAAAACAGTCTTTGAAAGAAATATCAGAGATAGATGCATCAATTAAAGGGCTTTCTTCAAAAAATCCTTGGCAAGCAATTCGAGATCTAGCTATCACCTTTTAATTCTTCTTCTAATATCATTAAAGCTTTATACCAATAGCAATCCTCGTACTCTTTTTCAGGTAAAAAATTATCATCAATTTGGTGAACTGGCTGTATCTCTTTTGTTGAACTAGTAATCCATATTTCATCTGCTTCTTTTAAGTCGTCTTTTTTTATTTCTTTTTCTAATACTCTAAAGCCTTCTTCTTGTAGTCTTTTTAAAAAATAATTTCTTGTTATGCCCACTAAAATATTTTGATCTTTTGGCGGTGTCATAATTAAGTCGTCAAAAACAAAGAAAAAATTAGACTTTGATCCTTCGCAAACTTTCTCTTCATCATAAAATAATATTTCATCAACATTAAGTCCGTCTTCACGATGAAAAGGAATAATATTTGGAAGTAAAGTTGTAGCTTTTACATCACATCTTTTCCATCGAATATCTTCTTCAAGCCTGACTTTTAAACCCTTTTTCATCGGATTTTCTCTATAAGGATTAATTTCTAATTCAGTGGAGCTAATAAATAAAGTAGGTGAAGAGCTACTGGAAGCAACATGTGATCGAAAAGGATCAACTCCTCTTGTTATTTGTATATAGATAGCTTGGTTTAAAAATTGATTCTTTTTTACTAATTCCATAATCAATGGACGTAAATTCTTTAAAAAATCAGGAATAGGAATATTTATGATTGATAATGAACTTTCTAACCTTGCTAAATGCTCATCAAATAAAAAAAGTTTATTGTTGTATGCAGGAATAACTTCATAAACGCTATCACCAAATAAAAAACCCCTATCAAAAGGAGAGACCTTAACATGCTCCTTTAGAATAAATTCTCCGTTTAAATAGGTCCACATTAGTAAGTTATCTATTCTTCAATTAAGAATCGATAGGTAAGAAGTTTAATGTTAGACCATGCTCTTCCAAAAAAACCTAATGCGGTTACTTCTTCCATTGCAATGGCATCTACAATAGCCAATGATTCTCCATCTAACAGAAGATCAATTTTTCCAACTACTTGCCCTTTACTAATAGGCGCTTGAAGATAATCATTTAAGGAAATTTTAGGCTCTACTCTCTGGAAATCCCTTGGAGAGAGAGTGAGATAAAGGTCCTCACCAGAGGAAAGATCTACTTGTTCATCTTCCCCGCCCCAGACTTGTTCTTTTAATAATGACAAATCCCTTGTAAGAATCTTTTTAGTCCTAAAATATCTGAATCCATAGTCTAAGAGTCTTCTATTATCAGTTAATCTTGCCTTTTCAGAAGAGCTTCTAAGAGTAACTGCAATTAACCTAGTATCATTTCTTACTCCAGACGAAACTAAGCAATATCCTGCACTCTCTGTATGACCAGTCTTTATGCCATCTATTGAGTCATCTTGCCACAATAGACTATTCCTATTCCTTTGCTTTATTTCATTAAAAGTAAAGTATTTTTCTTTATAAAGAGAATAATGATTGGGAAATTTCTTAATTAAATTTTTTGAAAGAATAGCTAAATCTCTTGCAGAAGAATAATGTTCTGGATCTGGCCATCCACTCTCATTTATAAATTTGGTATTTTTTAAATCCATTTCGCGAGCATATAAGTTCATCAACTGGACAAAACCTTCCTCTGATACAGCCACATGTTCAGCAATAGCGCAACTAGCATCATTGCCAGATTGTATAACCATGCCTTTAATGAGGTCGGATAGTAAGACTCTTGTACCTTCCCTTATAAACATTTTGGATCCTTGCTTTCTCCAACAATTCTCACTTATAAACACTTCATCAGACAAGCTTACAAAACCTTTTTCAGCCTGATCTGCCGCAACATATCCTGTCATAATTTTAGTTATGCTAGCTGGCTCAATTTTTTCATCTGCTCCCTTCTCTGCCAGAATCCTTCCCGATACAGAGTCCATTAAGATGTAATTAGTTGCATTCAAAGAAGGAGGATCTGGAATGAAGCTTTCCTCTGCTAGTAAAGAAATTGTTAAAAAAAATAGAGTTACTATTTTGATAAGCTTAAAAGGGTTATACATACTAAATTTTCCTGCTATAAATATATTGATAAGGACCTACTAAATTCAATTACTGCCATAACGTATAACTTACTTCTATTGTATCTTGATAAAGAATAATAATTATCAAAACCTAACCAATGCTCAAAACCTTCATCTAATTCAAGTGATATTGGAACAAATTTTAGATTCCCCGGTATCTTCTCCTGAGGTTGAAGACCTATTTCGTTTAATTCATTGAATGTCATGTAAGGCTTAAATTTTGATTGGAAAGTAGTCTCATCAAGAATACTTTTAGCTTTCATTGCTATTGGAGTATTAGGCTTCCACTTTCCTTTCTTGCTTAAAAAGTTAGCAACACTTCCAATAGCGTCAACTGGATTCGTTAAAATATCTCTTATTCCATCTGAGTCAAAATCAACTGCGTACTTTCTATAACTATCAGGCATAAATTGGCCATAACCCATTGCTCCAGCAATTGAACCTTCTAAGGAACTAGGATCAAAACCTTCCTCTCTACTTAATAGAAGAAATTCTTCTAGTTGAATCTTAAAAAACTCTGATCTTCTTGGGTAATTAAAAGAGAGTGTCATCAAGGAATCTAATACTCTTATATTCCCTGTTATTCTTCCATAACGGGTTTCTATACCAATGATAGAGGCTATTATTTCAGCAGGAACTCCGTAAAGATCTTCAGCTCTATATAAATCTTCCCTATATAAATTGATAAATTCTTTACCGGCTGAAATCCTAGAATCAGAAACCATCATTTTCTTATATCCAGACCAAGTCATTGTTCCTTCTGGTTGTCTATTCATTATCCTTACAACTTTTTCTTGATAAACTGCACTCCCCAAAAGTTTCAAAAGTTGTTCAAAGTCAAAATCATGTTTAGCAGATAGTTCTGCAATATATTCTTTAACATCACCTCGTGATGAATAATTAAAATTTTCATCAGAAGAGATCTTTGTACAAAGCAAAGTCATAGAAACAACTAGAATTATTCCTTTGATTTTCATCTAACAGTATTCTTCATTGATAAAATCACTCCAAAAGCAAGTAAATGGACCACTATCGAAGTACCTCCCTGACTTATTAAAGGTAAAGGCACTCCCACTACAGGGATTATACCTATAACCATTAATACATTGATTAAAATAAATAAAAGAAAGATAAAACCTAAAGAACTGCATGTGATTCTCTCAAAATTTGTCTCTGACTTATAACTGATCTTAAATACTCTCCAAATAATAAAACCATATAAAAAGAACATCGTCAAAATACCTATTAAACCTAGCTCTTCGGCTATAACTGAAAAAATAAAATCAGAGTGACTTTCAGGGATAAAATCTAGCTGACTCTGCGTCCCAGATAGATAGCCTTTTCCAGTTAATCCTCCTGATCCAATAGCAGTTTGGGATTGATTTATATTCCATCCTGTTCCTAACGGATCAGCCTCAGGGTTAATAAGCGTTAAGACCCTTTGTCTTTGATATTCTAATAGTAAATTAGACCATAAATAAGGAGCAGCAATAGCTAACCCAGCTAAATAACCAAAAATAATCTTGTAAGGCAATCCAGCTAAAAATATTGGTATCAAGCCTGAAGTGAATACAATTAGCCCAGTACCTAAGTCTGGCTGCCTAGCAACCAAATAAAAGCATATAAAGGCTGCTATTGATGTAATAAACCAATCATGTATTTTGGGTCTAGAATCCTTTCTGCATAAGTAAGCCACTAAGGATAGAGGTAAAAGAAGACGAATTATTTCTGATGGTTGAAAGTTAAAAAACCAAACATCAATCCATCTGTTTGTAGCGTATCCTTCGGCTGGATTAATTAATACATAGACTAACAAGAATAATCCAAACCAATATGAGTTCATTAAGACATTCTTATATGATTCGGGTTTCAACTGCGCAACTAAAAGCATCAAGAATAAGCCAGCAATAATATAAATTAATTGTCTAGAAACCATTGCTATGGACTGACCGCTAGCGCTATAAAGCATAAATAAGCCAAAGCTAAGAATGAGTGAAAGGGCAAAAAATAAGGGTATGTCTTTAAATATCTTATAAAGCGAATTTGAACTATTTGTTAAAGGATTATTAATCTCATAATCTAAGGGGGCTCTTCTAGACATCTGCGAGTATCTCCTTTTGATATTGTTCAAGCAATTTCATAGCAATTGGTGCAGCGACTGAACTACCCGATTCTCCATTCTCAACAATAACAACTACAGTCAAGTTAGGGCTGGGCAATGGACCATAACTGATAAAGAGAGCATGATCTCTATTCTTTTCTATTTCCCTTATACCTTCGTATTCTTCTTTTACAGTCATTTCTTGATCAACTAAACTTTTAATTTGAGCTGTTCCCGTCTTGCCTGCAATCTTTGTACCTCCTTCTTTATAAAGGTTGTGGGCCGTACCATTCCATGAATCAATCACTGCTATCATCGATTCCTCTATAGCTTCCCAATTTTCCTTATTTTTTAATTCTATTGAAAACAAAAGTTCAGGTTCAATAACTTGACCTCCTATACGTTTCACTAATTTAGGCTTAAAAATTTTACCTTTAGTTGCAATAGCAGAAACAGACGCAGCAAGCTGAAGCGGAGTAACAGTAATATATCCTTGGCCAATACCCATATTAACTGTATCTCCTATAAACCAACTTTCTCCAATATGACCAAGTTTCCAACTACGGTCAGGTAATACGCTTGGAGACTCATTAATAAGATCGATCCCCGTATTTTTTCCAAAGTAAAATAAACTCAAAAAATTAGAAATCTTATCAATTGTCAATTTGGAAGCTAGTTCATAGAAATAAACATCAGAAGATTCAACTATTGCCTTATGGAGATTTACATTCCCATGGCCATCTTCTTTCCAACCTCTATATTTCCTGCCTTCGCCATTAATCTGAAAAACTCCTTCATCAATAATAATTGTAGAGGTATCAATAGTTTCTTCTTCTAAACCTAATAGCCCTAAAAAAGGCTTAATAGTAGATGCTGGAGGATAAGAACCTGATATTGCTCTATTAAATAAAGGAGCATCCTTTTGATTATCTCTAGGATAAGAGAAACCATTTTCAGCTTTATTTAATACATTTGGATTATAGTCAGGAGAACTGACAAGAGCCTTAATAAATCCTGTATTAGGATCAATTGCAATTATTGCACCTTTTCGACCGGATAATTCTTCTCTGGCTAACTGTTGTAATTTTAGATTTAAAGATAAATATAAATTTGAAGGCCTTATAGGTTGCGTTCTTTCTATCTCCCTAATTTGGTTACCGAATACGTCCACTTCTATGATGCTCATACCGCTTTTTCCTCGCATCTCAGACTCATATCTTTTTTCAAGACCTACTTTCCCTATATAAGATCCTGCTTTGTATCGTATATCTTGATATTGTCTTTCATCTTCTTTTGTGACTTCTCCTAAATGACCAATAACATGAGAAAAGACATTTTTATGAGGAAGAAATCTTCTCAGTTGAGTTTTAAGTTCTATAGAAGGCCATTTTTGCTTATTGGTTTGGTATTTGGCTAGTTGTTCATAAGTAAGTCCTGAAATTAAAATAAGTTCATCAGATCCATTAATGGTTTTAGAAAAATCTAATACAATATCCGGCAATGAGAGAATATTCTGTAGATCTTTAATTTCATTTGAAGCTTTATTAACTAAGTCTTTTCTTATTAATAATTCGTGCTTTACTATATTTTCGGCAACAATTTCCCCATCGGTTAATTTGATCAATCCTCGCGAAGGATATATTGGAACATTAATAATTCTATTTTTTTTCTGACTCTGTAAAGTATTGTTGCCCATCAAGGACTGTAAGCTCGATAATCTTATACAAACCAATTAAAACTAATAAAAATGCTAAAAAAAACAGGATGCTTGATCTTTGTTTTAATATTCTCAAATCATTTTCTTTACTCTTAAGGTGGTGATCTATTCTCATGTCTATCTATGGTAAGGGTGATTCTGAGTTATAGACCAAACTCTATAAATTTGTTCAATTAATAAAACTGGTATTAATGAATGAGGAAAAGTAAGGCCAGATAATGACCAGACTAAGTGACTTCGCCTTATGCATTCAGAGCTTAGTCCGTCTGGACCGCCCACGAGAAATGAAATATCTTTAGAAGAGGATATCCAGCTATCAAAATTCTGCTTGAGTTTAAGAGTATCGAAGCTCTTGCCTGCTTTGTCTAAACATATGATTAAGTCTTCTTTTTTAGTCTTAGCTAAAAGCAAGTCACTTTCCTTTTTAATAGCCTTATCTATATCATAACTCTTGTTTCTTTGGACGGGCTTACATCCTTTCCATTGAATGTTAATGGATTTATTAAATTTGGATTGATAAGACTCAAAGGCTTGTTTACTCCAGTCAGGTCTGCTGGATTCTATGCAAACAATATTAATTAACATTACAAATCAGGATCCCATAAACTTTCTAAATCATAAAACTCTCTGGCTTCAGCTGACATTAAATGGATAATCACATCCCCAGCATCAACAAGAACCCAATAATCATTACCTTGTCCTTCTACTTTGACATCCTTGATATTATTTTCCTTTAACCCTTCAATTACCTTTTCACTAATAGCTGTTATGTGTCTATTAGAAGTTCCAGAAGCAATAATCATAAAATCAGTGAAAGTACTAATTTTCTTAACATTTATTGCTATTGGGTCTACTGCCTTAATGTCTTCCAAGTTTTCTATAATTTTATTCTTTAAAGATATAGTCATATTTTATTGATATAAGTTCCTTTTATTTATAAGTTCATTTACTTCTTCTAGAAGAAGATTCGAAACATCTTCCCCCTCATTTATCTTGTTCCTTATGTCAGTTGAGGTTATATCAATAGGTCGAATTTTTAAAAGAAAAATCTTTTCTGTTCCTGAGCTTAAGGAGGCTTTATTTATTGTATGGCTTTTGTGCAAAAGCTTATAAGCTTCACTGTCTTCAGGTATTTCATGATTAGGTCTAATCATCACAATAATATTGACCAGTTTTAGAAAATCTTTCCATTTATACCAACTATTAATTCCAGCAAATGAGTCTGATCCCATAATCCAAATAAAAGAATGTTCTTGATTTTCTTTAATTAACTCTTTAAGGGTAGAAATTGCATAAGAAGGATCCTTTTTTTTAATCTCTCTGTCATCAATTACTACTTTGTCTATATTCTTAAAAGCTGAGGAAACCATTTTAAGTCTTTCCTCTGAACTTACTGATGCTTCTTTATGTGGAGGCATTCCATTTGGAATAACTATGACCTTGTCTAGTGGAATTAATTCAAATAAATTTTTAATGATTTCTGTGTGGCCCTTGTGCACTGGGTCAAAGGTACCCCCGAAGATACCAATAAATTCAGATTTAGAATTAGGCTTACTCAAGACCCTCTAAGCTGAGAATTACCTTTTACTATAAACTTCTGGGAAGTGAGACCTTCTAGTCCAACTGGACCTCTTGCATGGATTTTATCAGTTGATATTCCTACTTCAGCTCCTAAACCGTATTCAAATCCATCAGCCCAGCAGGTAGGCAAATTATGCATAACAGAACTGGAATCAACTTTATCAAAGAAAATTGCAACATTTTCTTCATTTTCAGTAACTATAGAATCAGTATGGCTAGAGCCGTATAAATTAATATGTTCTATAGCTTCCTCTAAACCTTTAACAACTTTTATTGATAAAACTGGAGCCAAGTATTCTGTAGTCCAGTCTTCGTCATTTGCGGCTTTAACTTTAATGATCTTTTGGGTAACTTCACATCCTCTTATTTCAACACCTTCTGCATTATATTTATCTAGTAATTTAGGGAGTATTCTTGAAGCAACTTCTTCATGGATAAGTAACGTTTCCATAGCACCGCAGATACCATACCTGTATGTCTTTGCATTAAAAGCTATATCTATAGATTTCTCAGGATCAGAATCTAGATCGATATAGACGTGACATATACCATCCAAATGTTTGATTACAGGTACTCTAGATTCTTCAGAAATGAGCTTTACTAATCCTTTTCCACCTCTAGGTATAATGACATCAATCCACTTATCCATTTGTAGAAGACTTTTAACAGCCGCTCGATCTATAATTTCTACTAACTGAATACATTCTTTAGGAAGTCCAGATTCATCGAGACCTTCTTGCAAACACTGCCAAATAATTTTGTTAGAAAGAATGGCTTCAGACCCACCTCTAAGAATACAAGAGTTTCCAGATTTCAAACATAAAGCAGCTGCATCTGCAGTTACGTTTGGCCTTGATTCATAAATAATTCCAACAACCCCTAAAGGAACTCTCATTTTACTGACATCTATTCCCGATGGAGTAGGCTTTAAATTTGTAATCTCACCTACTGGATCAGGTAATTCTGAAACTACTTTTAATCCGGAAATCATAGAATCTATTCGGTCTTGTGTTAATTCTAATCTATCAATAAGAGCGTCTCCTATTTCTTTTTTCTTTGCTTCCGCCAGGTCATGTTGATTTTCTTTTAGTATATCTTGACGCTTTAAATCTATCTTCTCAGCAATACTTAATAAGGCACTATTCTTTTGCTCTACGGAAGCTTGAGATAGAATCCTAGAAGCTCTCTTAGCTGAAGATCCTAGAGAATCCATATAAATATTTATATCTTTACTGTCTGGCATAATGCAATATTCTAATGAAACAATAGTTAAAATAAAGATTATAAAGTGTTTGAGTTCAATGAAGTAATTTTGTGGTTAAAGGATCATCCTGAATGGATTGCGCTTGGTGTATTTTTTGCTGCTTTTATAGAATCTTTTGCTTTAATTGGAGTGATAATTCCAGGTGTTGTGCTCCTTGCTGTGATTTCGGGAATGGCCTCCTCTACATTGAATGTTGTTGAACTTGTATTGATTGCTTATGTCGCAAGTTATTTAGCTGATATTCTGAGTTTCTTGCTTGGAACTAAAATTAGTAAATCTATTGATAAATTATGGCCCTTTAATAAATATCCTAATTTATTAGTCCAAGGGAGAAGCTTTGTGAAGCGTTTTGGTATCTTAGGGGTATTTATCGGAAAGTTTATAGGACCAATTAGACCCTTGCTTCCAATTACGGCGGGTTCATTGGGTATGAACTTTAAATATTTCTTCACTGTCGAGATATTCTCTTCTTTTTTGTGGGCTATTCTTTACACTGTTCCTGGTTATTACGCTGGAAAATCAATTTTTGACAGCCAATTTGATCTTAACTGGATAATAGCAATATTAATTGGAATTATTGTATTGATAACAATAGTAAGGTACTTTAACAGTAAATATATAGAGGAATAACCATGACAGAAGTTTATCCTGATCATCCTAATCTTAAAGGGAACTACGCACCGCTAAGGATGGAGTGCGATATAAAAGATTTAATTATCGAAGGTGAGGTGCCTAAAGACTTGTTTGGAAGCTACTACAGAAATGGTCCTGATCCACAATTTCCTCCAATGGGAGGACAATACCACTGGTTTGCTGGAGATGGAATGATCCATGCGTTTAATTTTGAGGACGGCAAAATCTCTTACAAGAATAGATGGGTACAAACTTCTAAATGGAAACAAGAAAGAAAGGCTGGGAGATCTTTAATCAATGCCCTTAATCCTATGGAATCTGATCCAATTTATGATTTTGATAGCTCAGATGGAACAGCAAATACCAATATCATTTATCATGCTAATAAACTGCTTGCCCTTGAAGAAGGACATCCACCCTTTGAACTAGACCCAATAAGCCTTGAATCAAAAGGATCTTGGGACTATAAGAAAAAATTACATTCTGCTATGACAGCTCATCCCAAGATTGATCCCAAAACTGGTGAAATGTTTGGTTTTAGTTATGGATTTGGTGAAAATAAGATGACTTACTTTGTTATCGATGCCTCTGGAGAACTTACAGGTTATTCTGAATTTGAAACTCCTTATTCGAGTATGGTTCACGACTTTATAGTAACAACCGAACATGTAATATTTCCTATCTTTCCATTAATCATAGATTTCAATCTTGTAGCTAAAGGCATGTCGCCAATAGCTTGGGACTCAAATAGATTAAGTCAGATAGGAGTTATGCCAAGAAACGGGACCGTCAAAGATATCAAATGGATTGAGGATGATCCTTGTTATGTTTTTCATCCCATGAATGCATATACCGATGGGGATAAGATAGTTGCTGATATGATGCAATTTGAAGAAGCACCTTTATTTCCTCATCTTGACGGATCTACACCTGACAATAAAAAAGCTGAAGCAAGGCTAAATCGTTGGGAAATTGACCTTACTTCCAACTCAGGTTCAATAAAAAAAGACTACCTTGATGAACATATTGGTGAATTTCCGAGATTAGATGAAAGATACAGTATGTCTAATTACCGTTATGGTATTTATGCTTCTAATCATGGAAACTCTCCAAAGGGAATTAGTTTTAACTCAATTACGAGATACGACTATAAAACAGGCAATAAAGAAGTTTTTTCTTTATCAGAACTTGATGCAGTGGGAGAGCCAATATTCGTTCCAAAATCACCCGATGCAGATGAAGGCGTTGGCTATGTTATTGCTTTAGGCTATCTAGGAGAAGAGAATCGTTCAGATCTAATGATATTCGATGCTGAAAATATTTCATCAGGGCCTATTGCAAGAGCAATGCTTCCTCACAGAATTCCATATGGTTTTCATGGAAATTGGCGATCAGGAACATAAATTTAACCGCCCAACTTTTTAATAATAGACTTTAGAAAGTCAAGTTTCTCTAGACTATTCTCTAATTCCAGCATCGTCTGTTTTTCTATAGGAGTAAGAGGAAGCAGGCTCCCAAGTATGTAGCTGACATTAATGGCATTTTTTAGATCTATTTCTAAATTTAATTTTTTTACTTCTGGATGATTGCTTATTTCTGTCAACATACTCCATATTTCTTTATAAGCAGGATCTTCAGAAAAATCTTCTCCTAATTCTTTAAATTTAGATATTTTAGCTAATAGTAATTCGTCATCTTGCTTCCATCTATCTAAAATCTTAACTTTGTCTAACCCTTTGACAGTGATTCCAAGTAGTCCATTCTGAAGCTGATTAAAATCCACAATTTCTACATAAGTCGCTACCTCAAAAAGGTTTGGTAGTTCATCTGTATATGCCTCTTCATCTTGCTTAGTTAAGGCAATACAGAACCCTTCTTCTTTAGCTAAACTACTTTTTACCATGTCTAAGTATCTTGGTTCAAATATCTGCAATGGCAGGTAGGCACCTGGAAGAACATTAATTGAAAGGGGAAATACGGGGTAAGTATTAATTTCCTTCATTTATCTCTTTTATAATTTATTTATTATTTTTTGTGACAAACCATCAAAATCTGCATTTGAGATAACTACAATTAAAGTCTTTTTTTCGATACCTTGAACTATCTCATTAGAAGTTTCTTCAACTGATTGAATTGGTTTAGACCTAGAAATATCTGAGTCTAAAAATTTATCTAATTGCTTCTTATCTTCAATTTTCCAATAAACTTTATCTGCTTCTTTTGTAGCTTTAATTAACACATCATCATGATGTCCTGACTTCATAGTATTAGACCGTAATTCTATGGCTGCAATAATTTTGTGATCCTTATACCTATTTCGAAGACCCGATAAAGTCATCTGAATGGCTGTGGGATGATGAGCAAAATCCTCCATGACAATAATGTTTTCTTCTTCAATAAGTATGTCTTGTCTTTTAGCAACTCCTTTAAAATGTGATAATGCTTCTAACGATTGAGTAAGAGTTACGCCATATCTTCTGGCTGCTAAGATCGCACTCATTGCGTTTCTAGCGTTATATTCACCAAACATCTTCCAATTTAATTCACCCTCATCAGTGTCTGTTTTGAATCTTATTTTTGAATAATCTGATGATATTGCAGTGTAATTATTCTGAGCCTTACCATTAATTGAATAGCTCTCTTGCTTGCTCCAACAACCCATATTTAGAACTTTAGCTATGTTTAAATCTTCTGTAGGAAAGATAATTTGTGCCTCTTCTGGCATTGACCTTATTAAATTATGGAACTCTTTATGTATGTCAGTTATATCTTTAAAAATATCTGCATGATCAAATTCAATATTATTTACAATCAGTGTATCGGGCTTGTAATGTATAAATTTTGATCTTTTATCAAAAAAAGCTGTGTCGTACTCATCTGCTTCGATAATAAAAATATCTTCAGACCCTTTTCTGGCAGATTTCTTAAAATCTTTTGGCTTTCCTGCGATAAGATATCCTACATCGATCTTCAAGTATTCAAAAATCCATGCAATCATGGCAGTTGTTGTTGTTTTGCCATGAGTTCCTGATGCTGCTATGACTTTTTTATTCTTAAGCACGAAGTTATATAACCATTGTGGTCCCGAAATTAAATTAGCCTTTCTATTAAGCAATTCCTCTAAAGCAGGATTGCCTCTTGAAATAGCATTTCCGATAACATAGAAATCAGCTTTTGGTAAATCAGAAGGGTTATAACCGGAATTAATTTCAATGCCCATTTCAAATAAATGTTCTGACATAGGGGGATAAATATTAGAATCACATCCGCTTATTTCAAGACCGGCTTCTTTTCCTAAGATGGCCAATCCTCCCATAAAAGTTCCACATATTCCTAATATATGAATTTTTTCTTTAGCCATAAAAGGATTATACCTATCAAGAATGATTCCAAGATAGACTTGTTTTCAGTAACATCACACATATGAAAGCAAAAAATGCTCTATACGCTCAATCTGGAGGAGTAACTTCAGTCATAAATGCTACTGCTTGTGCGGTTATAGAGTCGGCTAGAAAGTCTAAAAGAATTAAAAAAGTGTACGCTGGAAAAGATGGAATTTTAGGAATCCTGAATGAAGAGCTTATAGACACCAGTGTCGAAAACCCTTCAGAAATTAGAAAACTAATGCATACACCTGGTGGAGCTTTTGGTTCTTGCAGGCATAAACTTAAAGATGCCGCGCAGAATGGAAGAGAATATAAAAGGTTAATTGAAGTTTTTAAAGCTCATGAGATAGGGTACTTCTTTTATAACGGCGGCGGGGATTCTCAAGACACCTCAAATAAAATATCTCAATACACAAAAGAAGCTGGATTTCCAGTTACTTGTATAGGTATTCCTAAAACTATAGACAACGACTTACCTTATACGGATAACTGTCCTGGATTTGGTTCTGTTGCAAAGTATATTGCTACCTCTACAAAAGAGTCAGCTTTAGACGTAAAAAGTATGTCTAGTAGCTCCACAAAAGTTTTCATATTTGAGGTAATGGGAAGACACGCAGGCTGGTTAGCTGCTTCTTCAGGCTTAGCACAATCTAAAGATAATCCAGCACCGCACATTATTTTGCTTCCAGAAGTTCCTTTCAATGAAAGTAAATTCTTGCAGAAGGTAAAAGATTCGGTAAAAAAAGACGGTTATTGCGTAATAGTTGTATCAGAAGGTGTGAAATACAAAAATGGAAAATTTCTTGCAGATGCAGGAAGAGTCGATTCTTTTGGTCATAAACAACTTGGAGGTGTGGGGCCTAGAATTGCGGAAATAGTTAATAAAAAATTAGAACTCAAATACCATTGGGCTGTTTCAGACTACCTACAACGATCAGCAAGGCATATATCTTCTAAAGTAGACTTGGATCAAGCATATGCAGTTGGTAAAGCTGCTGTTCAATTTGCTACTTCTGGTGAAAATAGCATCATGCCAGTTATTGTAAGGAAGAAATCTAAACCTTATTCTTGGGAAATTGGAAAAGTGGAACTATCTAAGGTAGCCAACGTAGAAAAGAAAATGCCTAAAAATTTCATATCAAAGGATGGATTTGGAATAACTCAATCTTGCAAAAATTATCTTAGACCGTTGATTCAAGGTGAAGCCAAGGTTCCTTTCGAAGAAGGAGTCATACAAACAGCTTCTTTAAAGAATAGGTTGGTGAAGAAAAAACTTAAAAGGTTTAAAGTCTAATTTAGAACTTTAAATTCAATTTCAGCATTCCTAAGTCTGTCCACTAAAACTTCTCCTAGTCCTACGGCAGAAGTTAAAACTCCACCATATTCATTGCCTCCAGGAAGTTCATTAGACTTAGCTAGAGCCATAGCAGATTCACAAACTAATTTAGCTGTAGATTTATATCCAGGGTCTCCGGATCCATACATTGAACAGATCTTTCTATCGCCATCTTCAGAATGTGCAACGAAAGTTGCTCTAAACCAGCCTTTATCTTGCATTTCTTGACTCGGGCCTTCTCCAGGTTTTGGAAGAAAAGGTCTCACTAATCGTTTTATAGGTGTACTCAAAACTATGAAAGCCATTATCAGTCCATAAGAAGCTAATCTAGCCATACGTTTAGTTGAAAACAAACCATGCTCGCCAAAAGTAAAATTATTTCCATAAGGTTTCTGATTCTGCTCCATTAATGCAGCTGATCTTCTTACAACTCTGGTATTAGCAACAGCCATCATACCCATTCCGGTCCACCCTTCTACTCCATCAATTTGTTCAATAGTAAAGCCATCTTTAGATTTTTCTCTCTGCTCTTCTGATACAGTTTCTTTGGGATTTAAAACAAAAGGATCTCTCATTTCTTTACTAAGACCGTCCATAGTAAACATAGTTTCTGTCGTACCGCCTGAAGCACCACCTAATGCTTCATGATAAACATCGACTCTAGATACAGACTTACCAAATTGGTTTATTGTGAAAAAGGCCCCAATGTCAGAAGGAATAGAATCATACCCGCACGACGGAATAATTCTTATTCCTTTTGAAGCAGCTTCTTCATGATGCTTGTCAATCAGACCTCTAACCCAATGGTTTTCGCCTGTTATGTCGGTGTAATGAGCTTCTTTTTCCACACACGCCTGAACCAATAAAGAGCCGTATCTTGCGAATGGCCCTGCTGTCGATAAAACGACTTTAGTTTGGCTTGCCAATGATCTTAAAGCTTCGATATCTGCACCATCAGCAACTACTACGTCACAGTGAAAATTAAAATTAGATTTAATTTGTTCTAATTTTTCTTCATTTCTTCCAGCCATTGCCCAAATCAAGTCAGGATAATTATCCCTTAGATATTTACAGCAAATCTGACCAGTAAAGCCGGTAGCGCCATAAACAATTATTTCGTATTTTTTGTCCATTATGTTTTTAGTATTTTTCCAACTCCTCCAAAAGTAATTATAGTCTTATCATCAACAGTTATGTCACCTTCCACAAAACCTATAGATTTTCCTACTTTAGTAGGTTTAGCGCGTATAAGTAGCATGCTATCAATGGGCGCAGGTGCTATAAACTCAGTGTGAAAGCTCACTGTTGTCACTAAACTATTTCTATCCTTCATCATCGCAGAAGTTGTACAAAAATCAGCTAAGGCCATAAGTGCACCTCCATGGGCTGATTCATAAAAATTACTATGTTCTTCTTTAGCAAAGAAGATCATAAATAATTGATCGTCCTCTTTTTTATAAAATCCTGGACCCATATTTTCAATGTGCTTTTGAGGAATTTTTAGCTCTTTAAAGCCTTCTGGTATTTTTTGATCTATCATCTTTAAATTATAATCCTAGAATCGTTTAATTAAATTATGAATATTAAAATTCTTCTTAGTCTAACTGTCTATTTATATTTATTGAGTTCAAATTTATGGACGGAAGAATATCTATCTATAAAAAAGGATTGGGAAGGTATAGAGAGAGAATACTTAATTTATCTTCCTGATAATTACGAAGAAAATAAGAAAAAATTATTCCCAGTAATATTTGGTCTGCATGGCTATACAGGAACTGCGAGCGGATTCCAAAAAGAAACTACCAAGGGAATGAATTTACTTGCTGAAAAGGAAGATATAGTAATAGTTTATCCTCAAGGCTCTCATTTCAATTCAGTTTTTCAGAACAGATCGACATTTGTAAGTTCTTGGAATGACTTGGTGAGTAATAAGGAACAAGAACCAAATAAACCAAAAAAATGTAAGTTAAATAGACCTACCTATCCCAAGCCACCAGAGTGTTCAGATTTTAGCTTCTGTGCCTGGACTTCATGTTATGACGATTTGGGTTTCTTAAAATCTGTGATAGAAGAGGTTTCTTCTAATTATCGAATTGATAAAAAAAGACGGTACATGATTGGAATGAGTAACGGTGGTGCCATGACTTATAGATTTTCTTGCCTACACCCGGAACTACTGAGTGCGTCAGTTGCGGTTGCAAGCTCCGTAGCAATTTCTAATTCTTGTGAAAACAAAAGTGACCTTCCTTTATTAATTATTTATGGCTCTTTAGATAAAACAACGCCTTATGACGGCTCTTCTTCTTCGGATGGTTTCTTTTACGAACCAACGTCCGAATTATTTAATAATTGGGCTAATGCAATGAATTGTAATGATAACTTAATTAACTCTGAGCTAAAGTTTTCTCAGGAGAAAGGATTAATCTGTTCAAAAAGAAGTAAATGTGATTCTTCTAACCATGAAGTCCAGATCTGTGAAATACCTGGAGGAGGTCATTTTTGGCCAGGGCAGAATGAAAGTGTTGGATTTTGTAGAGACTCATTACAAAATAACAATGTTCAATCTTATTATGAGTGCAAAAGAGAATATAAGGATCTTAACTGGGGCAATGAACTAATCTGGGATTTTTTAAAACAACATCAAAGGAAATAAAACAATGAGTAGTATTTTAGAAGGAGTAAAAGTTTTGGATTTTGGAAGGTATATAGCTGGTCCTTTCTGCGGTGCTTTGCTAGCTGATTATGGGGCCGAGGTCATCAGAATAGAAAGAGTTGACGGAAGTGAAGATAGATACGTGACTCCAGTAACTGAAGACGGACAAGGAGCAATGTTTCTTCAGCTTAATAGAAATAAATTAGGTATGACCCTTAATCCCACAAAAGAAAAAGGTCAGGAGGTCATTAAAAGGCTTGTAGAGAATTCTGACATAGTAATAGCTAATCTTCCTGAATCTACACTCAAATCCATGGGATTGGATTACGAAAGTTTGTATAAAATAAACCCTAAAATAATTCTTACTTCTAATACAGCTTTTGGCACAACAGGTCCCTACGCTGAAAGAGTTGGTTTCGATGGTGTTGCCCAAGCTATGTCTGGAGCGATGGATATGACAGGTAACCCTGATGAACCAACTAAAGCTTATGCTCCTTACGTAGATTTTTGTAGCGCATCTTTAGCAGCCTTTGGAACGCTTCTTGCCTATATTGATAGAGATAAAACGGGAAAAGGACAAAGAGTACAAACTTCACTCTTGCAAACAGCATTAACAACAACCAATAGTTTATTAATAGAACAGGATCTGCTTAGTGTAAACCGAGTGGCTACATTAAACAGATCTCAAACTTCTGGACCTTCAGATTCCTTTAAAACCAAGGATGGATGGATTTTAGTCCAAACGGTCGGTCAGCCTCTCTTTGAAAGATGGGCACATCTTGTTGGAGAAGAGACTTGGATTGACGATCCTAGATTTAAAGACGACTTAATAAGGGGTGAGAATGGAATTTTAATAAGCGAAAGAATGGCTCTTTGGTGTAGCGAGAGGACGAATCAAGAAGCCATTAAAGAATTAGAAAAATCAAGAATCCCAGTAGGCGAAGTTCTGAAAGCTGAAGAAACTTTAAAAGAACCACATGTCATTGAAAAAGAAGCATTTGTAAAAATGAGTTACCCTACTTTAGATAAGGAGTACCCAGTGGCAGCGCCAGCTGTAGAATTGTCTGACAAACCAGGTGATATTCGAACTAGATCACCTCAGCTCGGAGAACATAATAAACAAATACTTTCTGGTCTTGGGTATAGTGAAGAAGAAATAGAAGATTTAAAAGTAAATAGAATAATTTAGGAGACAACATGGACTTTAAACTTTCAGAGCAACAAAGGGAATTACAGGAAATAGCTAGAAATTTTGCTCAAAATGAGATGATAGAAGTAGCTTTATCAATTGAGGAAACTGGAGAGCCTTTATCAAAAGAATGGTTAAAAAAATATTCTGAAATGGGGTTTTTAGGAATAAATGTATCAGATAAATACGGAGGATTAGGTCTATCAAATCTAGATGCTCTTTTAGTTATGGAAGAATTTGCAAAAATTTCTTCTGCTGTAGCGTTTCCTATATTTGAAAGTTGTGTTGGTCCTGTAAAAGCAATTGAACATTTTGCTTCAGAAGCACTTAAAGAAAAAATCATACCTGAAGTTTGTAAGGGAAATATTGTGGTGGCTGTTTCCATGTCTGAGCCTAATGCCGGATCAGCCCTAACAGACCTTACAACAAAAGCTGAGATTAAAAATGACAAAATTATATTGAATGGAACCAAAAGATGGTGTTCCGGTGGAGGGCACTCAGAGGGATATGTAGTTTATTGCAAAATGTCTGACGATCCCGGAGCAAAAGGTATCGGCGCTGTCTACGTTGAAAAAGGCACTCCAGGTATGAGTTTTGGGCAACAAGAGAAATTAATGGGTTGGAGTGGGATACCTTCGGCTGATATTTTCTTTGATAACGTGGAAGTTCCAATCGGTAATGTAATAGTAGAAGCAGATGGAGGTTTCAAAAAATTAATGGAAGCCTTTGATCTTGAGAGATGCGGTAACGCAACTATGTGTCTAGGCCAAGCTTCTGGAGCCTTAGAGAAGGCCTTAAAGTATGTACAAGAAAGGGAGCAATTTGGTAAACCTATAGTTGAATTTCAAGCAGTGCAGATGAAATTGGCAGAAATGGCCATGAAAGTTGAAGGCTCAAGACTTCTTATACATAGAGCCGCGCACAACGCGCAAGAAGGATTTCCGAGTATCTTTGAATCAAGTGTAGGTAAATGTTTCTCAAACGAAACTGCTAGAGAAGTTGTTGCTTCTGCAATGCAACTCATGGGCGGTTATGGTTTCAATAAAGAGTATCCTATGGAAAGACATTATAGAGACGTTTGGGGATGGGGGATTGCAGGAGGAACAATAGATATTCAAAAAATTAATATTGCTTCAGCCATGGTTGGAAAAAGATTTGACCAGAGGAAATAATCAACGCAAATCTAAAATAATGCTTTCTAAACTGGAAACTAATTTTTCCTTTTCTTGTTCATTTAAAAAATCACCTAAAGGTACCCTCTCACCTTTTGAAGTTACCACTATATGAGCTGGATACCAAGGATGTTGTGGTCTTTCTACTGTAATGTAAGACCATAGCCGGAAGTATTCCCACACTTTTTTTAATCTATATGCTCCCTTCTCTATTATCAGTTTATCTTTAGATAAAGTTATGACTTCTTGTTGCGAAGTTTTGTTAAGCACTAAATAGGTACAAATTCCTACGAATATTACCTCTAAACCCGCAAATGGAAGTATTAATGTAGCACCTACATAAGCAAAACCTAATCCTATGCTCAAGCAGGTAAAGGCGATAACCACTATAAAGACAAGACCGGATTTCCAACTTATTGATTGGTTAGGTCTTAACAGGATGCGATGAAAGTTCTTTTCTTTGTTACTTTGAATTTTGATCATATGTTTAGGGCATCTATAATACATCGCCTAGGACATTCAAAGCTATATGAAAAAGAATAATAACAACAATATTAAGCTAAAAGGGACTTATGAAGAGGTAATGATGCCAAACTATGCACCTGCAGACTTTATACCAGACAGAGCTCTAGGATCACGAGTTTGGGATAAGAATAATAAAGAATATATTGATCTTGGAGGAGGTATTGCAGTTAATAGCCTAGGACACTCTCATCCGATCTTAATTAAAGAACTTAATGAACAAGCCAATAAACTTTGGCATACGAGTAATTACTTAGCAAATGAACCTGCTATCAATCTTGCAAAAAAACTTACGGATCTAACTTTTGCTGAAAAAGTCTATTTTAGCAACTCAGGCTCTGAAGCAAATGAAGCGGCGATAAAGATAGCAAGAAAATTTCATCATGATAGAGGAGAGAATAGAGATGAATTAATTTCTTTTGAAAACTCCTTCCATGGCAGATCTCTTTTGAATATTTCTCTAGGAGGTTCAGAGAACCATAAAATAGGTTTTGGACCTCTAGTCAGGGGTGTCAAACATGCTAAATATAATGATATTAGTTCTGTCGAAAGTTTAATTTCAAATAAAACAGCTGCAATAATCATTGAACCTGTACAAGGCGAGGCAGGAGTTTATGAAGTTGATCAAGCTTTCTTAAAATCTCTCAGAGAGTTGTGCGATGAAAATGGAACTCTTCTAATCATGGATGAAGTCCAAAGTGGTGTAGGCAGAATGGGATATTTGTTTGGTTATATGAAATATGACATTGAGCCAGATATTTTAACTTCAGCAAAAGGTTTAGGCGGCGGGATGCCCATCGGTGCCACATTAACAAAAAATAATATAGCTCCATCTTTATCAACAGGAACACATGGATCTACTTTTGGAGGAAATCCAATCGCTTGTGCGGTTTCTGATAAAGTCATACAAATAGTTTCCGATCCGACCTTCTTGAATGAAGTGAAGCAGAAGGAAAAACTTATGATGAGTGCATTATCAGATATGGCTACTAATACAAAAGTCTTTTCAGGTATAAGATCTTCTGGTTTATGGATATGTTGTGATATTAAAGAATTAGATGCTTTTGAATTACTAGATAGATGTTACGAAAATGGATTAATTCTAGTTACTGCAGGAAATAAAGCTTTAAGATTTGCACCTGCACTGAATATATCCGAAGATGATATTAGTGAAGGTTTAGAAAACTTAACCAAAGCTTTAAATCAAATATAAGGAAACATTATGAAGTATAGGAATTTAGGAAAATCAGGACTAAAAGTCTCTGAACTTTCTTTTGGGTCTTGGGTAACTTTCAACAAACAAGTTGATACTAAGTTAGCTGAAAAAATGTTTGGTACTTGTTTAGATGCAGGAATTAACTTCTTCGATAACGCTGAAGGCTATGAAAGAGGTCAATCTGAAGTAGTAATGGGTAAGGCATTGAAAGCATTAGATAAGCCAAGAGATTCATATTGCGTATCTTCTAAAGTTTTCTTCGGAACCAAAGAAAAACCTCTGCCGACCCAAATTGGGTTAAGTAGAAAGCATGTAAGTGAAGCATGTGATAAAGCACTAGAAAGACTCCAAGTTGACTACTTAGATCTTTATTTCTGTCATAGAGCCGACCCAGATACTCCGATTGGAGAAACTGTTTGGGCAATGCACAATCTAATATCCCAAGGGAAAGTACTTTATTGGGGAACCTCTGAGTGGACGGCTGAAGAAATTACTGAAGCTTATGATTTTGCTGAAAAACATCACTTAACTCCTCCAACAATGGAGCAGCCCCAATACAATCTCTTAGATAGAAAAAGATTTGAAATTGAATACAAAACAATCTTTGATCAATTTGGTATGGGGACTACTATTTGGTCTCCTTTAGCTTCAGGTGCACTAACAGGAAAATATCTTGATGGTATACCAAAGGGGTCTAGAGCTTCTTTGGAAGGTTATGAATGGTTAAAAAAACACATGATAGATTCAGAGAGAGGTCAAGTAAGGATGAAGAAAGTTGCTCAATTAATGAATATTGCAAACGAATTAGGAGAAAGCCTATCTAAAATTGCTATAGCTTGGTGCCTGCTAAACGAGAATGTTTCTACAATAATATTGGGTGCTTCGAAGATTGAACAGCTTGAAGAAAACCTTAAAGCTCCAGAAGTCTTACCTTTGTTAACTGAAGAAGTTCAGAAAAGACTGAGTTCTATTTAACTTTTAACCTCAAATCAAAGCCTATATCACCTGTTTGATTATGCTCTTCCATCATGCGTTGTAAGGGTGAGTAAATCTTTTCAGGCATAATTGAAGTTTTTCTAACACTCATATCAACATGAGCTAAAACATTTTCAGTGAATGCTGAGACTTCTCCAGACTCGTCCAAGATTATTCCTGCATAATGAATCAGTTTTGGACTTAAGTTCACAAGTCTAAAGTAAGGATAAGCTTTTTCACCTTCTAATAGCTCTTTTAAATAACGAATATCTGTTTCCAGGGTGAAACTAGAAAACCCTTCTTCAAAATATTCAGCAGTAAAACCCATTTCTGTGAAAAATCCTAAACATCCGTCTTCAAAAATATGCTGATAGTAAACAACATTCATATGATTATTTAGATCACACATATCTTTAGTTACCACAGCTGAAGGTCCTATAATTGGAAATTTATCTTTCATATCTGTCCTTATCTATATAGAAATTTAATTTTCTTCTTTATTATTGCTTTTATCACTGCCAATGACTTCTATGCCATCAACCTTTCTAAAACCTTTAGGTAAGAAGTTACCCCTTCTACCTCTATTGCCAACAAAATTCTCCAAATCTTTAGACTTGATCGTAAAATGTCTTTTTCCACTCAATAACCTTAATTCTCTTCCTTCTCCAAGGACAGCAACTTCCTGCAAGGAGTCCTCTCCAGATTCAAAGCTAGCCTTAGGAATTCCTATAATTTTATTTCCTTTTCCTCTAGCCAATTGCGGTAATTCAGTTAGTGGAAATACTAACATTCTTCCTTGATTAGTGATGGCTGCTAGCACATCCTTTTCGTTCTCTACAGCTCTAGGAATAAGTACTTGTGCTCCCTCTTGAACTTTTAAGGCAGCTTTTCCTGATTTGTTCTTTGTCTGCAAATCGCCTAGATTTGCCACAAAGCCATAACCCGAACTAGTGGCAAGTACTACTTGTGATTCTATCGGACCCGAAATAACACCAGCAAAAGTTTCTCCTGACTCTGCATTTAGTCTCCCACTAAGAGGCTCGCCTTGACTTCGTGCTGAAGGCAAGGAATGACAAGGAAGTGTGTAAGCTTTTCCCTTGGAATCTAAGAATACTGCATTTTGATTATTTCTTCCCTTTGCAGAAGCGAAGAAAGTGTCTCCTTCTCTATAATTTAATGATTCAGGTTCAATATCGTGGCCTTTAGCAGCCCTCACCCAACCTCTTTCAGACAATATTACAGTAACAGGATCAGAAGAGATCAATTCAGTCTCGTCAAATGCCGTTGCCTCTTCTCTATAAACTATTGGGCTATTTCTTTCATCTCCATAAACTTCTGCATCATCTTTAAGTTCTTTTTTTATTAAAGTCTTTAGTCTTGCCTTAGAGCCCAATAATTTTTCTAAATCTTTTCTTTCAGAATCTAGACTTCCTTGTTCTTCTTTAATTTTTATTTCTTCTAATTTTGCTAATTGGCGCAACCGTATCTCAAGAATTGCATCTACTTGTATAACGCTCAATTTAAATTTCTTCTGTAAGACTTTTTTGGGTTCGTCTTCATTCCTAATTATGCTTATTACTTCATCTATATTTATAAAGACAACCAATAAACCTTCTAGAATATGTAATCTGTCTAAAACCCAGTCAAGTCTATATTGGAGCCTTCGCGTAACCGTCTGTGTTCTAAATGACAACCACTCTTTTAATACAAGCTTTATGTCTCTTGTTTGAGGTTTTCCATTTAAACCAATTAAATTCATATTTACCCTGTAATTCTTCTGTAAGTCTGTTGTGGCAAACAGATGATTCATAACAGCTTCTTTATCTACTCGATTGGATTTAGGCACTAATACTAATCTTGTTGGGCTTTCTTCATCACTCTCATCTCTTAAATCTATAATCATAGGAAGTTTCTTTGCTTCCATCTGAGATGCGATTTGTTCCAGAATCTTAGAACTAGAAGTTTGATGAGGGAGTGCAAGAATAACTATTTCTCCATCCTCTACTTCATAAGTTGCTCTCATCTTTATGCTACCTCTCCCGATGCTATAAATTTCTCTAAGTTCTTCTTCAGGGGAAATAATTTCTGCTTCAGTTGGATAATCAGGACCAGGAATGATTTTATAAAGATCTTCTAAACTTACTTTTGGTTCTTCTAGAATCTTAATACAAGCTTTCACTACTTCATTGAGATTATGCGGAGGAATATCAGTTGCCATACCAACTGCAATGCCTGTAGCCCCGTTTAATAAGAGATTCGGAAGGCGAGCTGGTAAAACAGAGGGTTCTAAAAGAGTTCCATCAAAATTACTTGTCCAATCTACTGTTCCTTGCCCTAATTCTTCTAAAAGACTTTTAGCATAAGGAGACAATCTGCATTCTGTGTAACGCATTGCTGCAAAAGATTTAGGATCATCTAAAGAACCCCAATTTCCTTGACCGTCTATTAAAGGATATCTAGTAGTAAAAGATTGAGATAAAAGTACCATAGCTTCATAAGCAGCACTATCTCCATGAGGATGAAATTTACCTATAACATCTCCAACGGTCCTTGCACTCTTTTTATATTTTGCCGCTGCACTTAAACCTAGCTCTGACATAGCGTAAATAATTCTTCTTTGCACCGGCTTCAATCCATCTCCTATATGAGGCAAAGCTCTATCCAAGATGACATACATAGAATAATCTAGGTATGCCTTTTCACTGAATTGACTTATTGATTGTTTTTCAAGCTTTTCAGACATTTGCTAAATTTCCTTTATCTTCCAGCCACTCTTTTCGGTCTTGAGACCTTTTCTTAGATAACAACATATCTACAACTTGCATTGATTTATCACCGGTCTTTACAGTTAATTGAACGAGTCTTCTTAATCCAGGAAGCATAGTTGTTTCTCTTAATTGGGAAGCATTCATTTCTCCTAATCCTTTAAATCTTTGCACCTCGATCTTTGTTTTCTTATTTTTCTTCTGTAGTGTGTTCACGAGCTTATCTTTCTCGTTATCATCTATTGCGTAATGAACGTCTTTACCTTGATCAACTCTGTATAAAGGCGGCATAGAGACATATACCCTTCCAGCCTCTACTAAAGGCCTAAAATGTCTTAAAAATAAAGCACATAATAAAGTAGCTATATGAAGGCCATCGGAATCTGCATCAGCCAATATACAAACTTTTCCGTATCTTAGCCCCTCTAAATTATTACTCCCAGGCTCAACTCCTAATGCAACAGCAATATTATTTACTTCTTGAGATGCCAAAACATCACTAACCTCAACTTCCCAAGTATTCATGATCTTTCCTTTTAAAGGCAAGATCGCCTGAAAATTTCTATCTCTTGCCTTAATAGCTGAACCTCCAGCTGACTGGCCTTCTACTAAAAATAATTCGCTAGTTTCTGGATCCTCCGAAGTACAATCAGTTAGTTTCCCAGGCAGAGCAAGTCCAGAACTTACCTTCTTTCTATCTACTTTCTTATTACTTTTCTGTCTTGCTTGAGCATTATCTATACATATTTGTGCAATGGCTTCACCTTCTTCAGTGTGTTGGTTTAACCAAAGACTAAAAGCATCTTTAACGATTGCTGAAGCAACTGTAGAAAATTCTTTCGAAGAAAGTCTTTCTTTTGTTTGGCCAGTGAATTGGGGATCTTTTAATTTAGCGGAAAGTATTGAACTGCAGTTCAACCAAACATCATCCGCGGTTATCTTCACCCCTCTTGGAATTAGATTTCTAAACTCACAAAATTCTTTTAAGGCTTCATTTAGGCCTGATCTTAATCCGTTAACATGAGTACCACCTTGAGTGGTTGGAATTAAATTTACGTAACTCTCAGAAATAGGATCAGATATTCCTTGTACCCATTGTAAGGCCCATGTGAGACCTCCATCTTCATTAAAATGTTCCCCTTCAAAAGGTTCAGCAGGAATTAAGTCTCCTCCTTTGTTGCTGGCAACTAAGTAAGCTGCTAAACCATCTACAAAACACCAACTCTCTGATTTTCCTGACTCCTTATCTTTAAAGGAAATCTTTAGGCCTGGAGACAACACTGCTTTTGCTTTCAGTGCAGCCATAAGTTGGGATACTGAAAACTTAGCATTATCAAAATATTGAGGATCAGGAAGAAAGGTTACTTTGGTACCGGTATTCTTTTTGCCTACTTTATCTAGCTTAGCTAATTCTTTCTTTTTTTCACTATTCTTAAACTCTAGAAGGTATTTGTGACCGCCTCTTTTGATTTCAGCAGATAAATTAAGTGATAAAGCATTGACTACAGATACGCCAACACCATGAAGACCTCCAGAAAATTTATAATCTTCATCAGAAAATTTTGCTCCAGCGTGGAGCCTAGTAAATATTAGCTCTACTGCTGGAATACCTTCATCAGGATGCACCCCAACAGGCATACCTCTTCCATCATCTTCAACGCTAAGGGAACCATCTTTATTTAATTGAACATCAATAGTTGTGGCATATCCTGCAAGCGCTTCATCGATGCTATTATCAATAACTTCTAAGGCTAAGTGATTTGGCCTAGAGGTTTCGGTATACATACCCGGTCGTTTTTTAACCGGATCAAGTCCAGAGAGGACTTCTATAGATTCAGCATTATATTCTCTAGCCATTGAGTTTTAGCTTATTATACCTTGTTGGAAAAAAAGTTAGACAAATAGAAATAAAAAATTATGTTCCAAAATGAAGAAATTGATAATTGTCCTACTTATAGTTCTATTATTAAGTTGCGATAGAACCATAACAGAAGTGAAAATAGAAGTTCAGAGATTTGAAAACGGTTTAATTATTCCTCCACTTCTTAGTAAGGAAATAGGAACGAATGTCCAAGGTCCATCTTTAATAAAAGTACCTGCATGGATAAAAGATCCGTTAGGTAAATATTATTTATATTTTGCAGATCATAAAGGTGATCGGATTAAACTAGCCTATTCAAATACTTTAAAAGGTCCTTGGCAAATCAAACCAGGAGGAACGTTATTACTAGAAAATTCCTTTTTTCTCCAGGAAAAGCCTGCAATCCCAAAAGATTTTGATCTTGAAACACTTGGACAAAGGAAAGCACATCCAGATCTTTTGCCTTATATACCAAAAAAGATTGATGATCTTACGATTCCGCATATAGCTTCGCCTGATGTTCACGTTGATGATGTCAATCAAAGACTGGTAATGTATTTTCACGGACTTGATGAGTTTGGTTTACAGAAAACTAGAGTTGCTACATCTAATAACGGATTAGATTTTACTGTTAAGGAGAAAATAGTTGGATGGCCTTACTTTAGAAAATTTACGTATAAAAAAAATGACTACGCAATTTCAATGCCTGGCGTCATTTATAAAAATAATGGGGATATAGGGGACTATACTCCAGTCAATCAAATACTAGAAGATAGTGTCAGGCATTCAGCAGTATTGGTGCACAAAGATCAATTACTTATATTTTATACACGAAAGGGAGATAAGCCTGAACGAATTTTCATGTCAAAAGTTAACCTAAAAAAACCAGCAATTCTATGGAAAGCCTCTGAAAAAATAGAAGTCCTACGTCCTGAAGAAGATTGGGAAGGTTCAAATTTACCGTTATATGAATCAACTGCTAGTGCAATCAACACGCCCGTTAATCAATTAAGAGACCCGGCTATTTTTGTTGAAGGAGAAAAAATCTATTTGCTTTACGCTGTAAGAGGTGAGAACGGAATAGCAATTGCCAAAATAAACATAAAAGAACTCTAGAAAATCCAAGTTTTACTTGGTCTTTACAATATATTCACAATATTTATATACATATATAGATTTAGATGATATAGTGGACATCGTATTTTAATAAACAATTATTCAAATGAAAAAAATTAATAAACTTTACCAAAAAGCATTACCAACTATTTACCTAGCACCATTCTTCTTTGGAGCTTACACATTTGTGAGTTTCATTCAGTGGAGTAGTTAGGAATCTGCTTGTTGAAGCATACCTATAAGATCACTAACCTTCCTATGGCTATGCATTTTTCGTAATAATTGAAGACAAGCTCTTTTATTTTTAACATCATCTAATAAATCTATTTCTATATGAGCTTTAATTAGTATTCTTCTTAGGGACTGGTTATATTCATCTAAAATATTTTGTTCAACATTCTCTTTTACAACAACATTATCAATTTCAGCAGATAATTCCTTGCTGTAGTTCTTTTTTGTTTTTGTTAACCAGCTGATCATACTCTTGTTTTCTTCAACTAACGAAGAGTAGGATTGGTTAAATTTCATTGCAGAAATTAAAATTAGAGCTCCCCAAGAATTTAATCTTGATTGTTCGTATTCATCCTCGATCATAGGTGAAAACCTTGATAGGATTTCCTGGGCTGCATTCATAAGAGCTATATTGATTTCAGGTTTCAATTTAAATCCTCATCTAAGATATTAAGAATAATCTCTAAATGTATATCTCCTGGAATCCATGGAGAAAAGAGATTAATTGGATCAATGTTTTTTCCAGTCTTAAACTCATTACCTGCCGAAATCCATATTGCCATTCCTTTTACACATGCAAATAGTTCCCACCATTTCAGGTCATTTTCATCGATAGTTAAACCACTTACTTTTTCCCATATAGATAAAGCTTCCTGTCTGGCTATCATATAAGCTGGTTTTCCTTGATCTTGCCAGCTCCAAATAGGAGATAAGGCCCAAGCTAAGTCTTCAAGAGGGTCTCCTATATGTGCCATCTCCCAATCAAGTATTCCGGTTATCCTGTCTTCCATAAAAAGAAAATTGCCATTTCTGTAATCACCATGAACTAAACTCTTCTTTTTTGATTCTTTAGGTTCGTTTTCATATAGTTTTCTTATCCCTGCTTCTAATATTGGTTCAACAGATATTGAATCCTCCCTTATGACAGCAATCCATTTGTCCAATTCCTGTTTCCAACAGGGGTTACCGGTATTGTCAAATTGATTGATAAAATCATCTTCTATATCTTTTTTTGCAATCTCTCCTAAGATTGACCAAAACTGTTCACCTAATTTTTGTTCATTCGGTGAATACACATCAGGAGTAAAGGGACTTGCAGCAACTCCGTCTAACTGCTGCATTAACATAAATGGTGCTCCTAGAATTTCTTGGTCTTCATTGATATCTATCATTAAAGGAACTGGGACGGATGTTTCTTGATAAGCAGAATAAGCTAGGTACTCTGTGGATTGAGAAGTTTCAATTAAAGAGCTTTTCTGAGTTCTTCGTAAAATCAGTTTCTCTTGCAAATTCGACTGATCTTTAATATGGATTTTGTAAGTTTCTCTGCTAGCGCCTCCAAAGATTCTCTCAAAAGATAACAATGAGATTTCCTTACCAACTAAAGACGAATAATAAGCAATAAATTTATTAGATAGATCTTTATTAGATTCCATACTTATTTATAGCCATCCAGTAACTCCTTAAAACCACTAGGTGCGTGAGGTCCTATCAATAATTCTTCTAGCACACCCAAGCCCTTCTTAGTTTCATTCTTATCTTTTAAGGTGAAGTCACAAATTGCTTGAATATGAAGGAAAGGAGGATCATGCATGTCCTCATTTAAATCATATGAATCATAAGTTGATTGGTTTTCGCCCTTAAAGTGTCCATGGCCCCATTCTGGATGCATATAGCCCAAACCACACATATAAATATGATATTTTGGTTCTAAAATCCATGAGATTTCTGATCCATCTTGAGTTTCGGCAGTGAATCTAGCTTCTTCAATTCTTCGTGTTCCTTCTTTATAACTAATTTCTTTCTTTAAATTATTCAAAATATTTGCTTTTGCATTTTTCTGAATGACGCAATGAGAATGGGTTGGATTCCCTAATAAATCGTCAACAAAATACAAATGCGAAGTGCAATTATCGAAGTTTGCAGGTGCCCATAACCAGTAGAATTGTGGAATTTGCAATGGAGGTAACATTTGGCTATCGGGAAGACCAACAGGTCTTACGCCCCAGGACCTATCTCTAGAGCCTTTATATTCTTGTTCTGATACATCAATTTCTCTATCTTTAAATGATATTTGTCCTTTCCAGAGTCCATGTTGGGTCATTCTGGTGGAGTCCATGGTGGTTCGTGGGCCACTTTTCATTGTCATCCTGGGTTCTTGCATAGGTTCAAATCTACCAGAGAAATTTAATTCAACTCGAATACCCTTTTCTTTGTCATCAACTTCTATTCTTAATTCCTTAAGAGGCTCAATTACCACAACTTTAAGTGATCCAACTGAGGTATCTAATCTCTCTTGGTTTAAGATATCTGAATATCTAAAATTATGTTGCGTTCCATCAATAACAAGCACGAAGCTTCCGTCTATTAAATTAAGGTTTGGGTAAACGCATAGAGCAGTAGCAAAAAATATACTTCCATTTTCGTTATAACCATTAAAAAAGTACCGGTCATAAAAATTTCTTTCAGTTCCTACTTCAGAAATAGGTATTGGCAATTGATGTATGGGATAATCATCCCCTTTTGTGATCATTTAAATGCTCACTTTCAAATCAGAAATGCCCGCTAGGAAGTTAGAAGGCACCCTTACCGGGGCAGAAGTAGAGTGCATATTAGGATAACGTTGCAATAATTCTTCAAATAAGATTCTTATTTGCATATGCCCTAGTCTATTTCCTAAACAAAGATGTTCACCCGCACCAAATGCAAGGTGCTTTTTTGCATTAGGTCGATCAACTTGAAAAAGATGTCCATCTTCGAAAACTTCTTCATCTCGATTAGCAGAACCATACCACATAACAACCTTGTCTCCCTTTTGGATGTCTTGACCTCGTATTTGTGTATCTTTAGTTGCTGTCCTTCTGAAATAAATTACAGATGTAACCCATCTCAACATCTCATCAGTAGCATTAGCTATCAAAGAAGGATCTTTAATCAGTTTTTCTCTTTCTTCGGGGTTTTCTGTCAAGGCCATCAATCCCCCAGTTATAGTATTTCTGGTTGTTTCATTGCCTGCGATAACCATCAATAAGAAAAACCCATCTAAAAGCTCAGGTGGCAATTCTCCGCCTTCTACTTTTGTATTCGCTACTACGCTCATTAAGTCATCTGTTGGATTCTTTCTTCTTTCTTCAATCATGTCCCTACCCATCTTGAAGAGTTCCATATAATTAAACCAAACTTGCATCGATTTATCTGGATCAGCATTTATAGAAGCATCAGTCAAATTATTAACTAAGTCCCTAATTTTTGGTCTTTCAGATTCTGCAATTCCCATCATTTCACATAAAACCCATAAAGGAAGTTGTTCAGATATTTCTGTTACGAAATTAAATTCTCCTTTATCAGAAACGTTATCTAGCAGCTCCCTAACTTTTAACCTCATATCACTTTCTAAACTCCTAATGGCCTTAGGAGTAAAACTTGGTGCTACCATTTTTCTGTATATTTGATGATCAGGTGGGTCCATACCAATCATATTTCCAATGATTGCAGCTACAGCAGCAGGATCTACTATTTCTGGGTCACCCATGGTCATGAGATGGCCTCCTACTGCTGAAGAAAAGGTTAATGGGTCTTTAGATACTTTAATTATGTCTTCATGTTTAGTTAAAGCCCAAAACCCTGGTTCGAATTCAAGGCTTTCTTCGTGCCAATAAATAGGTGCTTCCTTTCTGAGTTTCTTAAAGGTGTCGAAAGGCTGCCCATCGATAAAGGTTTCCCACTTATCTAATTCACAAATTTGACCTATGTCAAATATAGGTTTTGCCATATTAAAGAGTTTCTAAAATAGATTCTGCAGAACTAACATCTAAACCTGGGCCTGCCTCAACTTGAAGTTCAGAAACTACTCCGTCCTCAACAACCATTGCATATCTTTGGGACCTAGTTCCTAAACCAAAGCCACTCCCATCCATTTCTAAGCCTATTGCTGAAGTAAACTCACAATTACCATCAGAAAGCATCATTACATTTTCTCCAACTCCTCTATCTTTACTCCAAGCACTCATTACGAATGGATCATTTACGGAAATACAAGCGACAACATCGACACCTTTGTCTTTAATCGCTTGGCTATTCTCTATGAACCCTGGTAAGTGCTGAACGCTGCAGGTTGGCGTAAATGCTCCAGGTACAGCAAAAAGAACAACCTTTTTTCCAGAACATAATTCATTAATTCCCATAGGTTTAGGACCTTCTGCTGTCATAGTTGTTAAATTAATTGCAGGTAACGTATCTCCAACTTGTATAGTCATATTTTTATCCTCAAATTTTAAAGTAAGTATAGAAATACTTTAGCACGTTAACAAATAATATTTTGGAGAGTTTAAAATAGGTGTTATAGTATAGTAATACACCTAAAGGTATTTTGTTATGAACTATAGAAATCTTACGAAATTCTTAATTTTTTCTTTATCTATCTCTTTCATTTCTAATTTTGTGAAAGGTGAAAATCTTGAAGAAGTTTACGAACTAGCACTTAAAAATGATCCTCTCTTAAAAGCTGCAGAAGCTTCTTATAGGGCTGGAAAAGAAAATAAAGTTCAGGGAAGAGCTGGCCTGCTGCCTACTCTGAGCGTTTCAGGTAGCACCAATTGGAATGAATATAGAGTTTTAGATCAAATTATAGATCAATACAATTCTAACAATTACTCAGGCAGGCTATCTCAACCTATCTTTAGAATGGATAAATGGTTTCAATTTAAAAGAGGGAAATCATTGACTGAAAGTGCTGAAGCCGAATTTGCTTATCAACAGCAAGAAACTATGATTAGAGTAGCTTCAGCTTATTTCAATGTTCTTAATTCTATTGATAGTTTAAATGCAGCTCGTGCAGAAGAAAAAGCTATAGGGAGACAAAAAGATCTTGCTAAAAAAAGATTTGAAGTTGGATTGGCAGCAATAACAGAAGTTCAAGAGACTCAGGCAGCCTATGACTTAACTGTAGTTTCGAGAATATCAAGAGAGGCTCAATTAGACTCTGCTAGAGAAGCATTAACTTCTATAGTTGGGAAAGAAGTTACTTTATTGTCTCCTTTGCAAGAAAACTTCGAAATTTCTATGCCAGATCCTCTTGATAGAGATAGTTGGGTAATGTTAGGACTAAAAAATAACTTACAATTAAAGTCAGCAAAGTTCCAAAGAGATGCAGCAAAACATAGTGCAAGAGCATCAACTTCAAACCATCTTCCCCAAATAGATATTGTAGGTAGAGTTACAAAAAGCACTTCTAAACAAGGAAAATTCGGTGGTTTCATACAAAATCCATTATTTGGAATAGAGCAAGATACTAGACAATACGCTATTCAATTTAATCTTCCTTTATACGCTGGTGGATCTATTAGCTCAGCAAGAAGACAGGCCTTTGCAAATTATGATAGAGCAAAGGAACAAACTATCTACACTGAAAGATCTACTATTAGAGATATTCGATCCAATCACTTTGGTGTTCAAACACAAGTTGCAAATGTAACTGCCAGAAAACAAGCACTTGCCTCAGCTGAATCAGCCTTAGAGGCAACTCAAGTAGGTTATGAGGTCGGAAGCAGGAATACCGTTGACCTTCTGGATTCACAAAAAAGGCTCTTTCAAGCACAAAGAGACTATGCTAGTTCTAGATATGAGTACATCATCGCCATGTTGAGATTAAAGGCTTCAGTTGGTTCACTTAATCCAGGAGATTTAATTTCGATTAGCAATAGAATGGATTAGTTAATGGGCCCAATCTTCAAAATATTCATTATTACTTCACTCTCATTATCGAATGTTTTATCTTTTGCTGATGAGATAAAGGAAGGAGTTTTAAGAACTCCTAATGAAAGATTTGAAAATTTAATAGATTATCCATTTCAACCCAACTATATGGAGATAGATGGACTAAGGATTCATTACCTCGACGAAGGGCCAAAAGATGCAAGTCCAATAATTCTTTTTCATGGTGAACCGACCTGGAGTTATTTGTTTAGAAAAATGATTCCTGTGTTTGCTGAAGCGGGACATAGAGTCATTGTTCCTGATATGGTTGGTTTTGGTAAGTCAGATAAATTCGTATCCAAGCACGACTATAGCTATAAACATCATATAGAGGTCATGAAAGAACTTGTTTTAAGATTAGATCTACAAGATGTAACTCACTTCGGTCAAGATTGGGGTGGACTTGTTGGACTGAGGGTGGTTGCTGAAATGCCAGATAGATTTGCAAGAGTTGTAGTTTCTAATACAGGTATGGTTACAGGAGAAGGTTTAAGGGCTTGGTTCTCTCAGCAATTAATAAAGTTCATGGTTTGGTGGAATGGACCAATTACTTTTGAAGAGCTAAAAAAATCCGCAAAAGAAGCACTTAAATCAGAAAACCCTACTACCAGTCAAGGGATCTCAATGTTTCAAAAGTGGATTGCTCATTCTTACTATTCTGAAGACATGGACATTGTAGGTATCATTGAGAATTTTGGAGGCTTGGAACTTACTGAAGACGAAAAAAGAGCATATGAAGCTCCTTACCCTTCAGGAAAATATAAATCAGGAGCGCATATTTGGCCTTATCTGATACCAACACAATTGAAAGAAAATGAAAGATATTGGCAAGAGGTTTATGAAAAATGGGATAAGCCTTTTCTTGTTGCGTTTGGAGGCGAAGAAAGAATAACAATAAGAATGAAAGATGATTTTGTAAATCGCATACCAAATCCAACAATAATAACGCTTGGAGGAGCTGGACATTTTGTTCAAGAAGAAGTGGGTCCTGAGTTAGCTCAAATCATTAATGATTTTATTTCAGGTAAAGAAGTAAAAGACTTGAAGACTTACAAAAATTAATAATATTTTTATTATTTCAATCCCCTTTTTAGTGCTGAAGTAAAATCTTCTTGATATCGCTTGGCTAACTCTGATGTTTCTATCCGTTGAAAGCCATGGCATGCTCCTGGATATACAACTAAATCACAAGCTACTCCTGCACTCATTAACTGCTTGGCATAATCTATATTTTCGTCTCTGAAAAGATCAAGAGTTGCTGTGAACATCCAAGTTGGGGGCAGCCCTTCATATTTTTCTAGCCTACCTGGTACCTGAGGTGCTGCCCTTTCAGAATCAGCTAAGTAACAATTCCAGGCGTACTGATTAAATTCTCGAGTCCAAACAAATTCTCCAACTAAGGGGTCACCAGGGTTTTCATCAGTTCCAGTTCTATCATCTAGCATGGGATAAGTGAGTGACTGCCAACAGATTTCATAATCACCTTCATCTCTTGCCTTAATAGCAAGTGCTGCTGCTAAACCTCCTCCCGCGCTCTCTCCACCTATACCTATTCGGGCCCTATCAACACCAAGTTTTTCAGAATTCTCATGGAACCAAGCCAGCGCAGAATAACAATCGTCTAGTGGAGCTGGAATTGGAAACTCTGGCGCAAGACGATAATCAACTGAAATAATTACAACTTCAAGTTTTGCACTCAA
>CACAGI010000004.1 GCA_902532015.1 uncultured SAR86 cluster bacterium | reverse complement strand
GGTATTGAAGGTTTAATTCTAGATCTAAGAAATAACGGAGGAGGATCTCTTTACGAAGCAAATGCTTTGGCTCATTTATTCATAGGAAGAGGTACAACTGTTCAGATAAAAGATTCTAAAGGAAATATTCAGGGACTCGGTGAAAGATGGGGCTATCAATTCTTTGATAAACCCTTAGTAGTTCTTGTAAATAAGTTTAGCGCATCAGCTTCAGAAATATTAGCTGGAGCTATTCAAGACTACAACCGAGGAGTTATTGTTGGTACAGATACTTTTGGTAAGGGAACAGTGCAAAGAGTTGACATGCTTTCGGCAGGTCAAATCAAATTTACTGAGTCTAAATTTTATAGGGTTTCTGGAAGCAGTACTCAAAATAAAGGCGTAAGACCGGATATAGAGATTCCTACTAACTTTGAGATAGAGGAGATAGGAGAAAGTAAGCTAGATAGAGCACTTGGACATGACAATATACCAATGGCATATTACAGAGATCTGAATAGGGTATATTCCCATTTAGATGTACTAAAAGAAAATAGTAAAAGTCGAATAGAAAGTTCGCTTTTCTTTAATTCCATGGAAACTAGAAAGCAATGGAGAAAAGCCAACGAAATTAACTTTTTACACTTAAACATAGATCATAGAAGAATGATTAAAGAAAAAATAGAGAGTTATGTATTGTCTAAAGAAAACGAATTACGAAAAAAACTAAAACTTCCAACCTTTCTTACATATCAGGAATTTCTTGATAGAGACGAAGACCCAGAAACCCTAGATGAAGAATATAATGTTTTAAATGAGGCTATGAATATACTAGGTGATTTAATAGATATTCAATCTGAACCATTAATAGCTTCTTTAATTAGAACTAACTAAATATGAAAATAATCTCCTTCAATATTAACAGTATTAGGGCAAGACCTCATCAGGTTGAAGCTATAGTTAGTAAACACAATCCAGATGCAATAGGTCTGCAAGAAACTAAAGTGCATGATGATGATTTTCCTTATGACATACCAGAGTCCTTAGGGTACAAAGCACAGATTCACGGTCAAAAAGGTCATTATGGTGTGGCCATTTTTACAAAGGATGATCCGTATTCCGTGAATAAGGGATTTGAGACAGACAATGAAGAATCTCAAAAAAGATTTATATCAGTTACTCTAAAAAAAGAAAGGAAGAAAATTCATATTTTGAATGGCTATTTCCCTCAAGGCGAAGAAAGAGATCACCCTGTTAAGTTTCCCTACAAAGTAAAGTTTTATAAAGATTTACTCACGCATATTAAAAAGAACTACGACCCAAAAGACTATTTAGTTGTTATGGGTGATTTAAATATCTCCCCGCAAGATATAGATATAGGTATAGGTGAAGAAAATAAAAAGAGATGGCTGAGAACAGGTAAATGTAGCTTTTTGCCTGAAGAAAGAGAGATGTTATCTAAGCTAACTAACTGGGGTTTGTTTGATTCCTATAGAACTCTGTACCCTGAAAAAGATGATGAATACAGTTGGTTTGATTATAGAAGCAAAGGCTTTGAAGACACTCCTAAAAGAGGCTTGAGAATAGATCATATATGGGTAACGCATAAACTCAACTCAGTTATCAAAGGGTCAGGTATTGACTACGATATAAGGTCTATGGAAAAACCATCTGATCATGCTCCTATATGGACTCAATTTGATTTATAAACGCCTAGCCCGAAAAAAACTCTTTAATAATTCCGATGATTGATTTTCAAGAGGCCCTTGAGAATAATTCACTTTGTGATTGATGAAGTCAGCATCTAGTAAGCTTGCATTACTCTTCACGGTCCCAGATTTAGGATCCAATGCGGCAAATATGAGATTTTCTATTCTTGAATGGATTAACAATCCACAGCACATAGCACAAGGTTCAAGGGTTACGTATAGAGAAGTTTTTTCTAGCCTATAGTTCTTTAAAACCCTGGCAGCTTCTCTTATGGTATTGACTTCCGCATGACAACTGGGGTCATTTGAAGATATAGGGCTATTATGGCCTTTGGCAATGATTTTGTTATTTAAAGTTAGAACAGCACCGACAGGAACTTCTCCTTCCACTAAACCTTTCTTAGCCTCATCCAAAGCTTCTTGCATAAAGAAAAGATCTTTATTCATACTATATCAATTGCAAATTGTTTTAGAATCTCCAAGGGAATTATTTCTTGTGCTTTTAAATTAGTAGCTTTTGCAATTATTACTGGAGCTGAATCAGCTTCATAAGCTTCTAGCCATCTATTGGCACATAAGCACCATCTATCACCTTCTTTCAATCCAGGAAAATTATATTGAGGAACTGGTGTGGAAAGATCATTACCACATGAGATACTAAACTTGAGAAAGTCTTCCGTCATCAAGGCGCAAACTGTATGGTTTCCTAAATCCTGATCACCAGTATCGCAACAACCTGTTCTAAAAAATCCTGTTAAAGGATCACTGCTACACTCTTCAATTGTTTCGTGAAAAAGATTTAATTGTGGTTTATCATCCATTAATAATTTTCTCCATCTTATACATAGGTACTTTATTGCCTAGCTTACTTTCATATTCAATTTCTTCTACGACACTATAGCCACGCTTTTCATATAAAAAAATACCAGACACTGTTGCCATAAGTTCAGCTTTATCAAAGCCGAGTTGCTCAATAGAACGTTCCGCTAAATTCAATATGTAGGTACCTACGCCTTTTCGAATCCAAGCAGGATCAGTATACATAGCTCTTACTTTTGCCGCATCTTTGCCGGGGACCAATAAATCTACAGATCTATTTGGAGTATGATTGCCTCCGAAAAGGGTTTTTCTATAGCTATACCCTCCAGATCCCACAAATACTCCGTCTTTTTTTACTAAGAAATAAGTTTTATCTAATATAAGTTGAGTATCTAGTCCCATAGACTCTTTTGCAGCTTCTAGTTGCCGTTTATTCAATAACTCTCCTAACAAAGTAGAGATAGAAGATTCCATCAAAGTCTCTATTCTAGGGATATCCTCTAACTCAGCAGTTATATGGTGCAACATAAAAAAGGTACATAAAAAAGGTACATAATATACGAAAATTCTAAGTTTCAATAAAGTGTTTACCTTATTTAAGTTTGCATATAAAGACAAGCACCTTTAAAATGCTTCCTATCGTACTTTAGTCCAATTGCAGCGATGCAAGAAAAAGCTTAAACATAAGTGTTTCACTTTTTTCTCATCATTGCTAAGACTAAGTAATCTTTTAATTAAACTTTGGGGAAAAATATGTTTAAAACAAGAATAAGTGGAATAGCGGTTGCTGTTTCTCTTTTGATGTTGCCTACTATTCCTTCTTTGGTTTCTGCAGCAGATGAAATAGAAGAAGTTGTAGCTGTTGGAACAAGAAGAGAAGCGAGATCAGTTGGTGATTCACCTGCTCCTGTAGATATTATTAGTGGGTCTGATTTCACTAATCAAGGTGCGGCGGATCTTCCTGATATGATCAGAACACTGGTACCTTCTTTTAATGTCAACACGCAACCAATTAGTGATGCAGCTACTTTAATAAGACCTGCAAACCTTAGAGGTCTTCCGCCAGATAATATGCTGGTACTGACCAATGGAAAAAGAAGACACAGAGGAGCTGTAATATCATTCCTAGGAAGCGGAATATCTGATGGTGCACAAGGACCAGACATTTCTGCTATTCCTTCAATAGCCTTAAAGCAAGTTGAAGTCTTAAGAGATGGAGCTGCTGCACAGTATGGGTCTGATGCTATTGCCGGAATCATGAATTTTGTCTATAGAGATAATTCAGAAGGAACTCAACTTGAAATCAGAACTGGTGAGTATGCTGATGGTGACGGTGACATGTATAGAGTTGCTGCCAACATAGGTATGCCTTTCACTGCAAATGGTTTTGCAAATATATCAATGGAACTTCAAGATTCTGATCCTACAAGTAGAAGTGTTCAAAGAGGCGATGCTCAAGCTTTGTATGATGGTGGAAATGCAGCAATTTGGAATTATCCAAATCCTGCGCAGGTTTGGGGTTCTCCTGAAGTTAGCGATGATATTAAATTAGTTGCCAACATAGGACTTGAACTTGATTCTTCTAAAGAATTTTACCTTTTTGGAAATTATGCTGAAAGAAAAGTTCTTGGTGGTTTCTTCTTCAGAAATCCAACTAACAGAGGAGGTATCTTCTCAACTGATGGCGGTGCAACTCGTTTAGTTGGTGACGTAGCCCAAGCTACAGCTGGTGCAGTAAGAACATGTCCTGTAGTTCCAGTTCCTGCTTCAGGTGCTGGTTCAGCTACAGATACTGCATTAGCAGCGATAATTGCTAATCCAAACTGTTTTGTATTTAACGAAATGTTCCCTGGTGGATTTACTCCTAGCTTTGGTGGAGATGTTATGGACTTTGCTGTTGCAGCAGGAATCAAAGGCACTACCAAGGGCGGAACAATGTATGACGTTAGCTTAAGTATTGGTGAAAATACAGCTGATTACTACATTGAAAATACACTTAATGGATCTTTAGGTCCTAAATCTCCTACATCTTTCAATCCAGGAAGTTATATACAACTTGAAAAGAACTTTAATGTTGATTTAGTAACTCAAGTTGATGTAGAGGGTTGGGCTTCTGACCTTAACGTAGCTTACGGATTAGAATTTAGAGAAGAACAATTTACTGTTGTTTCAGGAAACAAGGAAAGTTGGGAAATCGGACCTTATTTCGACCAAGGTTTTGGAATTGGATCTAATGGATTTGGTGGATTCAACCCAGATATGGCTGGTGTATGGGATAGAAATAACATTGCTCTTTATGTTGATTTAGAAGCTGATTTAACTGATCAACTTCTACTTGGATTGGCTGGACGTTATGAAGATTTTGATACTTTTGGATCTACAAGCAACTTCAAACTTTCAGGTCTATTTAAGGCTACTGATAGAGTTAATTTAAGATTCACAACAAGTACTGGTTTCAGAGCTCCAACACCTGGACAAGCTAATATTTCTAATATTTCTACTGTTGCAGGTAGCGATGGAGTTTTATTCCAAAAAGGAACACTATCTCCTACTAACCCTGTATCTGTAATATATGGTGGTAAGGAGCTTGGCCCTGAAGAATCAACAAACGTAAGTTTTGGTATGGTGTTTGATGTGACTGACGCACTTAATGTAACTATAGACGCTTATTCAATTGAGCTTGAAGATAGAATTACACAAGGTGATGACGTTTCTTTAACAGCTTCTGATATAGCTAATCTACAAGCTCAAGGAGTCCCTGGTGCAGGAGACTTGACTAACTTCCGTTTCTACGTAAATGATTACGATACGACAACAGATGGTATAGATCTTGTAGCTACTTATTCAGCAGAAATGGGTAATGGAACTACTGACTTTACTTTTGTGCACAGTAAAACAACTACCGAAGTTGATAAAACAAGTGGTTTAGTTGGTGCTCAAAGAATAGGTCAACTTGAATCTCTTTTACCAGAAACTAGATGGAATTTGTCTGCGGTTCATAATACTGGCGATTACAGAATACTTGCTAGATATAACTATGTAGACGAATGGCTTTGGTGGTCTGGTTCGGGAACTAGTACAACTGTAGGCGATATGTCTACTCTTGACCTAGAAGCCTCAATGGACATGGGAGATTATACTCTTACTCTAGGGGCGCAAAACCTTACTGATGAGTATCCGGATAACCCTTCTTCAACTTTATGTTGTGGAATGAAGTATCCTGAAGGTTCTCCGTTTGGTTTTAATGGAGCGTTTTACTACTTCAAATTAGGTTTAGACTTTTGATATAAAGTCTTATAAGAAGGGGCGCTTTATGCGCCCTTTTTTTTAAAAATTTATTTTGAATAAACTACTTTTCCACCAACAATAGTGTTTACCACTTCAGCAGTCATGATTTCTTCTTCAGGAATTACCATTATGTCTTTAGAGAAAATTGTAAAATCTGCTAACTTCCCTACTTCGATACTTCCTTTAATATCTTCTTCAAAAACAGCATAAGAGCCCCAAATAGTAAACATTTTTAATGCCTCTTCTCTTGTAACAGCTTGCTCAAGGTGCCACCCTACATCATGAAATCCATCTAGATCCTTTCTGCTAATAGCCGCTTTAAATTCTATTCTAGGATCTCCTATTTCAACTGGCGCATCTGAACCACCTGCGATTACTACTCCTAGATCTAGTAAGTTTCTCCATGGATAGGCATTACTTAGCCTTTCATATCCTAATCTTTTATGGGCGAAATGAAGATCACCGATAGCATGAGAAGGTTGCATTGAGGCTATAACTTCTAAATCTCTGAACCTAATTTGATCTTCTGGTCTTATGTTCTGTGAATGCTCTATTCTCCAACGTGGAATATTTATGAGCCTGTCTTGATTCTCTATTGCTTGAAATGCTTCTTCATACCAATCTAATACTATTTTATTTCCTAAATCTCCAATAGCATGAGTTTCTATTTGCAGTCCTTTCTTTAAAGCTGTGATTAATGTAGGCATAGTGTCTTCTTTTTTAAGTATCAAAAGCCCTTCTGTGTCGTAATCTTCATATTTTCTGAAAAATACAGCCCCTCTAGAACCAATAGCGCCATCAGCCACTAGCTTTATACCTCTGGAAGTTAACCAATATTGGTTATCAAGAAATGGTCCTATATCAAGAAAAGTCTGCGCATCCTTGGTATTCTCTACATACAGGTGAACTCGGATAGGCAATTTATCTTCTGCTTCTATAGTTTTTAGAATCTCAAAATCTTTTAATGGTGAACCAGCATCATGAACTTGAGTCCAGCCCATCCTTGCATTTACTTCTAAACCCGCCTCGAGAGCTTGCTTTTCTTGTTTATAAGTCTTCTTAGGGATTAGATTCTCAACAAGTAAAGATGCTTTATCTACCAAAACACCATTTGGATTACCTTCTTTATCTCTATTGATCTTGCCTCCAAAAGGATCTTTAGTTTCTTTGTTAATGTCAGCTAAAGTAAGTGCATAAGAGTTAACAATAACAGCATGTCCGTCAGCTCTCTCAAGTACAATGGGTTTATCTGTAGAAATTTGATCAAGCTCTCCTATAGTAGGAAATCTCCCTTCAGGCCATTTTTTTTCTATCCAGCCTCTTCCTATAACCCACTCTCCTGCCTCTAAACCATTGGCATGAATCTGAACGCTTGTAAGCATCTCTTTTAAGCTTTTAGAGCCTTGAAGATTCAATGATAACTCTCTATAGCCAGTGGCTTTTAGATGGACATGAGAGTCAATAAAACCAGGATAAATAAAAGCATTAGATAAATTCATCACTTTTGCATTACATTTATAAGATTTCGCCTCTTCGTCTGAACCAACAAAGATGATGAAATTATCTTTGATAGCGACCGATTCAGCAATATTGTTCTCAATATCTGCTGTATATATTTTAGAATTAGTTAGGACTAGATCAGCATCAAGGCAGATTTCTTCTTGGCTACAACTTAGCAGGAGAACAAGCAAAACGTAAGGAGAAAATTGTCTCATCTTATGAAATGACACCTTTTTCTTTCATTGATTTCTGAGTTTCTTCATCTATACCCATATCCAAAAGGATCTCAGAAGTATTTTCCCCTATGTGAGGAGCTCTCTTGAAGGATACCTTTTTTTCATCTTCGATTTGAAAAGGGCTATTTACTGTAAGAAGACTTGAGAAAGATTCATGTTCAAGAGGAACTAGAGTCTCGGTTTCTATAAACTGTGGGTCATCTTGATGATCTGTAGTTCTTCCTAATACTCCATAAGTTGCACCTGAGTGCCTTAAGAGTTTATCTATTTCATCTAAAGTCATCGTACCAAACTCAGACTGAAGTTCAGCTTTTAGCTCTTTAGCATTCTCAAGCAAATCATCCCCTTCAAATCTCTTGTCAGTTAATAGATCGGTTCGATTAATTGCTTTAGCTAATTTAGGCCATTCTCTTGTTGCATTTATTAGTCCAAGAGCAAATTCTCTGTTGTCTTTAGTAGTATAAAAATCATAGAAAGGATGCCTTGGTAAAGGCTCCGATCGATCTGCAAATTTAACACCCATTAAAGCCGCTTGAATAAAGACTCCATTAGCCCATGCACCATTTGCCATTAACGAAGTAGAAACCTCCGAACCTTTTCCAGTTAGTTCCCTTTTATACAAAGCCGTAATAATAGCTCCATATAATGCCATGCCTGTAGGATGATCTCCCATTCCAGGCGTGGACCATGCTACTGGAGAGTTATCAGATGGCCTAACCCAATCCATTAAACCACTTCTTGCCCACCAAGCCATAGAGTCATAGGCGGTCCTATCCGCATCAGGACCTACCTCTCCATAACCAGTTAGGGAAGCATAAATTAATCGTTCATTTAAAGGGCAGATATCTTCTGAAGTAATTTTTAATTTTTTTCTAATGGGAAAGGGCATATTAGTAACAAAAACATCAGCTGAAATAACCAAATCTCTTAGTATTTTTAAAGCTTCAGGTTCTTTTAGATTTAAAGAAAGGCTTTTCTTATTCCTAGAAGTTAATTCCCAACAATAATTTTCTTCTCCTTCAGGCATTCTCCCATTTGTTATAAGCCATCTTAAGCTATCTCCAACTTCTGGAGGCTCAATTTTAATGACCTCAGCTCCGTAATCCGCCATTATGGTTGCAGCAGATGGTCCTGCTATGAAGCTAGCAGCATCGACTACTTTCAAACCTTCAAATAAATACTGAGAGTCTTCCAAAAAACAGTTCTCCTTAATATAAGATAACTTATCACATCTAAACTAGATTTAGATACTAATTCTATACAGAAAAGGTTATCTTATATTGGTAAATGGGAAGGAGACCTAATGCCACAAAGATTTAAAGTCATATCCCTCACAGTTGCAGCTGTGTTTATTTGCTACATAGATAGAGTAGTTATATCGCTTGCCATTATTCCTATGAGTGAAGAAGCTGGCTGGACTGAAACTCAAAAAGGCATTGTTTTGGGTAGCTTTTATATAGGCTACATGGTCACCCAAATCTGGGGGGGACTTCTGTCAGACAGAATAGGGGCAAAGATAGTTTTAGGAGTTGGATTGATTGTTTGGTCCTTGTTTACTTTAATAACTCCATGGGCATTTTATGGAGGATTTATTGCATTAATAATAGCTAGAGTGGGTATGGGGTTAGGAGAAGGAATCACCTTCCCTGCTTGGCATAGTCTATATGCGAGATGGATTCCCTTCAGCGAAAGAGCACGATCAGTTGCCTTGACAAATAGTGCTATTCCAATAGGCACCATTTTCGGATTAGTAGTAACCCCTATAATTATTTTAAATTGGGGATGGGAATGGGCTTTTTACCTTTACGGAGGCTTGGGATTTGTATGGTATATATTTTGGCAAAGAATTGTTCAGTCATCACCTAAAGAAGATCCCAATATTTCATCTGAAGAATTAGAATTTATTACTACAAATGCTCCTGCGTCAGAAAAAGCTTCTTCATTGGCTTTTACTGCATGGAGATCAAATCTCCCTTTATGGGCTATAGCAGTTGCTCATTTTTGCAGTAATTACAGCTTATTTGTTTTCTTATCTTGGCTTCCAATCTTCATCAAAGACGGATTAGGAGTGCCTATGGCAGTAGTAGGAATACTTGCTATGCTTCCACACATTACTTCTTTTTTGTTCATCAATATCGGGGGTTATTTTGCAGATTATCTGACTAATAAAGGTATAAAACTAATCTCTGTTAGAAAGTTATGCAATTCAATAGCATTTGCAGGTAGCGGTATATGTTTATGCATAGTTCCCGAGTTAGAAAGCGTTGCTGGAATAATTGCAATTATGTGTTTAGGAAATGTTTTTGGTGGATTTAGTGCTGGAGGCTTTATAGTAAATCATGCAGATATTGGGCCAAAACATACAGGAAGATTAATGGGTATAACAAATATGATTGCCGCAATACCAGGTTTAGTAGGAGGAGTTCTAACAGGCGTAATTCTTGATGTAACAAATTCTTGGGATATGGTATTTTATGTAGTAGCTGGAATAACTTTTTTTGGGGGAATCTTTTATTTCCTTTTTGCCAGCACAGAAAAACAATTTGATTAAATTATGAATAATGCGATAACTAAAGAATTAAGAGAAAACGGTGTCATGGTCCTAACCTTGAATAGACCAGAAGTTTTGAATGCGATGAATAAAGACTTAATTATGGGTCTTTATGAAATTTTTCAAGAAATTGAAGAAGAAAATGATTCAAGGGTAATAATAATAACTGGTGAAGGAAGAGGTTTTTGCTCAGGAGCTGACTTAGCTAATGGAGGTTGGCCAACTGAAGAAGGCATGACAGGAGGTGAGGCTGGTGCAAATAATATGGAGATAGGATTTAATCCTCTAATAAGGCTAATCACTTCAATAGATAAACCTGTTATTACAGCAATAAATGGTATTGCAGCTGGAGGCGGTGTAGGACTTGCTCTGTCTGGAGATTTGGTTGTAGCATCTGAATCAGCCAAATTTAAATTAGTGTTTGGACCTAATCTTGGCATCATCCCTGATGTAGGCGCCTCTTGGTTTGTGCCTAATCTTGTAGGTAGAGCTAGAGCTAACGGAATGGGGCTTCTTGGAGATGATGTTTCTGCAAAACAAGCTAAAGAGTGGGGTTTAATTTGGGATTACTATCCAGATGATCAGATGATGATTGAAACAATTAAATTGGCAGATAGGCTAGCTGATGGCGCAATAAGAGGTCTAAAAGAAGTTTCAAAAGCTCATTTCAAAGCTCTGTCTGGATCTCTGGATGAACAATTAGACTACGAAAGAGATACTCAAAGAGTTTTACTAGATAGGGAAGAGTTTAGAGAAGGAGTCACTGCCTTTTTAAGTAAAAGAAAACCTAATTTTAGAGATATTAAGTAGTCAGTATTTTAATAAATAATTAATGAGGGAATTATGAAAATATTATTAAAAAAACATTTAAATCTATTAACGATAATCATAGGAACGTTATTTTTAGTTGTTTCGTGTAGCGGAAATGATGATAAAGCAGATACATCTGTTAAAGAAGTTACTGGTTCTGCGAGTATAGGATTGATTGATGATGAGAGAATCTTACAAGCTGAAAGTGAACCAGGTAACTGGCTAGCTCACGGAAGAACTTATGAGGAGAGAAGGTTTTCACCTTTAAAACAAATTAACAAAGAAACCGTCTCAGAACTTGGATTAGTTTGGTCTAAAGATATGGGAACTAATAGAGCACTAGAAGCAACTCCTATAGTTGTAGATGGAATAATGTTTTTTACTAGCACTTGGAGCAGAGTATATGCTGTAAATGCTATTTCAGGAGAAACCATATGGACATTTGACCCACAGGTACCTGGAGAATGGGCAAGAAAAGCTTGTTGCGATATTGTAAACAGAGGTGTCGCTGTTTATAACGGAAAAGTTTATTCAGCTAGCCTTGATGGAAGATTATTTTCTTTGAATGCTGAAACTGGAGAAGTTGTTTGGGAAGTTGACACCATTATCGACCGAACTAGATCTTACACTATTACAGGTGCACCCAGAGTTGCTAAAGGAAAAGTTTATATAGGAAATGGAGGTGCCGAATATGGTGTAAGGGGCTATGTAACAGCTTATGACACAGAGACAGGTGATCAGGCATGGCGCTTCTTCACTGTGCCAGGCAACCCTGACTTAGGTTTTGAAGATCCTGCTATGGAAATGGCTGCAGATACATGGAATGGCACAGATTGGTGGGAATTTGGTGGTGGAGGTACGGTATGGAACTCAATAGTATATGATCCTGATTTCAACAATGTTTACCTCGGTGTAGGTAACGGATCTCCTTGGTCTAGGGATATTAGATCTCCAGGTGGTGGAGATAATTTATTCCTTTCTTCTATAGTTGCTGTTGATGCCGATACAGGTCTTTATAAATGGCACTATCAAACTACGCCAGAAGATAATTGGGACTATACAGCAGTGCAAGATATGGCTTTGGCTGAGATGGAAATAGATGGTCAAATGAAAAAGGTTCTCTTACAAGCTCCAAAAAATGGATTTTTTTATGTAATAGATAGAGAAGACGGCAAAGTTTTAAGGGCCCATCCATTCGCAGCTGTAACTTGGGCCACCCATGTTGACCTTGAAACAGGAAGACCAGTAGAAAACCCTGCTGTTGATTGGACGGATAATGGTGCTTGGGTGCTTCCTGGTCCATTAGGAGCGCATAATTGGCAAGCTATGTCTATAGACTTAGAAGCCGGTCTTGCATATATACCTACTCAAGAAAATCCATTCTTCTATGCAATGCAAGAAGATTACAAAAAAACAGGAATTTATAAATGGACTCCTGGTAAATGGAATATGGGTATAGAGATGAGTTCTCTTGCACAAAATATTCTTAATAATCTAGATTCACAACCCACGCCTGGAGGCTTTTTAAAAGCATTTGATTTTCTTACTGGAGAAACAAAGTGGTCTGTTCCAATTCCTCATTATTGGAATGGAGGAGTATTAGCTACAGAAGGTGGTCTCGTTTTTCAAGGTAATGCTTTGGGTATGTTTTCTGCTTTTGACAAAGATACAGGAGAAACCCTATGGGAATTTAATACCTATACTTCTATGTTAGCACCTCCAATAACTTTTGAAGTTAATGGAGAACAATACGTATCCATATTAACGGGTTCTGGTGGAGGAGATTTATTCGGAGGAGAACCTTTACCGCCTATAGAAATACAGGCATCACTGATATATAACAATTTTGGAAGAATGCTTGTGTTTAAAATTGGCGGAAAAGAAAGTTTACCTATTCCTAATGTAAGAGATAACACTATACCTGAACAAAAAATGGTTCAAGTAAGTGTTGAACAACTGCAGGACGGGGAAAGTAAATACAATCAAAATTGCGCTGTGTGCCACGGTTTTGTAGCTAAATCAGGTGGTGCACTACCTGACCTAAGAAAAATGTCCGCTGGTGTACATGATGCTTTCAATCAAATTGTCTTAGAAGGATTACTGGCTAGCAATGGTATGGCTTCTTTTGCAGATGTATTGACAGAGCAGGAAGTGGAAAATATTCATCACTATGTAAGAGCAAGGGCATATGAAGATAGAGAGGTTGCCTTAGGCAACATGGAAGAACCTCAATATACTTGGTTTGGTGTTGAAGAAGAATAATAATATTATATTTTCTTTTTAGCAGGTAATTCTGGAGGAAGGACTTCAACAAATTCAAATGAAGGTCTTCCTTCTTGTAGCTCCCCTTCTTGAGCTTCATATTGGTTGGCCTTATTGCCTTCATTGTCTTTATCTATTACACCGTAAGTTTTTGTTCCATTAAGTTTTTCACCCTCTTCTAGCTTGTGGAGTGCAGATTGAGCTATTTTATGATTTTCTTCATTCCAAACTAATTTATAGGATCTTGGCATGCCATATGGAATATTCACTTCATTTAAATTCCTTACCCATAAATACAACCCTCCCTCTTTATTGTCACCTTTGCTAGGTTCTTGGATAACAACCCAGCTTATTCTGAATCTATCGGGTAATTCTTCTGTAGAGGGCCAACCAAGAAGATTAATGTAATTATTCCAACTAACGAAATAAAATAAGGTCACGAACAATATACCTGCAAGTTTTACTTTTCTGGTAAATGAAGTAAAAAAACAGAAAATCATTAATAAACTGGCAATTAATAGGTAGGAGAGAATCAGCAAAAGACGTTCTTCTAACATTCTATTTTGAGTTATTTAGTGCTTTGGTAAGAAGCCTTTTAGGCATTTGATTGAGGCTTTTGATATTCTTTTCCCCATCGACTAAAAACCTTAAGGCTGTCTTTTCATCACCAACGCCATTTAGAAAATGTTCTCCATAATAGATTAATTCTACAGTTGGATTTAATTTCTCAACTTTTACGGTTACAGGCAGTGGATCTTTAAAATTAGACTTATAGTGGAGTAGATTTATTACGTATTCCCCTGACTGCAAACCTCTAACGGTTACTGTTTCCTGATTTATAGGATTGGAAACCACTTCACCATTAAAATTTATATTATCAGCCAAATTACCTCTATCATCTCTATCAAGATGCATTAAGCCTGAATCGCGATTATGATACCAAACTAAACTTCCTTGAGGATCTTCAACTACAGCATCAACGTCATCTGGATGTTCGTCAGGCCATTGGACAGATATTAAAACTTCCGCTTTAGTGTCAATATTCCCAGATTCTTCAGAGCTATTAATCAACATAAAAGCAATAGCAAACATAAACGCAAAACCTAAAAGTGCATTAAAAAGGAGATCAGTAAAAACATCCTGCTCTTCTTGTCTTTTAAAAATCTTATTTTTCATCTATAAATTTTGATGATAGGTAGTTTATGGTGTGACTGAGATCTGAATCTAGTACAAAGTATTGGAACTTCAATAACATGCTGGTAATAAGGCCTGTTAAAGTTGTATATAGGGCTACTGCCATGCCCCCACTCATGGTAGCTAGCAATTGTTGAAGAACTTGAGGATCAAAATCTCTAATTTCCCCTATCGGTAATAGCATCAAGATAAATCCAATAACTGTTCCTGTTAATCCTAGCTTAAGCAAAATATCTACTGCCAAATAACCTAATGCGTGCTTATTAGATAATTCATCTTCCAGTAAATCTAAATTGATCTTTTGATTAGCAAACTTACCTTCCTTAGCATTATCAATGAATGATCTAATTAAAGTCCTTTTATCTTCATCATCTAGACTCGCAATCTCTTTATCAAGATTAATTGATATATAAAACCAGTGAGAACATGCTAAAACATAAATGGAGAGAATTATTAAAGAGATCTTACTTCTATCTGAATCGATAATTAATGAAAGGATACCTAAATCAATAATCAGATAGGTACTAAAGATGACAAGAGATAGCATTAAACATACTTTTAGCAGAAGATGATTTTTTTTCTTTTGTATCAACATATTGATTTAATCATGGCTAGCTCCATCTACTGTGTTGATAACAGTATCTTTCGGTATCAATATATCATCAACGCACATTAAATTTACACTTATCTGCTCAGGATCTCTCCTCCTTATATGATGAGTATATACGCCACATTTAATACAAAAGTAATGTTTTGCTATTTTTTTGTTCCAAACATATTTCCCAAGAAAGTTTGAAGAAGATTTCAAAACAAATTGATCTTTAGGGATAGATTTCATGATTATGCCCTTTTTCGTACAAAGAGAGCAATTGCACTTATAAATATCTTCTAAAATGCTGGAAGTTTTAAAACTAAATAATACTTTTTTGCAATGACAAGAACCCTTATAAGTTTCCATTTAGATGTGCCCTGACTGACCTCCATCTACTTCAATTGAAGTTCCACTAATGTAAGAAGCTGCATTAGAGCAAAGAAAAGTAACAAGTGAAGCAACTTCTTCTGAAGTTCCGTATCTTCCTACTGGGACTGATTTACCATTTCCTTTAATAACTTCCTCCATTTTTCCACCAGTAGCTTCAGCTATTTCTGTTGCAGCTCTTTCCCACATAGCGGTATGAATTAAACCTGGCAGAACGGAATTTATTAATACACCATCCGATCCATATTTTTTTGCCAATGATTTAGAAATAGAAATCATTGCTGCTTTTGTGGCGCCATAATCAATTAATGCAGCACTGGGATATTTTCCTGCAGAACTTGAAATCATGACTACTCTTCCCCACTTCTTTTCTCTCATATTTGGCAGAAAAGCTCTTGTGCATCTAACCGCTGATAAAAGATTAAGTTCATGAAGTTCCTGCCAGTCTTCATCCGTCATATACAAAAAGTTCCTTGAAGGCGAAGCTCCTACATTATTCACCAAGATATCAACCGGTCCATCTGAAAGAACGGATTCAATAAATCCTTCGGTAGATTCTTTATCCCCCATGTCTGCTTGATAACCTTTTATTGATCCGGCTTTAATCTTTTGAGATGACAAGGTCTCTACGGCTTCCTTATTTCTCGCACAAAAACTAACATCCGCTCCATGCTCTGCTAGCATTTTTACGGAAGCTTCTCCAATACCCAGACTTGCTCCGGTCACTACAGCTCTTTTACCTTCTAAATTTAAATCCATTACTTTCTCCTTATCTCAATGATAGTTTCATTTTAGTATTACCTCTTTCATACCTATTATCATCATAATTTTCATCTAATTCAAAACCTGACGAACGATAAAGTTCTAACGCAGGTAGCAATTTATCGTTTGTAATTAAAAATATTTCTTGTGCTTTATGGTTCTTAGCAAACTTGATGCATTCATCGATAATTCTCCTTCCAATACCTAAGCCTTGATATTTTGGGTCAACAGCCATTTTTGACAATTCAAAAATCCTTTCTTCTACTAATACCATTGCTGCAGTTCCAATAACTTTGCCATCATTTATTGCAAAAAATATCTGTCCTCCTCTATCAATTACATAAGATTTAGGATTTTCTAGTATTTTTCTATCTTCTTCCTCTACTCTGAAATATTTTTTGATCCATTGAAGGTTTAAAGCTTCAAAATCTAATTCATATTCCTCTTTGAATAAATCAATGATGATCGAACTTTCAATGGCGTCTTTACCCATTCAATCTTTTAGCTATAGGTAATAGCCAAAAACCCAGCCAAGTATTAAAGATAAACTTTAAAGTAGCCATTATTGCGGCAGGCAAAGACCATAAAAAATTAAGCAAATCGTTCCAAAACCATGTATAAAGCCAAGTTTTTATAGGTTTGAGAAAAGTGAGATCATAAAATTCTGAAGTAGTGAAGGATAAAAGACTGTGTTCTGCAGAAAATAAAAAAGAATATGCCCAAAAACAAAAAAACAGTTGTATTGGTGTCATATATACCAAAAAGTAAGCAAACAAAAGAAGTGATTTTTTCATATTATCTACTCAATTAGTTTTTTAAATTCCTCTGCTCCTTTTGAAACATTTTTTTTCCAGTCTTCAGCTGCCTCATCATTTGCATTATCACTAACAAACTTATAACAATAAAAGTCTAAGTCATTAAGTAAACAAAATTTAGCGATTGCATAAGATTCCATATCAAATAAATCTGTATCAATGTTTTGACTTGAAGATACGAAGCTATCACCTGTTCCGCAACTTAATCCCGGTCTATCCAACTTAATATCACGTATTTTATCGTAAGGCGTCTCTCCAATTTTAAAGCCTAACGGTCTTACATCCATATCTCTTTGTTTAAAGGTAGTTACTTCTTTCAATCCTTGTAAGTTTGTATCACGAGATCCTGCAGTTCCAAAGTTAATAACTGCCTTGGGCCTTTCTTGAGAAATAGCTTTACTTAAACTTATGATGGCATTTACTTTACCCACACCCGAATATTCAACCCTCCATTCACTTAATAGGTCTCTTGGGCACTCTTCTTCGAGGGCAACTAAGATAAGTGTCTCAGATTTATTAAACTTAATCGTCATAAGAGGCAAGACTAACAACAGGGCAATCTAAAAACTTCGAAGCTTCTAAGAAATTGAGCTCTACAACTACCGCACAACCACAAACATGTGCACCTTGTGATTCAATAAGCTCTTTGGCACATTTCATAGTACCTCCTGTAGCTAATAAATCATCCATTAAGGCAATCTTTTTATCTTTAAGCGTACTTAGCTTTTGCATTGCAAGAGTATTGGACCCATATTCTAGATCATAGCTCATTTCTATAATTTCACCGGGTAACTTACCAGACTTCCTTATCATTAATGATCCTATATTTAGGGCTTCCCCAATCAAAGAAGAAAAAAGAAATCCTCTTGCATCAATTCCGGCTATTAGGTCAGGTTTCCATTCTTTAATTGACCTCGAAAATTCTTTTTTTAACAAGCTCATACCTGTTGGACTTGCTAACAAAGGACTTATATCTCTAAATAAAATACCTGCCTTTGGAAAATCAGGGTAACTATCTATCCATTGTTCAAAATTATTCATAAAGGACTGTTAATTTGATGCAGCTTTGCTTAAAAAAGGAATTAAAATAACATTCACTATTAAATAAACAGTTAAGCCATAGGTAAGAAAATATTCTAAGTCTGTTAAATAAGTAAATACACTTATAAGAGTAAAAAGTGCAATTCTTACAATTTCCAGAATAAAATTTTGCTTGCCGTCTAACCATCTTGTAGTGCAATACATAGTTAGTATTATCATAAATAAAAGCACGACTCCTTCGAGGTAATTCAATAATCCGCTAGGGAATAGCACTACACTAATAGTACTTAAACAAAAAAGCTGGAGTAAGGCATAGGCACTTATTACAAAATTAACTTTTGGGTCATGTTTTTGAAATTCCTCTTTATTAAAAGCTTCCTTTGTAGATCCATGCTTACTTCCATCAGGAGACCAGCCAGTTCTGGCAATCAAAACTCTAATTAAATTCCTAACCGTGATTTCCATTTTCACATCTTTAAGAATTTTGATATAAATATGAAAATTAGCCCAGATAGGGTTAAAGGTCTTTATTGGACCTCTTATGCCATAAACACATTCTTCTTCTTCTAGCTCTTCTTGAAATGAACCAAATAGCCTATCCCAAAGTATAAAAACACCACCATAATTCTTATCAACATATTCATTATTAATTGCATGATGCACTCTATGATTAGAAGGAGTAACAAAGATCAACTCATACCAACCTAACTTACCGATATGCTTTGTGTGGACCCAAAATTGATAAATTAAATTGATAGAAGCAACTGAAACAAAAACATAAGATGGAACTCCCATCGCAAATAAAGGTATATAAAAAACCCATGTGATGAGGAAACCTGTTCCAGTTTGCCTTAAAGCTGTTGAAAGATTGTATTCCTCACTTTGATGGTGAGCTACGTGAGAGGCCCAAAATATTTGTCTTTCATGACTTATCCTATGGAACCAGTAGTAAAAGAAATCATAAGCAACAAAAGCAAAAACCCATGTCAAAATATTAGTATCATCCATTCTCCATAAAGAGAATTCTGTTTCAATAATATAAAAAATGGTACCGCCGATACCTATTTTTAAAATGCCACTGGTTCCTCTTAGAGAACCCATAAAAAGGCTGCTTATTGTGTCATTTATTCTATAGGTATTGTTTTTAATAGCCCAACCGTAGATTAACTCAAGTAAGATAGCTAAAAGAAAAAAAGGAACAGCTAAAGCTACATAATCCATTTTAATAAACCTAAAAAACGTTTCTTAGACCTCTATTAAGGGTAGCCAACACAGCTGAACAATGTGTTTCGTCTTCCAATATAGATGTTTTTAAATCAAAGCCAGCATATTTACGATTTAACAAAGTCTTTGATAAATTATTAAAATTGGTAACCATATTAAATCCATCATTATCATCTTCTTCTTCCAGAGCTCCAATAGACATGAAAACTTTAGCAGTCAAATTTTTATTAGTTTTTGAATAGTTTTCTTCAAGCTTAAGTATATATTTATCATTCCACCAAATTGATGGGCTGCCAATTACATATCTATCAAATGAGTCCGAAGAAGTGAATAAGGTGTATAAACCAAATAGGCCTCCTAAAGAAAAGCCACAGTAGGTTTGATCTTGGGTATCTATATGAAATTTGCTATTAACAAGAGCTTTAATGTCATCATTCAAGAAATCTAAGAAATTTTCTGCTCCTCCTGCCTCTACTTCAGGTAAATCATCTCCAAAAATTTTATACATGTTTCTTTGTAGGGCCATCCATGATTCATCATTTGTAGGCGTTAAATCTCTATTTCTTAAACTCATGGAATGATTAGAATGAAGACTTTTATAATCTATTCCAACCAATATTAAACTAGGTAAATCATTAGCTATCTGCATTAAAGGTAAAGAACCCATTAAACCAGTAAAATTAGGGCCTGCATCAGTAACATACACTACAGGATACTTATCCCCTTCTTCAGAATAGTTTGGAGGTAATCCAACATTGATAAGGAATTCTTGATTTATTTCCTTACTATAAATTTCTAATTGATGCGTATTCTCTATACTAAAACGATTCAAAGATTTTTCTCCTTATACCAATCCAAGTAAGTACCCATAACCGAAGAAAATTCTTTTATATCACTAAGGGTAAATAAATGTTTGAAAGATAAGGGATAGTCTTTCTTAAAATTTCTGGAAATTAAATCAAGACCCTTCTTTTGTATCTCAGCTTCGTAATGCCCTTCTCTAAGAAATTGAGAAATCTCACAGACAAAAGAAATATCTGCAATAGTTAAATTACTTCCTGCTAGATAATCATTTGTGGAGAGAGAGGCTTCAACGCCATCTAGGTAAAATTCATAAGCAGAATTAGTTCTAGCATGAGTGTATTTGTTGAGATCTTCAAGTTCTAAAATATATACTTGGAATTCTCTTGAAAATACTAAGTTAACATCTAAAAAACTATCTATCCTCGATTTCATATGAACATCACTACCTCCATACAAAGTCTCATGGCCACTTAATCGAGCAACTTCTCTAAGGATACTATTTGATTCAAATACACCTACTTTTTCTGTTCCTCCAAAAGCTGCAGGAACAGTACCAAAAGGATGGGCTTTTAGGAATTCATCAGTTTTATAAAGCTCTCCAGCAAAACCTCTTCTGCCCTTTTTTTTTAATTCTTTATAACTTTCCTTTTCAGCATCAGTAAGTAGTTTTGCATCATAATCCCATAACCAATTAACAAGATTACGTGGTTTATCTCCTATAACTTCAATCTCAATACCGCCATAATTAGCAGCAATAATAGATTTCCAAACTCTTGGGTTAGGAAGATATGAAAATATTCTTACCTTGTCTTTCAAGTTCAATTATTGAGTTTCTATAGCCTTCTTAAATGCCGGCCTGCTTTCTATCCTTTCCACATAAGACTTTATATTAGCCATATCATCTGAAACACACCCTAGTCGATTACTCATGAAACAAGAATGTCCAAGCATAATATCAGCTGCTGAAAAATCGCCTATTAGGTAGTCTTTGCCTTCAAGAGTTTCATTTACTGGTTTTAGAGCATTACTAAGAAGTCTTTGGGCCTGGCCTAACACAGTCTCATCTCTTCTTTCTGGTGGTAGTAGAACAGTATGTACAACAATTGTATTCATAGGTGGCATTACCATACCTTCACAATAATGAAACCACTGAAGATATTTTGGAAAATGCTCTGAATCAACCGAAGGTTTCAACCCTCCATTTTTATGTCTTTCAAGGACATAGTCAGTAATTGCACCTGACTCCCAGATTTGTATATCTCCATCGTCTAAAACTGGCACTCTTCCCAAAGGATGTCTGGCTCTATGTTCATCAGATTTTAAATCAGTAGGACTAAATTGCATCTTATTTAATTCATAAGGTAATTCGAGTTCTTCTAATAACCAAAGAATCCTTCCGGCTCTAGAATTTGGGGCAAAATGTAGTTTTAACATAACTTTCTCCTTAAATTTATCCTTTAATTTATAACCCAATTGGTTTGTTGTCTAACTCTATTTTGGCTTTATATCACTTAGCAGTTCTATTGCCTTCTTGCTTAAGTCACTTTGTATAAATAAATGGTCATGAAAGTATCCTGAGAATACATTGCAGGATATGCCATTATCTGAGAAGCATTGAGAAATAACGTTTATTAAACCAACACTATTTAAGCTCGAATGCACTCCTAAGGTGATACATTTAAACACTGTATTGAAGTTAAAATTATCTTTAAGGGCTTTTTCTTTAGTTATAACAAGCGCTGTTCCTTCTTTTTCCTGAAACATAGCTATCGGGTCTAATCGATTAACTATGTCTAAAGAGCAATTATTTAAGCTAATAAATACATAATCTTCGTTTAGTAGTTGAGGACTTAAATTGCTCAGTATTAATGAAAGGTCTTCTTCTCCGGCGTCCATTAGTGACATGCCACATTATATTTTTTTAGCCTGAAATAGTTATAAGGCAGTGGTGTTATAAATCCAGCTAGTAGCATTGGAGGAATAACCCACCAAACAATAATACCTCCAGTTAAAACTACATCAACGGTATTCATAGCGACCTCCATTGCTATCATGGAGATCAAAGACATTCCTATTGCTGTATTAAAAGCCTCTTTTAGTTGCATCTGTCTTGATAATATAAAGGTTTCTAAAAGAATCGATGTTATCAATCCATTTATTATGGCTAAAATCATAATACCCATTAGTGGAAATTGAATTTCCATAAGTTGAAAATACAGGATTGTTCCAAAATCACCTATTGAACAACCTAATAAGCACCATAATGTATTTATAGAGGACCGCCTCCAAGTCTTTCTGCAAGTCCATGAGAAATCATCAGATTTATTATTAATAATTTGTGAATTAGACATTATTCTAATTTGGTTTTTCCAAAGGCTTCTAAAGCCAATTCTCTTGAGTATTTTAGATCAACAATAGGCTCAGGGTAATCTTTTCCTAATTCAATTCCAGCTTTTTCTAGAATCTCCTTTGGAGCTTCCCAAGGATTAAATAAATACTTATTAGGTAATAATTCTAATTCAGGAACATATTTCTTGGTGTACTCTCCTTCAGGATCAAATTTTAAACCTTGTGTCACGGGATTAAAAATCCTGAAGTAAGGTGCTGCATCTGCACCTGACCCTGCAACCCATTGCCACCCTGCACTATTGCTTGCTAAATCTGCATCCACTAAGCAATCCCAAAACCAGTCTTCACCTTCTCGCCAATCAATAAGTAAATTTTTAACTAAAAAAGATCCTACAACCATCCTTAATCTATTATGCATATAACCGGTTTGCCATAATTCTCTCATGCCTGCATCCACTATTGGATATCCTGTTTCTCCTTTCTGCCAACTCTCAAGAAATGATTCATTTTTTATCCAAGGGAATTTATTAAATTTAGGCTGGAAATTTTGCTTAGGTAAAGATGGAAAATGATACAAAAGATAATATGAAAATTCTCGCCAACCCAATTCACTTAAAAAATGTTCTAGGCTTTTCTGAATTCCTGGAACTGATTCTTTAGTTTTTGCTTGATACCATACTTCATTAGGGGAAATCTCACCAAAGTGCAAATGAGGAGAAAGACGAGAAACATTTTCTTTAAAAGGAAAGTTTCTGCCCTCCTTGTAATCCAACAAACCTTCTTCAAGAAATTGATCAAGCCTTTTTTGAGCACCGTCTTCTCCAGGTTTCCAGACTTCTTGTATTTGTGAATACCAATTTATACGTGGCAGTAAATCTAAGGTGTCTATTTTTTCGCAATCTTGGTCATAAAAGATTGTATCTATTTCTAAATTGTTAGACGGCAACCTTGGTTCTTCTGCATTAAGACAACCTTTTTTATAATAAGGTGTAAAAACACGATAAGGCGTTCCATCGTCTTTAGAAATGTTCCATGGTTCCCAGAGCAAATGGCTATTAAAGCTTTTATTTTCAATATTTTTATCATCTAAATAAGCTTTGATAGCAATATCTCTATCGATTCTCCAAGGCTCATAACATCTATTCCAAAATATAGCTTTTACTTCATATTTTTCCAATAATTCTTGAATTACAATCTTGGGGTTTTGGTTATAAATTGAAAGCTTTCCATCTAAACTCTCATTTAAACTCTGTAATGAGTTATATAGCCACCATCTGCTTGCTGATCCCATTTTAAATTCTTGAGAATTTCCATCGTCCAAAATATAAATGGGTAATACGGCGTCGAATTCAGCTGCCGTTTCTAATGAGGGGTTGTCAGTTATTCTTAAATCTTGTCGAAACCAGTGAATTGCTATTCCCTTAGACATAATTAAGCTGTGCTGCCACCATCAGCTAAATATACAGAACCAGTAACAAAGCTACTGTCATCACTGGATAAGAAAAGCATAAGTTTTGCAATTTCCTCTGGTTGAGCATATCTTCCAAGGGGAATGCTCTCTTCTATTTTAGCTTTTGGATTATCTGCTTCAGTTACACTGTCCATGCCATCTTCGATAATTCTCATCATATCAGTCTCTACTGGTGCAGGATTAACAGTATTAACTCTTATGTTTAAAGGAGCGCATTCCTTCGAAGCTGATTTCATTAATCCTACAACGGCATGCTTACTCATCACATAAGGAGACAACAATGAAGCGCCTATCACACCAGCAACGCTTGATGTAATTACGAAGCTGCCACCTCCTCTCTCTGTCATTGCAGGAATAGCCGCTTTCAATCCCAAAAATGGACCTTTGGCATTAACCTCCATAACCTTATCGAACCTACTCTCTTCATACTCTTCTATAGAAGCAACATCACCTCCAATTCCTGCGTTGGCTATAAACACATCTAAACCGCCATATCTTTCTGTTGCTAACTTAACCGCTTCAAAGTTATCTGAGGATTTTGTTATATCGCCAACAAAATAACTAACCTTATTTGAATTCATCTCATTACACGCAGAACTAAGCTCATCCTCATTTAAATCAACCATCAACACATCAGCGCCTTCTTCAATAAAAATTTTTGCTGTCGCTTTTCCAATTCCACCTGATGCACCAGTAATTATTGCTACTTTTCCTTCAAGTCTATTCATAAGATTATTTTAAATTAAAAAACTAAAGATTAATTAGATATATTGCTCTAGCTATCAATACTGCTCCAACAGTTAAGACAATTCTCTGTGTCCATGAGAAGAAAGTTTTATCATTAATTTTATCTAGGACTTTTTTTCCTAAAGTAGTTCCTATAACAGATACTGTCATAGCTATAATCAAGAGCCAAAAAGCTGGCCAACTCTCACTAGATGAAGAAACGGCTAATCCGCCAAAAAATATAACCTTAGAAACGTGACCTAAAAACTGAGCAACAGCCTTAGTTGCTACCACCTGATGTCTAGTCATTTGAACTCTTTGAAAAAAAACATCTAGTAAAGGGCCTCCAACTCCTGCCAGTATGTTGGTACCTACAACTACAATTCCTGCAAATATCCCTATTGGCGGTTTAGTTACATCAAAAGCTAGTTTATTAGGCATTACCCAAGCTATATAAGGCAATATACCGAGAGCCAATAAGACGGTTATTCGATCAGGAACAAAAGCTATAAAAAATAATGTTGCCATGGCAATAATATTTCCTACAAATAAAGTACTTACGATTCTCCAATTTATGTCCTTTCTATTGAGCCAAGCTCTATAACCATTTGAAGTCATCTGTATTAGTCCATGAAGAATCATTGCTGGTCCAACCTGCATAAGACTTACTAATATCCCCATAAGAATTAAGCCTCCAAGCATTCCAAAAATAGAAGACAAGAAAGCTGTGGCAAGTGACGCCACAACAACAATAACTGTTATTAAATCTATACTCATGAATTAATTCTTATTCTGCGCATGGTATAGAGAAGGTAGTAATTTTGCTAGAAAAGACATCTCTTCTTTGGCATGAAGTTTTAAATCTTCTGCATCCTTTTTACTCAAAGCAAATAGACGTGAAATTGCCATATTTCCTAGAAACCCTGTTATTGAAGGAACGGTTTGGTTGCCTTCCCTGCTAGCTACGTGACCTAGCCAGAATCTAGATCGCATTTCAGAACCATTTTCGTTGTTTTTAACTATGTGGCACATCTTGGCTATGTTAATTTCTATATCAAGCATTCCTGCTCTCGCACAAATTACAAAAGTATTCCCATCGTTAGGGTTATATCCAAAGAATTCAGAAGGGTTCACAAACTGGATTCTAAACTTAGATAATTCTCCTCCTATATATTCATGAACTAAGTGGCTTGCTCCAATAATCTCTCCAGGAATCTTATTTTCCCAATCCATCCAAACATGATCAGAAGGATGCCACCATTTATAGTGTTCGGTGGTTTTAAGAAATTCTGCAAACCACCAATGCACCATTTCTGCTTTAACAGAAGGCATGGGTGTTCTAACGGCAACTAAATAGCTACCATCAGAAAGTCTTCTGGTTTCAGATTGATAAGAATCTACTTCCTCTATTAATGTAACTTCTGGATCTAAACTGTCTTTAAATGGTTTAAATCCAAAAATTAATAAAGATATCAATAATAAGGGAATTAAAAGTTTAATTATTAAACTGCCAGACAAAACTCTCATCAATTTCTTCTCTATTAAAGTTTAAAATGAAGTAATTACCTTTTAGCCAAGTTGGATAATGATTCAGGCAGAATGGACTATCTACTCGACCCCCGTTTCCTCCTGCAATAACAAATTTTGCGTGCTCAGGATCATTTAAATCGACTACCAGTCTGTAAGCTGGCCCATGGTAAACCCTACAAGGAATTTCATTTTTCTCCACTTTACCTGGACCTTTTCCCATATGCATAGCCATTCCTAGTGTAGTTGGGCTTCCTCCTATCTCATCCGGCCCTAATTGCAGCTCTTGCCAATCATTAAATTTATTTAAACTATGTTTAAATTGAATTTTATGTAGATCTCCCCACCTCCATTTAGACGAATCATCTCCCAAAGAATTCTTAACTCTGTTAACAACTGTCTTAATCTCTTCTTCAATAATGTTCTGTAGAGATGATTCGTGCTCTTTCCAAAATTTATCTTTTAAAAAAGAACCAATGTTAAAGCGATTTAAACCTGGTGCGCCTAGTGGCAAAGTGTTGACCAAATCATCACCTAAAACTCCGTGCATAAATTTTCTTTGCCAAAACCTATCCAAAAAGGGATAAAAAATACAGGCACCTATAGAATCTATAGTTGCTTCACAATTCCATTCTTCAAGTATCTTTGTCGCTAGGTTAACTTCTTTATCTTCGCTATTACTTAATACTTTAATGAGGTCAGGTAGTAATGATTTTGCATGCAGATCTTTTAAATCCAATTGCATTTCGCAAAAATCATTAACTTCAAATTTTTTACTGTTATCAAAAAATTCTCTAATTCTCTCTGCTCTTGAATTGTGCGTAGGGAAATTATGTATATAAAACTCCCCGCCTTCTCCCATAGTGTCGTTATTAGCTGTTAAAGAGTAACCCTCTGCAGGATTGTTCTCTACCAATAACTGGTTAGCTTTAGCTAATGAGAAATCATATTTATCGTGCCAACCGCTTAAAGGAACTGAACCGGTAACTGCCTTTCTAACTGGCATCGTAGTGGCGATATATCTTTGTAAGTTACTATCTTTGTCTACACATATAATATTGTTTACCAGCGGGCATATATCATCTTCAAACAAGTAATTTCTGAACTCCTCTACAGATTTAGCAAGAGGTAGTCTAGACAAAGCTCCTGCTGAAGTAGGAACATCTTGTAAAGACCAATACAAACTAGTTTGGTAAGCTGAATTAGTCATCTCACTTATGCCCAGTTCTTGCATTAAAGGCTCCAAAAGAACACCATGATGAGTCTTTTTTATTTCAATTTCCTTACTGGATTGGTCTTTTATTTCAATAGTTTCCATTCTAGAGCTAATCTGCTTTAATCCCGATTGCGTTTGATATTCATCCCCCTTTATTTTTTCTATAAATAAATCATAGCAATCAATAAATCCAGTTGTTAATCCCCAAGCAATATCTTTTGTATAGCCCATCATGAAATAAGGGACTCCGGGAAAGGCAGCTCCAAAGGCATCCCACGAATCTACGTGAAGATGTACATAAAAGAATGTGCTTGGGATGGTGAAAGGTTGGTGAGGGTCTGTAGCTAAAATAGGTTTGCCAGAAGCGGATAGCTCTCCCGTTATTGCCCAATTATTACTTCCAGAAAACGAAGGAACTTTTACATGAGGGTAAGCTAACTCTATTATCTTTGGATCTATTTGTCTTAATGGTTCATTTAATTCTTCAACAAGATTTCTATCTTCTTTCGAAAAATGCAGAACATGATTTGAAAAGGTATCTACTCCATGCGTAGCCATCAACCTCCCTAATACTAACTTTTCAGTCCAACTTTTATGCTGAAACCATGAAGTAAATCTATATCTTGCTGCAATATCTGACATGGTGAATTCTCTAGGTTGTGCACCTGCATGTTTAAATTCAAGCGGCACATCTTCTAATGATCTTACATAAGAATTAAGTCCTTGAAGATAAGCCTCTGCTATAGAATCTCCATCGCTAGTTGGAAGTTCTGTTAATTTTCCATGAACATTAAAAGATTTTTGTAAAGAATCCTGGGCTAGGAATCTTTCTCCTAGTAGAGCTGAAGCTTCACCATTAGCATAGGCGCAACTTAAATGAATTTGCCATAGCCTCTCATACCCAGCAGCATAACCCATTCCTCTATAGGCATCCTCAACTGTTTTGGCATAAACATGTGGAATACCTAATTTATCCCATACTATCTCAAAAGGAGCATCAGCTTCAGGTATCCTAAAGTTCAAAATTTATAAAGTATTTTCTTTTAAAGCTTCAAATGATTGTCTAGCAATATTACAAATAGCTTCCAAATCTTCATCCGAGTGACAGGTTGAAATAAAATGATTGTGATAACCAAGCATATAGACACCTCTGCGAACACATTCATCTATCCATTTAAAATGTGTTCTTGTATCTACATTATCCAGCCTGTAATAAGGCATTGCTGGTACACCAGAAGCCACCAAATCATACCCATTTTCTTTTGCAACCAATACCAAAGATTTATTTAACCGTTCTCCAAAATCTGTCATTCTGTTAGCAGCATCTATTTTCTTAAGTTCTTTTAATGTAGCAATTGCAGCTGCCATAGGCGAAGCACTAAAAAATTGAGTTCCTGTGAAATATACTTCTTCAGCAGCATCTTTCATGGCATTGGTGCCGACAAGCGCCGATAAAGGGTGTCCATTTGCAATTGCTTTACCAAAGCATATTAAATCAGGTGTAAAGCCATAAGCTACATTCGAACCAGAAAGATTTATCCTAAACCCAGCTCTAACATCATCAATTATTACAATAACATTATATTTCTTACATAAATTTGATACGCCTTGCCAATAACCTTCTTCTGGCAGCACGTTATCTCTAGAAGTTGGATGATCATAAGGTGATGAAATAAAACAAGCAATCTCGCTAGATTTCTCAATTAATATATTTTCTAACGATGCAAGGTCATTCCAATTAATTGTAATAACATGGGTATCATCAGAAGCTATTACACCTGGACGGTCTTTTCCTTGCATCCAAGGAGCAACTCCATGATAGCCGTCCTTAATCTTAATAATTTTCTCTTTACCAGTGGCTTGTCTCGCAACCATAACTGCCAAACTTGTGCTGTCTCCACCATTCTTACCGAAAAGAGCCCAATCAGCTGCATCTACCAAATCTACTAAAGATGAAGCTAAGTCAACCATAACTGGCGAAGCTAGACTTACTGTATTACCCTCTGAATCTTGTGAATTAGCAGCCTCTTCTACCTCTGGGTGTTTATAACCCAATATAGAAGGCCCATAGGCACACATTAAATCTATGTACTTATTATCATCAATGTCCCAAAAATAGGCTCCTTCGGAACGAGAGAAAAACTTAGGTCCAGTATCCCTAACTGCATACTTATAATGACCAAATATCCCTCCAGGAATAACTTCTTTTGCTTGTTTTAGTAAATCATCCGATTTTTTAACTTTATAGGTAGTATTTTTCATATCTAATCATTCAGTATTTCTTAAAGATTGTTAGCCTTTGATCTTCGCTAATTCATCATGGATTGCAACAACTCCTTTTTTATTTGCACTTATGATTGTTTCCATTGCAGGAGCTTGTTTACTTATATCTCCTAATTCATAAAGAGCAACATGGATAACATCATGGTAATCAACTTGATGCATATCTTCCAGCCATCTTCTGATATTGGGAAAAGGCTCAAAATCATAAATATTTGTAAATGAACTTTGTAATTGGCCTATTTCTACATAAGCGGACATATCTGCTATTGTTAAGTTTTCTCCAACTAGATAACGCGATTGAGAAAGCCATCCATCTTCGATAGCCCTAAATGCTTTTTCTATATTTGCCTGAGACATTTTTAAGAAATCTTCCGGAAAATTTAAATCTTTCCTAACTTTTGGTGCAACTAAGCCTATCGATGCCTCTCTTACGTTCCTGTGATGTAAATGTAAATAGGAATCCACTTTAGCCTTTTCTTCAAGATTGCTAGGGTATAAATCGGTCCAGTCGTATTTATTGCACAAGTAACACATGATTGCATGCGATTCTGATAATACAAACCCTGTCTCTTTATCTTCCAAGCTAGGGATAGTCCCAGTCGGGAATTTAGCTAAATAATCAGGATGACGACTTCCCTTTTCAGAAGAAGAACCAGGGTTGACGAGAGATAACTCAAAATCCATTTGTTTATATAACATTAGCCATAGGACAGCTCTAACCGGTTGAGAGAAAGGAACACCATAGATTATTATCGTGTTAGACATAGTTTCTCCTTTATTATTCATATCAAATATAATTTCTAGGCAGAGATAGAAACTGAAGATAGTAATATGAAAGTATTAGCAAACATAAGTTCATCAGCCGGGTCAGGGAATGAAGAGAATTTAACTATTACAACGCCTGTATTTCTATTTATGTGTATAGTCTGTCCATAGATACCAATACACATCATTTCTTCTGGATTGGCTACCCACATGTAATTTTTATAATGACCTCCTGGTAGCATTTCTCCATGATCTGAATTAGCAAAGCGGTCTCTATAAGCATCTTCTACCATTCTTGTTGAATCTATCCAATCCTTAGGCACTATTTGCTCTCCTTGATGGAGTCCATCATTTAAAATCATTTGACCAAATCTTGCTAAATCTCTTGCACATGCATTCATTCCTGCCCCTGTAAAAGGAAGGCCTACTCGATCCACAACCAAAACAGCGTCCTGCTCAGTTTTTAATTTATGCCATATATGTTCTTCTAAAAGGTCCTGTATTTTTTTATTTGTTGCTCTTTCTATAACCATTCCCATTACATTAGTTAATACTGAACGATAGTGATATCCAGCAATTTCTTCTTGTTCTTTTTCTTTTAAAGACAGGGCAAAGTCGAGCAATGATTTTGGAGAATTCTCATCTACTAAGTCAGGTCGCCATCCAACGACAGATGCTTCTTTCCAAAAATCACAAAAAGGCTCATCATAATTTTCTTCAAATCTAACAGCGGCAGACATGTCTAAAGCGCTTTGTATAGTTGTATCAGAAAAGGCTCCATCACCAAGTTCAGGAACATATTTAGTTACCTTATCTTTAATATCAAAAACCCCTTTGCTTGCAAGAATCCCGGCTAACATTCCTATAAAGGACTTAGTAATTGAATTCATTAAATGTACACTTTCTGGTTTCATTCCATTGAAGTATTCTTCAAATATTATCTCTCCTCCTTTTAGAACTAAAAAGGCATCGGTATGAGTGGAAAGAAGCATTTCATCTAAAGATTGAGATCTGCCTTCTATGTCTTGTATTTTTATAGAATCAATTGCGCTAAGTTTCAGAGGTAGCTCTGACGGTTCTTCGGGGTTTCTCTTTAATCTTATGGTTTCAAATAAAGATTCAACCTTTTGAAAACTAGTTTTATTGATGGGTGCATTTAACCAATTCTTAGGATTAAAATCTGACATTCTAATTCCAATTTACTAGATACATACTCTCATTTCTTCTAAAACGAGGAAGCGTAAACGGTCCGTTATAAGTAGCTTTGATTGAAGGGCCTATAATTTTAATATTATTATCATCTAACTCTTCTTTAAGTATCTTGGAGTATTTTTTAAAGTTTTTTTCATTTGATCTTCCAGAAAAGCTAATTACAGCGTAATGGCCAGCATCTATAGAGGATATCTCCAGTGAATCATCTTTGGGTAAAGGAGTATTTGTTTTATCAAACCTAGAAGGTAAATAAAATTGCATGACCATTCCTTCTCCTGAATTGGACTGGGTTACAGGGATTGTCATGGCTATCTTTTCAGAATCTTGGTTTGATCCAGAGATGTAATTAAATAGTTTTCTAAAACCACCGTTTTGCTCTCCATAAACTGTCTGAACAACAAGCCTCTCATCATAAAAACGCACCTCAAATTTTTCAGATTCTTTTACAATTTTATATGGCGCCTCTTCATATGAAAAAATAAGAGAAGTTGAAAAGAAGGTTGCCATCAAGAATACTTTTTTTACCCTAAGTTTTATAGTTTTCATATGATACGTTATATCGAAGAAATTTAACTAAATCAATACTTTTAGGGCAATAGCTTACTTTTTATTGGCCTTCTGTATTTCGGGTAAGATTTTTTCTATTATTTTAGATAACTCAGGTTTATTTTCTATTATTTCCTCTGCAGAAAGCCCTTCTAATTCATGAGGAAACACTAACCATTTATCTGTTTCGTGAATAAAGTAATCTGGTTTTCTATTGGTCTTATTTTGATTTGGTTTAAAGTATGGTGTTGCAATTTTAATATCGGGAGTATTTTTCTTACAGGCCTCTTCGATATCTTTGATAACTTGTTCAATTGAATTACCTGTATCAAAAACATCATCAACAATTAAAAGAGAATCTTCGGACTCTAACTTTTTGATGACATAGCTTAATCCGTAAACCATAACCTGTTTATTGGCCTTACCTAAGCTAGAGTAGTAAGAAGTTCTTATTGCGATATGATCAGACTCCAATCCCAGTACATCTAATAATTCCTGAACAGCAATTCCTATTGGAGCACCCCCTCTCCATACACCAACTATATAATTAGGACGATAACCGCTCTCAAAAACTTTCCAAGCCAGCTCAAATGAGTCTTCAAGTAACTGACTAGATTCAATAAAGTGTTTTTCCATCTGCCTTATGATACTTCCTAAAGAGTATCATAGTACAAAAAAGCGAAAATCTAAGTATGGCTTATTCTAAAAGATACTTTTTTTTAAAAGCTATAACTCAATCTACCCATGTACTGTCTAGGTGGAATATATTCTATTCCAGTACCTGCAACTCCAAAAACATCTGTCATACTGGAATTCATACCGTCCTTATCTCCAGCATTTAATATCATAAAATCTAATCCCCACTGGTCATCAACTAAATCCAAGCTTGCTGTTAAATTCAAAACAGAGTAAGAGTTAACTTGATCTACAAAAGGGTTATTAAAAACTCTTTGTTGAAAGTCTCCTCTATAAATCCATTCAGCAGCAGTTGTGAGTAAACCATATTTTGTATCACTAATATATTCAATGCCTAAATTGGCTGTAAGTTCAGGACTTTTAGCTAAACTATTACCTTGAATATTTTCTCTCAAAGAATAACGAGTTGGCTCTTCTCCAAAGAAATATAATTCGGCTTTAAGGTTGTCTAAAGCTTCATATGAAGAAGTAATTTCTGTATCTAGATATGCGACCCTTAAATCCATAGACCATGACTCAGAGATGATACCTATTAGTTCCAATTCCACTCCTTTCATCTCAGATTTTGGAATATTGGCAACACCGCCTCTATAAATATCAGGATCTGTAGATTGGAATTGTAAGTTTTCATAATCATAACTGAACGCGGAAATGTTAGCTCTCATCCTTCCATCTAAAAAATCAGATTTCATTCCTAATTCATAGGCATCTATCATCTCACTATCAAAGAAAGGAAAGATTAATTGGGGAGCTGGTGCTGCTCCAAAACCTTCATTGTCCATTGGATATCCAAAGGTCAAATTACTTCCACCTGGTTTAAAGCCTTTGGTGTAAGAAACATACACCATGGTATCTTCATTCATATCCATCTCAAAAGCTAATCTTCCTGTAGTCTCATCTAATTCATCTTCAATTAAATATTTCTGTAGACCAAAGAAGTTTGTAACATCACTCGAAAATTCATCTTCTGTATACCTCAACCCGAATACTACTCTTGCTGTATCATTTAAATTAGCTGTAGCCTGACCATATAAAGACTGAGATTCTCTAGATGGGTAAGCTTCTGAAACAAATCCAAGTTCTGCGTCATAAGCCGCAAAGCAAATTCCTTCAAATGGGTTTGTTGCGCAAACTGGGGCATGGGTATAGGGAGTAAACTGACCATCCATCAAAGAAGCCTGTTTATTATTATTAACATCTTTTACTTCGTATATATTATTTTCTATCTCATGATCAAAATAGAAGGCACCAAGTATCCAGTCGACCGATCCGAATAGAGGTTCGTTAGAAATAAGGTTTATTTCAAAAGTTGTTGTCTCTACCAAAGAAGTTTCTGGTCTAAATTCTGCTCTATTATAGGGAAACCCCTTCATAGGACCATCTAAATGAACATCTCCAAAGTTGTGCCTATCGTTATCTCTTACAACATAGATATCATCTTCTTGCATACTTGCAAGAATTTTCAAATTTGCAAAGCCTAAATCAGAATTAAAAATACCTGCAAAAACCTCTGAACTAAGCTCATAATCTGAGAGAGTATCTTGTCTAAGTTGTCTTGGATCTGGAGTTGGATCATCTAAACCTTTCATTGCAGCACCGTTATTTTCAGCTTCAAAATATTGAGCAAATAATCTAAGACTGGATGTATCGCTTAAATCAAAAAGCCAATCAGATCTGAGACTAGTATGTGAAGCATCGTCTAAATCTTGACCATTTTCCAGATTTTCAGAAAAACCATCATGATCTGTTGAGACCCAAGAGAAACGTGTTGCAATATTATTTGATAAAGGAATGTTTACCGCGCCCCTGGCTTTTGTTAGATCATAATCTCCAAGAGTTAAGTCTACCTTACCCGCAGTCTCATCAAAGCTGGGTAGAGTGCTTATTACATTTACAGTTCCTCCAGTTGAATTTTGCCCAAATAATGTTCCTTGCGGACCTCTTAAGACCTCAATTCTTTCAAGATCTATGAAGTCTGTTCTAAGAGAAAATTTTGACGCAATAAATATTCCGTCCATATGTAAAGCAACAGAAGGTGCAGCAATTGCATTTTGATTAGTTTCATCTCCAACACCTCTTATAGATATGATGGTTTTATAACCTTCATTTTTTGCAACCGTTACCCCGGGTGCAATGGCACTTAGACCAACAAAGTCTATTATATTTTTCCTTTCTAGATCATCGCTACTTAACGCTGTAACAGCCTTCGAAACATCTTGAAGACTTTCTGTTCTTTTTTCTGCTGTAACAATAACTTCATCTAAAACTAAATCGTTAGATGAGATATTGAAGCTAACTAAAAAAACTAAAAGAAAAGTAAAAGAAAAAAGAGGGAAAGATTCTAAAGAATACCTAAATAATTTCATTTTTATCCTTGTCTTGCAACTAAAAATACATAATACAGTTACTCAAAATACCTGCAATACATATGCCAAATAAAAGAGCTAATTTTTAATTTTTTTGCACTAAATTTGCACTTTTTTTACTTAAATTTACTTTTTTTGTAAATTTTTTATAGAAACTACATTAGAAATCTTTAGAGTAAGCAGCACACATATATAAAACATGAAAGTATTCTTAGAAAAATTTTTTGAGATTGAAAATAATGGTAGTTCACTGCAAAAGGAACTGATAGCAGGAGTGACTACTTTTATAACTATGGCTTATATTATTTTTGTAAATCCTCAAATGATGGCCGAGTCAGGAATGGATCATGGTGCTATTTTTGTAGGAACTTGCTTAGCTGCTTCGTTAGCATGCCTATTTATGGGGCTCTATGCAAATTGGCCTGTAGGCTTAGCTCCAGGTATGGGTCTAAATGCATTTTTTACTTATACAGTTGTTGGTGAAATGGGTTATTCATGGGAAGTAGCCTTAGGAGCTGTTTTTATAGCAGGTATTTTATTTTTTCTAATGAGCATAACACCATTGAGAAGATGGATGCTGGATAGTATTCCTTTGAATCTAAGGATAGCCATGGGTGCTGGAGTAGGCCTTTTTATAGGATTTATTGGCCTAAAGAATGGTGGAATAATCGTTGCCAATGGAGCTACATTTCTTAGTCTAGGAGACTTTACAGAACCAAGCACTTTTTTGGCAGGAATAGGTTTTCTTCTTATCTCCATCCTTGCCATTAGGAATATTCCTGGTGCAATTATTATAGGAATACTTTCAATAACAATGCTCAGTGTCATATTTAATTTAATTGAATTCAATGGAGTATTTGCTATACCTCCTGATATCTCTCCTGTCCTATTTAGACTTGATATCGTCGGTGCGTTAGAAATTGGCATGTTAAGCATTATCGTTTCTTTTTTATTCGTGAATTTGTTTGATACTGCAGGAACTCTGTTTGGAGTCGCGACAAGGGCAAAATTTATTGAAGATTCTGGAAATATTAAGGACCTTGATAAAGCCTTGAAGACAGATAGTGGTTCCAGTGTTTTTGGTTCCTTCTTAGGATGTGCTCCTGTGACAAGTTATGTAGAAAGCTCTGCAGGAATTGAGGCAGGGGGAAGAACTGGTTTAACTGCGGTAGTGGTGGGAATTTTATTTCTATTATCTACGTTCTTATCTCCAATTGCTTCAGTTATTCCAGCGTATGCAACTTCTGGAGCACTTATCTATGTAGCTATATTAATGTTAAGTGGGATGGAAAGTTTAAACTGGGAAGATAAATCAGAGTTGTTACCTGCATTAGTAATTATAGTTATGATCCCTTTAACTTTTTCAATAGCAAATGGTATAGCTTTAGGTTTTTTAGCTTATGTAGCAATCAAAATTTTTATTGGAGAAATAAAGAATATATCCTCTGGAGCATGGTTCTTAACTATAATTTTTGTTGCTAAATTTATCTTTTTATAACCTTCCAAATTTAATTAAGACTTTCTTTTATTACCCTCTTTTTTTATTGTTGATATAGCCTTTAAAAGCTATGTAGGTCTGAATTAAATTAGCTATAACAAAAGCATATAAATCTACAAAAATAAATACGCTAGCTCCAGCAAACCTGCTTACCCCTGTAAGTAAATAACCATTTAATCTCGTTTCATGTTTTACAGAACTTACCAAATATAAACTTAAAATACTTAAAACTAAGATCACCCACTGGCCGTACTGTAGAAAATTTTCAATCATAAGAATCTCCTCTATTTAAATTTGATTTTTAACTCTTTAACCTTTGAAGTTTGGATTCCAACCATCTGGTTTAAATGCAACTATCTTTAAATATTGTAAAACTTGGGTAATGGTTTCTTTTCTGTAGGCTAAAAAAGAAAAAGAGGACCTAAGTCCTCTTTTCTTCTTGTTTATCTTTACGCTGTTTGTTTATCGTCTATAGCTGCTTTCCAAATAACAACACCAAATAGTATTTTATTTACAAAATCTGCTAAGTTATAAATTAAATTAAGCGAACTAGAATCAACTGTGCCCAGAAGATAACCGAAAATATAGCCTGCAGGATAAATTGCCCAACCGACTATTATGATCCACATCATTGTATTGTAAGCTGTTTGAACAGACGCGCTTGTTGTGTTCACAGCTGCCCTTCCTTCTTCAAACCACAGAACATAAATCATATATAGCCATGCGAGAACGCCTATAACGAAAGCTGGCAAAGCACTCATTAAACCTGCTTCTCCCATATAACCAAAGATAAGCATAATCAAAGCACCGACAAAAAGCTTCCAGAAAAGTGATGCAGCGACTACAGTTACAGCTGCCAAGATCAAATAGAACTCTACCATCTGAAGAGGCACTGTTAAAAGCCAATCTATATATCTAAAAACTGTTGGAGTTTCACCTGTTTCTACCCACACTCCTCTCATGTAAAGATAATGCCAAAAAGCAATACCACAAATTAGTCCTGCTATTGTTAAAGAAGTTTTCCACTTACCTTCAACGCTACTTCTTTCCATAAAGAAGAAAACTGTTGCAGCTAACATAGCTGCTGTAACAAGCCAGAAAGAAATACCTACAAAATCATTAGTATCTAGATCTCCCCCACTAGCTGCATATATTGGTGTAGCTACTAAACTACAAAGAATTAAAATTGATTTCATTTCACACCCTTTAATTTAATTAATAAACGACCACAAGTTCCTATATCTGGGCGTCCGAATCTTCATCCTAGAAAACCGTGTCCGGTAATTTCGTCTAATTCAGCAAGACAGATCAGAAAAATATACTATTTTGTAAACATTATTTCAATCTACATGATCAAAAAAAACCATTTAGAATTAATTGTTGAAATTATCTTATTCAATCTCAAACCTTAGAAATAATTCTTACTAGGGCATCAGCTATTTTTATTGGTTAAATAAAGGTTTTCTTTTTTCCATAAAAGCTGCCATTCCTTCTTGAGAATCTTTTGTTCCACTATTGTCTTTTACAGCTTGACGTTCAGCTTTCAATAATTCCTCTAATTCACGATCAGAACTATTTACAAGTACTTTCATCATACTTTCCACAGCTTTGGCTGGTTGTGAAGCCAACTCATGAGCAAGAGAGATTGCGGCTGATTTAAGTTCTTCCAATGGCCAAAGTTCATGTACCAAGCCAATTTCTAAAGCTCTAGATCCAGAGATCTTCTTTGAACGAAGAATCATATCCAATGCATGTTGCTCGCCAACACATTTAGTAAGTCTAGCACTTCCTCCCCAAGCAGGTACGGCTCCAAGATCTAATTCCGGTAATCCTATTTGAGCATTTTCTGTTGCAGCGAGACGAAAATGGCAACCCAAAGGTATTTCTAGACCTCCCCCGAGGCAATAGCCAAACATAGTAACTATCCAAGGTTTATTCATATTTTCTATTTCTGAGATAACTTTTAAACGTTGGTTAAACAGAGCATCTGCACTTCCAAATTTTTTTACGCCCTCCGGAAACTGTTTTAAATTCATGCCAACAGAAAAATTTTCGAGGCCTGCTGAAGTAAGTACAACAGCTCTTATATCTTTATTCGAAGCAACCTCTTTTACAGCAATTTCCAATTCATCCATAAAGTCCAAAGACATTCGGTTATATGGTTCATCGTTAATTGTTAAAAGAGCTACAGCTGAATCTATATCAAATAGTAGGCTTTTATCCATGATAGTCTCCCAATAAGTAGTTTAACTCGTATTTATTTTCATACTCATAAATTTTGACTGAGTTTTATCAAAATCTGAACACGTTTTGTCATAAGATTGACCAATTATTCCGCCACGAACCGTAGAGGGTTCAACAGATCTATAAAAGTCTTTCCAGCTCTCAGGTAGCCTTATAGAATCTGGAGGAGCTAGCCAAAGTCTATATAAACAGCGTTTTTGTAAATCATTTTCGAAATCTAAATATCCTGTTCTTGAATGAAACATTCTGTAGTTATTTATTATTTGTATATCGCCAGGTTCTAAATACATCGTGTACATTAATTCAGGGCGAGTTAGAATTTCATCTAAAAAATTCATTGTTTCATTTTGCAGTTTAGATAACTCCGGAACCCCTTCTATATTTTGTGCAGACTGAACTCTGTTTCTATTCCAATTGCAAAATAAATTTCCACTCTCTTCCTCAAACAATGGAAGGCTATAAAAAGGTTTCTCATCAGGAGCTTGTTCTTGTTGGCGGCTGAAATAAAAATGTTGATACGCTATTTCAGCTAAGTCTGGACGTTCTTTAATAAGATAATTATGAGCGGTAACGCCGCTAGATATAATACTTTGGCCACCCGATTTAGCTTTGTTGTAGCATGTTAGGATCGTTAAATCAGCTACATCAACGTGAAAATCAAGCTCGGCATTGGAAGAATAACCTCTTCCGTTTGCTGCTCGATAATCCGTACCAGCATCTTGAACAGCAGAAATATATTGCGAGGCCAATCCTTGTGGTCTAGCCACCCCTGCTTTAAGCCCAATAGCCCAACTCAGAAGTCTAAACTCATCCTGGTTAAGATCTTCTCGAGGTAAGCCTCTTACTATCGAAAGACCTTTTCGATGGTGAGCTTCAAGAAGGGCTTTCTCTATAATTTCCCAACTTGAACCAAAATCAAATTCACTAGGCGAATAACTCAATAAATCTCTATCCTGTTCAAACAGAGATTTTATTGAATCTCTTAATAAATTTCCGTCCGATTCATCTATCTCAAAACACCAATCATTGGTAGATTTTAGATCTTCTATTTCCCAAGCAGAGGGCACTTCAAAGATATTCAATTCAAAACTTTTTTATTCCACCAAAAAATTACTGGTGTAATTAAAGCCGTAGGAAGAATCCACCACACCCATTCAGGATTGGTAGGTGGGTTTACAACTAATACAGCTGTAACCACGGCTATTGTGGCACCCATCTTATTTGTCAAATGTTTTGCTATTCTTTCTTTACCGATTGCTGTTTGGTCTTTAAAAGTCTGAAAATCTCCATACCCTAGGAAAAGAGCAAGAAATCCAAATACGATAAGCGTGATGAATTGAAAGTCATTATCGATAAAGAATATTATCGCCAGTATCCACATGCCGATACCAGATAAAAGCATAAAATTAACAGCAATCAAATCTAAGAGAGTTGGAACTCCTGTTCTATTCTTAGCAAATCTCATGCCTGAAAAGGCTAAATAAAAAGAAAAGATAGCTATAAGAAATAAGAAGACATTACCTGTGATTATCAACATGGGTAATGCAGTTAAAAAGATAATAACCATAGACCAAAAATTTGCCTTACCAATTAAAACATGAAACTTTTTGCCTTTCTCGGTTGAAAGTGCCAAAGCGGCAGTAACAAGAGCAACTGATCCAGCTAAAATATGAATAAAAAGCAAAATTCCCATTTAATCATTCTATCGGATCACCGCCTAATACGGCAGGAGTCTCACAATAGGCAGTCAAAATATATTGTTGATGCTTTGCTATTCTTTCCGTAAGTACAGAAGCAATCTCTGGAATTTTTGAATTCATTTCAAAAAAGCCAAGCATGCCTTGATTTTGTTGAGTTTTAGGCATTATCTCTACAGGAACAGGAAGAATAGTCATGCTCATAGTAGCCCAATAGACGTCTAAGGCCGTAACTGAATCACCTATAAGATAAAGAGAGCCTTTCTTTTCTTGTGCTTGAAGACGATTATCAATCAACGATATCACTTCAGCTATCTTACCTGGAGCTGCAGCACTTGCCTCTTCGCTATAGCCATACTTTTGTGCTAAAGGACTGTCCATCATAATTCTCATATTCCAGACTAAGCCATCTTCCCCCAATACAACAGCACAGATACCAAACATCTCAACCCGAAGCTCAAAATTATCAGGAATAAGTTTAGGGCTATCTTTTGTGCCAATTCTTTCGGCCAAAGCCAATTGTTCAGTCCAAACGTTTCTGGGGCGCTCTTTATCATGAAACATTGTGGGTAGACTTGTCTGACTCGTAAGTTCGTATAGTTTAGCTTGTCTATCTTCTCCCGTTTCCTTGTCTACGCCCATTAACGGGTGCGACACACGGGTTAAAGGAATATTTTTTACGTAACATATATTTTTAAGAGCTTCAGCGTACATAGCCTGAACACCTGGAACAAAAGTCACTCTAGTTCCTTTTTCCATGGATGCTGCCTCATCAAGAGTAATAAACTCTGGATTTTTTTCTTTTGTTTTTGAATTCATAATAAATTTAGGATAACACTACTTTTCCTTCTTTGATTAGCTTACTTTGAGCAGAACTGGAATAACCAAGTTCTGTAAGAATTTCTTGACCATGCTCGCCTAATCTAGGAGCGGGTCTTGCTATTTCGCTTGGAGTTTCTCCAAAACGTGCTGCGGGACGAGCTTGTCGAACCTCTCCAAAGCCTTCATAATCTTGAATCCATATGGATTCATTCGCAAGCACCTGCTCATGCTCCATAAGCTCCATGCGATTTAATAGGGGAGCGCAAGGAACACCTTCTTCTTGAAAACGAGCTAAAATCTCTTTGCTGTTCCACTTTGATATTTCTTCACCCGTTAATTGTTTTCTCTCTCCAGCATTAGAAACTCTAGCTGCTGAAGTTGAAAAACGTTCATCTTCCAAGAGGTCTTCTCTTTTTAAAGCTCTGCACATTCCGCCCCATTCTGCATCGGAAACAGCACCAGCCGTAATATATCCATCTTTAGCTTTATAAATTAGATCTTGGCTTCCCTGTAACTTTCTAACATCAAATTCATTCTCTCCATAAACCAGACCTGCCATCCCTTCAGGCCAGAAAAAGGCAAGCATGGATTCAAGCATAGAAAGTTGAATATGCTGACCAACCCCAGATTTTTCTCTTTGGTACAAGGCAGAAGACACTGCTTGAGCAGCAGTTATGGCGGTAACTTTGTCCGCAACTATAACCCTAAACATTTGAGGTCTTCCTGTTTCTCTATCTGCCTGAATATCAGTTGCTCCTGATAAGGCCTGTATGACCGGGTCATAAACTCTAGAATTTGAATAAGGCCCTTCATTTCCGAATCCGCTAATAGAAACGTTAATTAATCTTTTATTTAATTTTCTTAAATCAGTTTCTCCAAACCCCATTCTATCAATTGCACCAGGTCTAAAGTTTTGCATAAAAACATCTACTTCTTGAACTAGCTTTAATAAAATTTCTTTACCTTCCTTTGATTTAAGGTCAACAGCTAAAGATTTTTTTCCTCTATTACAAGAGAAAAAAGCTGGGTTAACTCCATTATGAGGTGCAGCCATGTGGCGAAGTTGCTCTCCATTAATAGGCTCTACCTTTATTACTTCTGCACCCTGATCAGCTAACATCATTGCGCCCATAGGTCCGGAAACCATAGAAGTAAGATCTAATACTTTAATGCCTTTAAGCGGTCCCACTAGTGTCTATCTCTAAGCATAATTGATATTCCTTGCTTTAACGTAATTTGATCTTTTTTTCATACGATTATGATAGTCAAATGTTACTTTAGGTAAATCAAATTTATAAAATTTTGCCCAGTCCAAACAAGTTACTAACATAATATCTGCAACTCCAAATCCAAGTTCCAATAGAGTTTCATGATTTCTTAAATGTTTATCTACCACTTTTAGATGTCGCTCTAAATATTCTCGACAAGCCTTAACAACAATGGGTGATTCTCCATATATTTCCGTTAAATCATAATGACGACGCATCACGTAAAGAGCCGTTTCATCCATTTCGCCATAAATGTAATTACACCATTCATCTTCTTTTGCTACTTCCTCTTTATTTGTAGGTAAAGGCATGGAATCTGAAGGGTATTTATTCTGTAAATATCTGCAAATACTCAGGCTTTCAGACAAAACAAAGTCGCCGTCTTGCATTAAGGGTATTTTTTGTTTTGGATTTAAACCAGAGTATTCTTCGCTTTGGGTTTCTCCTGTACGAGGCCCTATGGGAAATAACTTGTAATCTAAACCTAGCTCTTCCGCCATCCAAATTGGGCGTAAAGTTCTAGCAGTTCCAGCTCCCCAAAATTTTAATTGCATTTACAAACTAGACCATATCAAAATGTTATAATAAAAAGTGAAGATGTATTGATATTAGTGCATTGACGCAATTAGATCCATTATTTTACAAAAAGTGTTTAAATTTAATTTCACACAAAATTCTTTCATAAGGTATTTGCTGATAGGTGTGTTATCAAATACTCTAAACTTTTCGGCGTATATTTTAGTCTTTCTTGTTTATGAAAATATTATTTTAGCTTCTATATTGGGCTATACATTAGGTCTAACAGCCTCCTTCTATTTTGGGAAAACTTGGGCTTTTAAATCTTTCCAAAATTTCCAACTATTTGAATTATTTAAATTTCTCGTTGTATACCTTGTAGGTGGAATTGGAATGGCTTCTATGACTTTTTATCTCAATCAAGGTCTAGGTATTGAATATAAATTAAGTTGGATTGGTGGAGCCCTTTTTGCAATACTTAATAATTACTTTGGCTCAAAATATATTGTTTTCAAAACAACCGAACAAACTGTAGATACAAAGTTTGGTTTTTTATCTAAGCTTAATTTTCTTCAAGATGCTGCCTCTGCATTTATTGCGGGAGTTAATCCTGCAGTAATTCATAATTTAGAAAAATATGTAGCCTTAAAAAAAGTCCATTACCTAGCAGCAATTGAAGAAATTGAAGGGGATTATTTAGAGTTTGGAGTATTTACGGGTAGCTCTTTTTGCCATTCATTAAGGTGCGTACAGAAATTATCAAAAATTAATCCTTTAATTTCTAAAACAAAATTTTACGGCTTTGATTCATTTGAAGGTTTTGGAGATCTAGATAGTGAAGATGATCACCCCTTTTATAAAGACAATAATTTTGAAACTAGTTTTGAAAAAGTAGATACAAGAGTAAACAAAGTTTCAAAAGAACTTGAATATAAATTAATCAAAGGTTTTTTTGATGAATCATTAAGCAAAAATCCTTCTTATTACGGTATAGAAAAATCAAGAATAATTTTTATAGATTCCGATACATATAGTAGTGCTAAAGAAGCCTTATTATTTATTACTCCTACTATTCAAGAAGGTACGTATATCATCTTAGATGATTTCTTTTCCTACAAAGGTAGTGAAAGAAAAGGTATAGCTAAAGCTTTTAAAGAGTTCCAAGATAAAGAAGGAATTGAAACTAGGCATGTCTTGACCTATGGAATGGGTGGAGTCGTTTTTATCATTTCTTCTATCTAAGAACCCGCTTCAATTTCCTTATATTTGCTACAAAGTAATAACTTGATCGGGCATATTGCCAGCCAAGGCGTCGTACAATTGAGGGAAACAACCAGCCATCACACCATTGACTGTATTTTTAGCTTTTACATCCCCTGAGCCACATTGTGAAAAGTCTCCAGATGCCAATCCTCTTCTTAGGGCACACTGATCACAAATCATCAGCAAAATATTTTGTTGTTCAGCGACCACAGATAACCGCTTTCCTATCTCATTTTCTGAACTTAGTGAATAAACATTATCATCAAAAAACATCATGCCTACTACTTCCACTCCATGATTGCCTTGCTCCAGTTGAGGGAGAATCATAGTCGCAAACTGGAAAGTTGCAGACATATCATTCCTAAAAATATATGCTACTTTCATTTCAAACATCTCCTTATAATTTATTCCATTCTAAGTCAGGCATCTTAAGAAGTGAATGAGACTATCTCCATTCTAAGATTTCGCTGTTACAAAATGTTCTAGCTTAAATATTTGATTTTCAGGTAGGGTTCGCCCGACAGATTTAAAATATAATAAGTTTAAGTCTTCAAAATTCACATTTTCTTTTATCGAGTAACCATTTTGAGAAAGTACACTTTCTATTTCTTCAGCACTATAAAAAGATATCCATGGTTCACCAGCTTTTGCAGATAAGTTTTTTATCAACTTAGCTTTTTTTTCAGGATTTTTGTAACCCATACCAAAGCAATCTTTAGGATTTGTATTAAGAAGTTCGTTAACATACGATAAGAAAAAAATTGAATTGGCTTCTCGAGAAAGCATAGCTATTTCTTTCATTGTCATATTGAAAGCCTCTTTTGTGATGTATTGCGTAACACCTTCAAGAGTAAATATAGTGGACTTGGTTTGATCAAAACCGGCATTTAAGAGCCTTTCAGTTAATGATTGGTGAGCAAAATCAACACTAACATAAGTGATATTTTCTGAATTTGATAATTCTTTTGGAAGTTTATTGAGTTTCCTTGATTGAACTTCAGGCTGATCAACTTCAAAAATATTTAATGAAGACGGAAGTGCAAGTCGATGAGCTCGCGAATCATATCCTGCTCCGAGAATTACATATTGCTCTACTCCTTCTTCAGCACTTTTTTCTATCAGATCATCGAGGAAACGCGTTCGTGAAATAATATGTTCATGGAAACCTGGTGCAAGTTTTTTAGCCAGCCAAGAATTTAGTCTGTGCCCCATCAGTTTCATTAAGCCAGCACCCATAATAAAGTGACTAGCGTATGGGTCGTTAATGACCCGTTTATCAGGTCCAGCGATTGTCTCAATTAAGCGTTGTTTTGCAACTCCTTGAGCTGTACCGTCTTTTGCAAAAATTGAATTACTCATATTACTAAATAGTTATTTTCACTTATAAGTTCGAATCATTTTTGATGTTTGTACTATTTTATTTTTAAAGAACAATTCATGATTCTCCTCAACAACATCAAGATCATATAGGTAATTAGCCATAACTCCACAAGATTGAGATAATCCTTTTTCAGATAAATCTGCATTTAAATTTATTCTCTCAAGACTAGCTCCATTACCAACATGAAATCTAGTAACAGAATCATTTGGCATCCCATCATCTCTATTAGATTCAGTTAGATACTTAATTGTTATTTTCATTAACTCTTCATCGCTACAATTTTTATCTATACATCTTTGATGAGTAATAGAGGAGTATTCTTTCATCCATTTCATTAAACCTGGTATAGGAGATAAGGTTAAAAACTGATTAAGTGAAGGTAATTCACGTTTGAGATTATTTGCTACTCTTTTGATTAAAAAATTTCCAAAAGAAATACCCATTAAACCATTATGACAATTTGAAATGGAATAAAAGATAGCTGTATTTGCTTTCTCGATGACTGTTTCATCTCTATCAATTTTAATAATATTTTCTATAGATTCAGGAATACTATTAGATAGTGCTACTTCTACAAAGATTAATGGATCATTAGGTATTAACGGATGAAAAAAGGCAAAGCATTGTCTATCTGATGGGGCCAGCCTAGCTCTCAAATCATCCCAAGAATTAATTTCATGCACAGCCTCGTATTCAATAATTTTTTCAAGAATATTAGCTGGGGTCTCCCAATCAATTTTTTCTAAGACTAAAAAAGATGGATTGAACCAATATTTAAAAAGGTTTAATAATCCCAAATCAAAAATCTTTAATTCCGGATTATTTAATATTCGAATTCTCTCTCTTAACTTTACTAATCTATATGTACCATTTGATGTCGAGTTTAATCTTCTGAACAATTCGACCCACTCTGGTTCTGATGAGATATTTATGTTTTTAAAGTTTTCATCATTTTTTTCATTTATATAATTTTTTACATCTTTCGAAAGTTTTTTTGTATCAATATCATAATTTGACAACAAATCTTTAAGGAATTTGTTTAAATTATTATCATCTTGATTTTCAATGAGATTTAATAAATGTTCCGAATAAACTAAAGATGAGACTTCTCCTGTCGTTGACATAACTGAATCGGTAGCTTTATTGATGTCATCATGCAATTTTCCGAAACTCTTTGAACTAAAGCGATTCAAACGGCGTGTACTCTTCATTACAGAAGATAGAATATTTTGAAAAAAGCTCATCCTATGCTTACTTATTAGTTAAATCTTGAAATAATGTTTATTCAAGAAAATTATGTCGTATCGTATCCATCTGCTCTTGAGTTATCCCTATTTTCTTAAGATATTCAACAACGGTTCCCCACTTTGATTCCACGCCATCTAAAAAATCCTTCATTGCATCTTTAGGAACTCCGGCTGCAGAGATCATACTTTCTCTATCATAACCCTTAGGATAACCAACTGTACTTTCAATAAAGTCTGCTTGCCTAGCAGTATCAAGATTGGTAAGTAAATAATCTGCCTCTATTACTTCACGGCTTACACCTAAAACAGATAACAAGAAAGCTGTCGAGACGCCAGTTCGATCTTTACCTGCTGTACAGTGTAAAACAACGGGCAAGTTATCTTCGTTAGATAAAATGCCAAATAGTCTAAGCCAGCAGGTTGGACCAAATTCCAAGTAACCTAAATATCTCTTACCTGAGATACCTGTATCACCAACTAATTTACTTAATTGATCACTACCTCCTTCAGGTATGACAGCAATGTTTATGTAATTAGCACCCATGGCTTCTAAAGGACCTTTTCCCTGATCCAACACCTCATCGGGTTTACGTAAATCAATTTGAGTTGAAATATTAAGATCTGATAACTTAGCAAGATCCTTATCACTCATTCGATCTTGTCTTCCAGCACGAAAGTACAAACCTTTTTTTATCTTCTTACCGTCTTGATTAAGATACCCACCTATATCTCTAAAGTTAAAACAACCTTCAAAAGGGTAATGTCTTTCTAAATAATCATCAACCATATCAAAACCTATTTTTGCACTTTTGACCATTTAACATATCTATGAACAAGTCTAACTGACTTTGATCTAAACTACGACTTGTCCACCAAATTGCATGCTCATCTATGCCTCGCTTATCATCAATGACCAATCCCCACATTGGCCTAATTTGATTAGGGATCATTGAGTAACGAACATCTGTAATAATATTTTTTTCTTCGTCATAACCCAAATAGTCTTGAGAAAACCATCGGAATCTTTCTATGTCCTTTTTTTGTTGGCTGTCATCATCAAGACCAGGAAGATGTTGTAGATAGTCAAACTCTCTAATGCTTTCTCCTGAACACCAAGTAGATGATTGTATTGTCCGAATTGCATCAACATAAAAAGTATCGTTATGTTGGTAGATAGACTTCCACAAAATAAGATTTCCAAATGATGGCTTCAGAGTGAGACGCTCAGCAATGTGTCCTCTTGAATTCGCAAGCTCGATAGCAGCTGATAAAGTTCTTTCGTATTGAACAAAACCCAAGGATAAATAAAAAGTAATCCATCCAATTGCAAAAAAACTAAATATCTTTTTTTTAGTTTTTATTGCAGTTACTAGGAGGACTAAGATTGGAATTGTAAAGATCGGATCAATAATAGAAATATTATTCCAAGTAACTCGCTCGTTAGAGAAAGGCCAGAAGAGTTGAGTGCCGTAAGAAGTGCATGCATCAAGCAATCCATGTGTTGCATATCCTAACAAACTTGCAAGATAGACGGTCTTGAAACTCATTGATCTTTTAACTAAAGGAAAGATTAGAAGAGCAATAATTAAAGAACCAAAGGGAATAAAAAAAAGTGAATGAGTAAACTGCCTGTGATATTCAAGAAATAAAATTGGATCAGCTGATGACTGAATCATAACATCTAAATCAGGTGCTAAACCTGCAAGAAAACCAATAACACTAATCTTGAAGATAGTGTCTTTACTAGCAGTAGACTGTGCAAAAGCTGCGCCAACTGTTCCTTGCGATAATGGATCCATACAAAAGCAGTTATTTATTTATAGAGTTTATATCAATGTTGTATAAGGAATAGGTCGTATTTATGTTTTCATGATCCATAAAATTAAAATAATTAAAGCCAATAATAAAAAAAAGTTACTTATTGTCCTGTTTTTATTATAAAAGTACCTTTGGAATGGCACGCAAGCAGTCGCTGATAATAACAAGATTACATCATGCAATGAGTTTATAAAATCTATTATTCCCACTCAATAGTAGCGGGTGGTTTGCTGGAAATATCATAAGTCACCCTAGATACTTCAGGAATTTCATTAATGATTCTATTAGAAACTTTTTCTAAGAAAGAATGAGGAAGCTTCGCTGACTTTGCCGTCATGAAATCAATCGTCTCAACTGCTCTTAATGAAATTACATACTCATATCTTCTAGAGTCCCCTACTACACCAACTGACTTAACAGGAAGGAAGACGGCAAAGGCCTGACTTACTTTGTCGTAATAATCTTCTTTTATTAATTCACTGATAAATATATCGTCTGCTAATTGAAGCGTCTTTATATAAGGTTTTTTTATCTCACCTAAAATCCTTACGCCCAAGCCTGGACCTGGAAATGGATGTCTAAAGAGAATTTCTTTAGGTAATCCCAACTCTAGTCCTATCTTTCTTACTTCGTCTTTAAAAAGATCTTTGAGGGGTTCAATAACCGGTAAATTAAGATAACTTGGTAAGCCGCCTACGTTATGATGAGATTTAATAACATGGGCTGTACCATTTTTGGTGCCTGCTGATTCAATTACGTCAGGATAGATGGTTCCTTGAGCCAACCACTTTATTTTCTTATTCTTTTTAGCCTCTTTAAGAAAAACATCAATAAAAGTTTTTCCAATAGCTTTGCGTTTGTGTTCTGGATCTTTTTTTCCTTTCAGCTCTTTTAAGAATTGATTGCCAGCATTTGCCCTCTTCACTTTTATGCCAAATCTATTTTTGAAGGTATCCATTACTTGGTCTCCTTCGTTTAATCGTAAAAGGCCGTTATCTACAAAAATACATGTAAGCTGATCTCCTATGGCTTCCGATAAAAGAGCAGCTACAACTGCAGAATCTACTCCCCCTGACAAACCAAGTAACACTTCTTGGTTGCCCACCTCCTTTTTAATCTCTTCGACTACTTTTGTAATAATATTCTTAGAATTCCAGAGACCCTTACAATTTGATATATCTCTTACGAAATTCTTTAGTATTTGTTTCCCTTGTGGGGTATGGGTTACCTCAGGATGAAATTGAAGTCCAAAGATTTTTTTAGAAGGATGATATAAAGCTGCTATAGGGCTATTTGAAGTCGCCCCACAAGATTTAAAACCTCTAGGTAACTTAGAGACATGATCCCCATGGCTCATCCATACATTGATCTTTTTAGTTTTAATTTTCTTAAATAAACCAGAAGCTTGATTTTTTATTTGCAGATCAGCATGTCCAAATTCTCTTTTATCAGCTAACTCAACCTTGCCACCTAATTGCTTAGCAATTGATTGCATACCATAACAAATACCTAGCACCGGTATTCCAAGATCAAATAGTTGAACAGGGACTTTTGGTGATCCTTTTTGTTTTACTGTCTCAGGTCCTCCAGAAAGAATAATGCCTTTAGGGTCAAAATCTTTTACAGATTTTATGGAACTTTGGTGATGGTATATCTCACAATATACTCCAAGTTCTCTTACTCTTCTTGCAATGAGTTGAGTGTATTGTGAACCGAAATCAATTATAAGAATTTTATCGGCAAGTATGTTCTTTGCCATGAAGTTTTAACTAACTCGGTAGTTTGGCGCTTCTTTAGTAACGCTAACATCATGAACATGGCTTTCGTTGACTCCAGCAGAAGTTACTTGAACAAATTTAGGCTTTGTTCGCATTTCTTCTATGTCTCTTGAACCCGTATAGCCCATACTTTGCCTTAAACCTCCTATCATTTGATGTATAACTGCCTGAAGCCATCCTTTGTAAGGTACTCTGCCTTCGATTCCTTCAGGAACTAATTTTTCTGTAGCCTCTGCGCTATCTTGGAAATATCTATCAGAAGAACCTTGCTCTCCTGACATAGCGCCAATCGATCCCATTCCTCTATAAGATTTATAACTTCTACCTTGATAAAGTTCTAACTCACCTGGTGCCTCTTCTGTACCAGCTAAAATACTTCCTAGCATTACTGAATGACCTCCTGCAGCAATCGCTTTGGCTATATCTCCAGAGAATCTAATTCCACCATCTGCTATAACAGGTATATTTTTCTTTGTTAGGGCTTCAGTTACTTCAGCAACTGCTGTTATTTGGGGCACTCCTACACCAGTTACAATCCTTGTTGTACAGATAGAGCCTGGTCCTATACCAACCTTTACGGCATCTGCACCAGCCTTCGCCAATGCAAGTGCTCCCTCAGCAGTGGCAACATTTCCACCTATAATTTCAACCTCTCTAAAATTTTTTTTGACCTCAGAGACAGTTGATAAAACACCTTCGGCATGACCATGTGCACTATCAACTACCAAAACATCCACTCCAGCTTCTATCAAAGCTTCGCATCTCTGTAGAGTATCTGATTTAGTTCCTATTGCTGCTCCTGCTAATAATCTCCCTTCTTCATCACGAGCGGCATCTGGAAAATCTAGTGATTTATTAATATCTTTTAAGGTCACAAGACCAGTAAGCTTAAAAGAATCATCAATTAGTAAAATTTTTTCAATTCTATTTTCTTGTAAAAGTTTCTTTATTAAATCTGGACTCTCTCCCTCTTTGGCAGTGACCAATTTATCTTTTGTAGTCATGATCTCAGAAACTTTAGCTGTAAAATTTTCTTGATATTTAAAGTCTCTACTAGTGACTATTCCTACTAGATTTCCGTCATCTACGACTGGCATTCCAGAAATATTTAACTCTTTAGTGAGTTGTATCAGCTCACCTACTTCGTTATCAGACCTAATAGTGATTGGATCTCTTACAATACCGCTTTCGTACTTTTTGACCTTCTTAACTTCAATAGCTTGGTCCTCTATTGAAAAGTTTTTATGAATAATCCCAATTCCTCCTAATTCACTTAAAGCAATTCCCATACGAGACTCAGTTACGGTGTCCATGGCTGCAGACAAAAGAGGTATATTGAGATTTAAATTTTTAGTAAGACGAGTCTTTAATTCTACATCTTTAGGAAGCACGTCAGAGTGATCAGGCACTAAAAGGACGTCATCAAAGGTAAGAGCTTGGTTTGCAATACGCAACATCTTTAAATTATACAGAAAAGAGTAGGATTTTATATAGGGTAAAATTTATAATCTTATATACTAAGACCAATTCAAAGCAAAACAGATTCAAAATTAAGGAAAAAATATGATTTCAGAATTGCAAAATCCGATAGGTTCTGGTTTTGGAGCTAAAAGTGAACCTGCTGAGGTGCTTGAAGGGATAGATTTAAATGGAAAAGTTGCTTTAGTAACTGGCGGTTATTCTGGGATAGGACTAGAAACTACAAGAGCTTTATCCGATTGTGGAGCTAGAGTGATAGTTCCTGCTAGAAGACCTGATATTGCAAAAAATGAACTTGAAGGAATTATCAATAAAGAAGATATTCTAAATCTAGACTTAGCTAACCCTCATTCTGTTTATAAATTTGTAGAAGAATTTATAGATAATGGAATAACTTTAGATATATTAATTAATAATGCCGCTGTAATGGCCTGCCCACAAATGCCTACTGATAATGGTTGGGATTTGCAATTTGCTGTTAATCACATTGGGCATTTCATATTAACCAAAGGACTGTTGCCTTCATTGTTGCAATCAAATGAATCAAGAGTGGTAACGCTTTCTTCCACAGGACATAAACTTTCCGGCATAAGATGGGACGACATTCATTTCGAGAAGGATTACGATAAATGGCAATCCTACGGGCAGTCGAAAACTGCAGCAAGTCTTCTAGCAATTGAGTTAGATTCAAGGATGAAGAGTGAAGGGATAAGGGCATTATCAGTGCACCCAGGTGGCATCTTTACACCCCTTCAACGACACCTTCAAAAAGAAGAAATGATTGCTTTAGGATGGCTCAATGAGGATGGAGAACTTTCTGAAATGGCAGCAGCTGGCTTTAAATCAGCAACTCAGGGTGCCAGCACTACTTTATGGTGTGCTACTAGTCCAATGCTTAGCGATATTGGGGGAGTTTATTGCGAGAACTGTGATATAGCTGCTAAAGAAGATGATGGACCTAATGCAAGATATGTTGGTGTAGCAGATTGGGCTATAGATACCGAAGAAGCCAGTAAGTTATGGGAAAAGACTGAAAAAACCTTAGCTTCATTATAGATTAATAAACCATGAAAAAATTTTTCGGTTGGAAGATAGTTGCTTTAGCATTCTTTTTAGATTTTTGTGCAGTTGGCTATTCTTTTCAATCATTTCCCGTAATTGTATTAGAATTATCTAAAGAATTTTCTTTATCTAGATTTCTAGCTACCTTACCTATACCCCTATTCATGATTATGTCTTCTCTATTTATGCCCTTCGTCGGTAGATTTTTAGATCAAGGAATTATTAGATCTATTTTAATGACTGGAGCGTTGGTTTACGGATTATCGCTAATCTCTCTTTACTTTGCCTTTAGCTACCTTAGTTTCATGCTTATTTTTACTTTACCCATGGCACTAGGTGTAACCATGATGGGTAATATATCCGTTTCGAAATTAATTTCTCTTTGGTTTAGAAAATATACTGGTAGAGCTTTGGGTATAGCTTCAGTAGGAGTTTCTTTTGCTGGTTTTGTATTCCCTAACTTAACAAGCTTTTTGCTGGGCGATTTAGGTCTTTCTTGGAGAGAAGCTTATCTAATTTTTGGAATCTTGATTATCTTAATTAATATACCTGTTGTTCACTTTTTCATCATCAATAAGCCTTCTGATATTAACCAGATACCTGATGGAGAGAAGATAACAGACAATGAAGTAGATTCTTCTGGCGTTGACTGGACAATTCCAGACCTACTCAAAGACAGAAATTTTTGGGTTTTAAGTCTAGTCTTTGCTATACAGTTTTGTTCGATGATGGGGATTCTTTCTCATTTAACTTTCTTTTCAGAAGGTGCAGGTTGGAGTCAAGCTTGGGCTGCATTCATCTTTAGTATGTACGCTTGGCCAGCTATGTTTAGTAAAGTCTTCTTTGGCTGGTTAGTTGAAAATAAAATAGATGTAAGAATTGCAGTATCCGTAGCTGTATTAATACAAGCTGTAGCTACATTATTAATGATCTTTGTAGAAAGCCCTGAACAGATGGTAATTTTGGTTATGATTTTTGGTTTTGGGGGAGGCTCTGCTTTGCCTTTAAGCAATATTTTATTTAATAAAGTTTATACTAATAAAAGTTTTGGAAAAGCAAGAGGTGCTGCTCAGCCCTTTATATCTATTTTTCAAATCAGTGGAACTTTAGTAGCTGCAAGAATGTTTGATGTATTCGGTAATTACGAATTAGCTTTCTTAACTTTAGGTTTTATTCTTATCGTGCCAATTATTGCAATTTGGTTCATGAAAGAAGAATCTAAATTAGCTCCTTAATTAGTTTGTCTAGCTCTTTCACAAATTCTAAAGGTTTGTCCAACATCAAATGATGCTGTGCGTCCTTTAATTCAATTACGGGAGAAGTTTCAGGCAAAAGTTCTAACATCTCTTCTAGCGCGTTCCCGCCAGTATCAAATTCAGCTGTATTTTCTCCATACATAAAGCCTACAGGGCATGATAAATTGTTCAAAGCTTCACTTTGTTTATTTCCTATAATTAAGTGATCATAAGTTGAAGGATCAAAACTCCACCTCCAACCCTGATCGGTCTTAGTTATAGATCTTTCAGCTATATAATCTAGTAAAAATTGATTTTGACATTCTTGGGGAGGCATTAAACGAAATCTTTGTAATATTTCTTCTTTGGTATCTCTAAATTTAGGGGGGCCAGCTGGAGCCATATTCTCATACCATTCGTAATGATTTTCAGGCTTTCTTACCACGAAATCTACCAGGATTAATGAAGACATCTCATGCGAATATTTTTCTGCAGTAGCTAAAGAAATCATCCCTCCAAAGCTATGACCTACTATTGTCGGATTTTCCATTTTTAATCCTTTCGCTACACCCCAGATATCCTCTGCAAAAGTCATCTTGTCATATCTTGGTCTCCAATCACTTTTGCCCATACCGCTAAAGCTCATAACAGCAAAATGATATTTATCAGCTAATAATCCTCCTATGAATTTAAACCAATGCGCGTGAGCATGATTTCCATGGACCATGATTACTGAAGGATTAGATTTATTGCCCCATTCAATAAAATGAATATTTGCACCTTCAACTTCAATAAAATCGTCTCTATGATCCTTAGCTAAAGCGTCTTTAAACCAATCTGGTTGTTGAGTAATAACTTCCATTGTTTTCTGATAATGTCCTTTTAAGGCGAGGATACTAAATGATTAAATAAATGAATCCAAGTCCTAAAACCATGATCAATCGAATTAATATTTTTTAGGTATTTAAAAGATCTGTTTTAGCTGCTGCTATAAAATCATTTTTATGAAGTCCGCCTATTTTATGTGTCCACCAGGTTACTTCTACCCTTCCCCATTCTAATAATATAGCCGGGTGGTGATCTTCTTCTTCAGCTAGTTCTACAACTTTATTTGTAAAGGAAACTGCTTCTTCATAGTTTTCAAAATTAAAAACTTTATTTAATTTAAGTACTGATTCAGTGGTAATGGGTTGCCAATCAGGTATTTCCTTGAGTAATTCGGGAAGTTCATCATCAGTAACTCTGGGAGCATCAGCTCGACACGCTACGCACTTCTGTTTAATTAAATCTGACATCTTTTTACTTACTTATTCCGCCTTTAGTTAATTTTGAAGGGTCTAATAGTTTTTTCAGTCTAGATTCCGACAAATCAGTTTCTTCAACTGCAACATCAATTATTGGTCTACTTTCCTTATAGGCTTTTTTAGCTATCTCTGCAGCTTTTTCATAGCCAATAATAGGATTTAAGGCAGTAACCAATATAGGATTCATGGATAAGGATTCCGCAATATTCTTCTTATTTACTTTAAAGGTTTTAACCCCCTTAGCTGAAAGTACATTCATTGCTCCAGCTAATAAATTAATACTTTTTAAAAGGTTATAAGCTATTACGGGTAACATGACATTCAATTGAAAGTTGCCTGCCTGAGCAGCTACTGTAATAGTCACGTCATTACCAATTACATCAGCTGAAGCCATGGTTACTGCTTCAGGTACAACCGGATTAACTTTTCCAGGCATAATGCTGCTGCCTGGCTGTAAAGCCTGGAGTTCTATTTCAGAAAATCCTGCTAAAGGTCCACTATTCATCCATCTTAAATCATTAGAAATTTTCATTAATATTACAGCTAAGTTTTTTAATTCACCTGACAATTGCACTGAGCAATCCTGTGCACTTAGTTCATGAAAAAAATTCTCACTTGGAACACATTTACATTTATTGCCTGAAAGCTTTGTCATTTCTTGCGCAAAATATTTTGCAAATTGTTTATGGGCATTAATACCACTGCCTACAGCTGTTCCACCCTGAGGAAGCTCAAGAAACCTTTGTTCAATAACACCTAACATATTTCTTGAAGCACTTAGCTGACTCGTCCAAGCCCTTAGTTCATCCGAAAGGTCAATTGGCATCGCATCCATTAGGTGAGTTCTTCCTGTCTTAACAAGACCTTCCACGGATTTAGCTTTCTTCTCAATTTCATTTATTAACTTATCTAAAGCAGGATAAAGTTTTTTTGTAAGATCCATATGAGCACTTACTTTGATAGCAGTGGGTATTACATCATTACTGCTCTGACTCATATTTACATCGTCGTTAGGACTAACTGGAGTCTTTGCATATTTACTAGCTAAATTTGCAATCACCTCATTAGCATTCATATTTGAACTAGTCCCAGACCCTGTTTGAAAAACATCTATAGGAAACTCTTTGTGGTGTTTCTCTTGCCATACTTCTTTGGCCGCTTTAGAAATAGCTTTGGCTTTTTTTGCTGGCAAAAGCTTTAATCTTAAATTGGCTCTAGCTGCAGCATCTTTAATTATGCCTAAAGTGCTAACAAAAGATTTAGTAAAAGGAAAATCCATCTTTATTCCACTTATAGGAAAGTTATTAATAGCTCTTTGAGTTTGCGCCCCCCACAAAGCACCTTTAGGAACTTTCACTTCTCCCAAACTATCTTTTTCAATTCTAATTTTTTTTGTAGCCATAACGTTTGATATCTTTTTGATAGGATATATTTTAACAAATATGCTAGATTATCGTTCTTATTTCATTATTTAAGTTTTAGAGGGTAAAAATGAAAAAAATTGACACTTCTGCAGGTAAACTTCCACAAAGGGAAAAAGGTTCTCTTGTCCCACAAGAATTCAAATCAATTGAAGAAGAAAGAAGACATAACCTTGAAAGATTAGCTAGTGCATTCAGAATGTTTGCTCATTTTGGATTTGATGAAGGCCTCGCGGGACATATAACCTACAGAGATCCAGAATACAAAGATCACTTTTGGGTTAACCCATTTGGAGTTCACTTTGGTCAAATGTGCGTGTCTGATCTACTTTTAGTAAGCCATGAAGGAGAGATAGTTCATGGTGATAGACCAGTAAATAATGCTGCCTTTGCCATTCATTCCAGGTTGCATATGAAGCACGAAAATTTAAATGCTGCGGCCCATTCACACTCAATGTACGGAAAAACTTTTTCTACCATGGGAAGGATGCTCGAACCAATCACACAAGATTCTTGCGCTTTCTATGATAACCATGTTTTGTTTGATGATTTTACAGGGGTTGTTTTAGAGACTGATGAAGGGGATAGAATAGCAGATGCCCTTGGAAATAAAAAAGCAGCTATATTAAAGAACCATGGTCTTTTAACTACAGGCAAGACTGTTGATGAAGCAGCTTGGTCTTTTCTATCAATGGATAGATGCTGCCAATCACAACTTCTTGCAGAAACAGTTGGTCAAATGGAGAGGATTCCAGATGAAGTTGCGGAAACAACTAGAGGTCAGGTTGGGTCTGAGTTTGGGATGTGGGCAAGCTACCAGCCTATATATGATCTAATGCTGAAGAAAGATGATAGTTTCTTGAATTAAGCTTTTTTAATAGCTTCTTTCATTCTATCCACTGATCCGTCTACAAAACCCCAATTGGACATGTATTCAATGAACTTTGGTGAAAGGCCCTCTTGGGTTAGATAATCTACCGAAACTGGTATCTGAGAAGGAGCAAATTGATCATCTTCTTCATACAACTTCGGAAAATCATGATGCAATATTGCTGCCCTTCCTAACATTATCCAATCAACACCTTCTCCTAATGCTCTTGTCACATCTTGTGGGGTTCTTAAATTACCTGCCACTCCTAACCTTGTTGTGCCTCTTTCTAATTCACAAAAATGCTGGATCAGGGTCTTTCCTTTAAATTCTTCCTCTTCAGGTTCTTTAAAACAATCCCATAAAGACATATCTAAAAAATCAAGATCTCCAGAGGTCATCAAGTCTGCAGCAAGTTCCTTTGACTCCGATAGCATAATGCCAAACCGTTCTGAAGAAAGCCTTACACCTAGCATGAAATCATCTCTACATTCTGCTCGAACTCCTTCAATTATTTCTTTAAGCAATCTGTTACGATCTTCAAAGCTTCCTCCATATTCATCATCTCTCACATTAACTTCTCCACTGAGAAATTGACATAGTATGTATCCATGAGCTCCGTGAAGTTCAACCCCATCAAAACCAGCTTTTTCAGCTCTTACTGCTGCCTTGATAAAATCATCTCTTAATTCATGAACTTCATCTAGGGCTAAAGCTCGTGCTGAAAATTCTTCATTTGCTGATGGGCAAACAGGATCTTCTCCAATTAATTCTTTAGGTGATCTCATGCCTGCATGGTGCAGTTGAGCAATTGCTACACTATTATGTGATTTAATCTCACTAGCTAGTCTTGATAAACCGTCTAAGTGATTATCTGAAAAAAACCCTAGCTGACCAGGAAATCCCTTTCCAATAGCCTGAACATGAGCAGCACAAGTCATAGTTAATCCAAATCCCCCTTTTGATCTCATAGTTAGCCAATGGAATTCTTCATCAGACATAATGCCATCTTCATGACTTTGACTATTAGTAAGTGGAGCCAGCATGAATCTGTTTTTCATGTCAGGCCCCCTGTCAAAAGTTAAAGAGCTTAAAGCTTTAGTCATTTAATAGCTCCTCTACTTCCCAAAGCTTGTCTTTACCAAAAAACATCTCATCTCCAACAAAAAAAGTTGGTATGCCAAAAACACCTCTTTCTACTGCTTCTTCGGTATTTGCAATTAATTTTGCTTTAACATCTGGATCTTGCATTTGCTCCATTAGTTTTTCAGCATCAAAACCGGATTCTTCGAATGCTGCTTTAATCACTTCTGGATCATCCATTTTTTTAGGTTCTTCCCACATATGAATAAGTACCTTATCTATATATTCCTCTAAATATCCATCGTTCTCAGCAGCTATTGCCCCTCTAATGATCTGTAAGCTAATGACAGGAAAATGAGGATTCATCTGAAACGAATGCAGTCCATGCCTTTCAATAAACCTTTGCATCTCTATATTTTGATATTCGTTTTTGTTTTTAACTCCCAAAAATTGTTCCATAGGTGGCTTATTATTAGTCCCTTTAAAAATACCGCCTAATAAAACTGGAATGTAATTAACTGATGCACCTGTCCTTTCTTTTATTACATGCATGACTTTGTGGCTTAGATAGGCATTAGGACTGGCAAAATCAAAATAAAAATCAACTTGTTTAGACATAAAATACTCCTTAATTAGTCTTGGTTGTTCATAAATTCTTCTTCAACAGACTCAATCATATCAAGAATAGAAGAATAATCACGACTAGTACAACTTCCATTCATAAAAGTATTAAAATCTTTATCAGAAATTCCGTTTCCATCTCCATAAGATAGGCCAAACAAAGTTTCACATTTTTGTTGCTCATTTAATCTTGAATCAAATTGCAATGTATTCAATAAATAATCTACCGAATATTCAATATCTGACATAAATACCCCTTGATCATTTTCTGAATCTAAAACAAGATATTTACCTTCGGTGCCTAGTGACCAGCTCTCCCATGCAGTAAGATCATTATTCCTACCTCTTCCAGGACTTCCTGTATAAGCAAATTCTGCCCAATAAGATTGGATTTGTTCAGAAAGTTTTTTAGCTGCTGGGTAGGACCCTTCTCCAAATAAGAAGTTTTTTACTAAAAAGTTATCAAAAGAGCCAAATACAAAAAGTATCTCCATAGCATGAGCAGCTCCTATTAACTGAGATAAGTCCATATTATTAATAGTTTTTAATTCATCCCAGTCAAATCTGTATGCATAGGTTAGTTCATGACCTGACTCAGCTAATAATCTTGATGGAGTATCAACAGCTCTTTGCTTCCAAAATGAAGAGCCATAAAAATTTATGGCCTCATAATAATCTAAGTCAATAATCTTGAGTGGCATTTCTTCTATACCAGCTGTTTTATACAAACCCTCTGCAGGACCCCATTCAACAAAATTTCTATTCATCGAATTAAAGAATTTATTCTCATCTTTATTGGTTCCCATAATAATAGGAACCTTTTTGAAGTTTGAATTATTAAAGGCTTCTTTTATACCTCCTGACAGAATAACTAGACCATCCGGGAATACTCTCGTCATGCCATCTCTTTTTGGACCCGCTTCATTCATAGCCCTCATTAAGGCTTCTGGCGGTTGTTCATAAAACAATTCTTTAATTTCTTTGGGAGTCATTCTATTTTGTATTTCTTTTGCTTCCTCAATACTTTTCGCTCTTCCATTTTGTATAAGTAAATGATTAAAGGTTTCTAATCCACTAACCGTTGGAGCTATGCCATCTTCTGGTAAATAACTTTCAGCGGCTTCAATAGAGGAAACTGACATGATTCCACTCTCCACAATAACTTTATGAAATAACCCTTGAGCAAGAGGCGATGCAAATATTGCAGCAGAATTATGACCACCAGCAGATTCTCCAAATACAGTTACATTAGAAGGATCGCCACCAAAATGATGGATATTCTCATTGATCCATCTAAGAGCCGTGATGGTATCTAAAGTTCCATAATTACCTGATCTATCTTCTAAAGTAGACATTTCGTCATGCAGTGCGGGATGTCTAAACCAGCCGAAAGGTCCCATTCTGTATTGGATTGTTACGACTATAACATTGTGATTTGATACTAAAGCACTAGGGTCATAGGTATGAGCACTACCAACAACATTGGCCCCTCCGTGTATCCACATCATGACTGGTAACTTCTTATCGGAGTTTACTATATCTTCTTGTGAAAGCTTTGGTGTCCAAATGTTTAAATAAAGACAATCTTCACTTCCACTCCATGCACTTTCGTCATTTTCAAATATAGAACCTCTTTGAAAGCACGCATTCTTAAATTCTGTTGCTTCAAATCTTCCTGCCCAAGGGTTTGCTTTTTGAGTTTCTTTCCATCTCAAATTTTCAATAGGTGGTTCTGCATAAGGTATGCCCTTCCAGGTAAAAGTATCATTTTTACCTTCTAGGCCTATTAATTCGCCTTGGTTAATTTTTCTTAAAGAATCAATTTCTAAATTTTTCCCACAACCAATGAGAATAAAGACACTGCTTATAAAAACTACAACTAACTTACTCATTTTCTCCCCAATTCTTTTCTTTTATTATAAATATGAATTTTACTTATATTAAAATAAAAGAACTAATTTCTACCCCATATTAAAGCTTGCAAGAGGCCAATATGTCTCGTAAATTACTACACTTAGTAGAGATTTCTAATAAAAGGAGAGGAATTATGCAAATTTCACCAATACCAACTTTGTCAGATGAGATAAATGATATTCGTTTAAGAACTGCTGACATTGTAGCCAACAGAATTATACCTAATGAAGGGACTATTTACGCTGGAGGAGATAAGTCTAAGAAACTAAGAAAAGAAATAAATGAAGAAGTAAAAAAACAAGGATTATGGGCTCCTCATTTGCCTGAAGAATATGGAGGAATGGGAAATGGTTTTTTAGTTCACGCTTATATGAATGAAATACTAGCTTGGTCTCCACTTGGAAATAGACTTTTTGGAGTAATTGCTCCTAATTCTGGTAATCAAAAGATACTAGTTAAATATGGAACTGATGAACAAAAGAAAAAATGGTTAATACCGTTAATTAATCAAGAAATGGAGTCTGGGTTTTCCATGACTGAACCTGACTCAGCAGGTTCGGATCCAAGATCACTGACAACAACTGCTGTCAAAGAGGGAGATGAATGGGTAATTAATGGCCATAAAATTATGACTTCAAATGGTCAAAGGGCCGATTTCTTGGTAGTTATGTGCAAAACAGAAGATGATGAGGATGGTGAAGCTAATCAAAAAATGACGCAGATTATAGTGCCAACTGATACTCCTGGAGTTAACAGAATAAGATCCGTACCTATATGGGGCCATACGGGTGGTGACCACATGGAAATTAAATATGAAAACGTTAGAGTGCCTTTAGAAAATGCTTTAGGTGCTCGAGGATCCGGTCATCAAGCTGCTCAAGATAGATTAGGAGCCGGTAGAGTTTATCACTGCATGAATACTATTGGTCAAATGTGGAGAGCGTTTGACATTATGGTGAAGTACTCTACAGAAAGAGAGGTGCATGGTGGAAAATTAGAGAGCAAACAATTTATTCAAGGTTTTATTGCTGATTCTTATATGGATATTCAAGCTTCGAGGCTTATGACTATTCATTGCGCTGAAGTAATGGATAAAGAAGGAGATGCAAGAGTAGATATATCGGCAATTAAAGTGTTTGTACCTCTTGCAGGAGGAAGAGTTGTGGACCGAGCCATTCAGATGCATGGTTGGAGAGGCGTATCTGGCGATACACCCCTTGCAGGAATGTTTCAAGGTTTTAGGACTTTACGACTAGCTGACGGACCTGACGAAGTTCACAGAATTCTAATCGCCAAGGAAATACTTAAGAAATATCATGATGGACTTTCGTGGGATTTCGGGGTCTAAAGTTTAATCAATAGCTATAAGCTTAACTGTAGAAGTTGACGTTGCGACTAAAGTATCGTCTTGATAAAGTTTGCTTGCCATAAAAGCAGTACTTTTTCCTAATTGAACAACCTCTGCTGTACAGTTAAGTTTGCCTGGTTTAGATGGAGCTAGAAAGCTTACATTAAGATCCAAAGTCATTGGTAACACCTTAAAATCAAAAAGTCCCATTAATAAATGAGCCATCGGAGCATCTAGCATGCCTGCTACAAATCCGCCCTGGACTACCTGTCCTTCTGAATGGGTGAATTCAAATCTTGCATCAAACTCCGCTTCTATAGAAGGAGGCTCAGAGGAATAATTAATTACCTTCATTCCTAAAGTCTCTGTGCAAGGTGCTTTCTTAGATTCAAAAGCCTGAAGCGTATCTTGATCATTCATTATTAAATTCCTTTTGATTTTAATTTTAACCCATTGATGTGGGGTTTATGAATTTAAATGGTGGAAGATGAAACTCTAGCTGCGCCCAACCAAAATTAATTTTTTAAAGCTCCATCTTCCATGGAGGAGCAGGATGCAGAAAAATTCTTGCTTGTTTAGCATAAATGGGTGCTAACTACATCCTGCCTATAAACTGAGAAGGTTACCTTGGAGAGGTTTTCTGGGGAGAAATATATACCTCTCAGTTTAAATTGATGTTAAAAGAAGTACTGTTTTAAGAGTTTTATTCTGGGGAGAATTTGAAAATCTCTTAACATCACCGAGAATTATATATACATATAATTAATTTGTATAGTATAAATTTAAAATAATTTAACTAATAGAATCATAATAAATCGTTGTCCCAAGATTCCTTAAATCTGGATAGTTTTCTCCGATCCACTCTATAGTTCCATTCCACCAATCAGAACCAAGCATGGCATCAGAAAATTTTCCATATTCTTCTTGGGTTTCAAATTCAATTGAATAATAAGCTTGGCTTATATCTCCTCCTGAACTGGCTCTCCATAGTCTTGGATTCTTGGCACCCATTGATTCATGGATTGGCCCAGACTGTTTTGCGCCTTCTACTAAAATTTCAAGTGCTTTGGGGGTTCCTTCCCATGTAGTTACTGCTTGTATTGTCATTTATGCTTCCTTCTATTGTTAAAAAATCAATTTTATATCAAAACTAGGTTTGTATATTGTAATTTTCTTAAATGTAATTGAAAAACCAAAAAGGTATGACTGAAATAAATATTGTCTAAAGATAAGTGCTGAAATTGAAAGAAGAACTATAATCTTTAGAAAAAAGTATAATTAGAAAATGAAAGCTTATATTGTTGGAACTGGATCAGCAGGTTGCAGACATAGCAGGATACTAAACTTTTTTGGAGTTAAAACTATTGGCGTTTCAGAAAAGAAGAAAAATATTGATGATCTGAACTATCCACACTCTTTCGATTTACTAATCTCTCTTGAAGAATGCAATCCTGAATCGAAAGATCTAGTCGTAATATCAAGCATCTCATCAAAACATTTAGAGTTATGTAATAGATTTCTATCTCACCCTCTTGTCTATTGTGAAAAACCCGGTCCAAATCTCTCATCCGAAAAAATAAAGGTATTATTTAATTTAAGATTCTTAGATATCATTGAATTCTTTTTAAAAGAAGCAGATCAAATTATTGGTATTGATCTTACATTCAATACAAACGCAAAGAATTGGCACCCTGGTGAAGACTATAGAAAATCTTATGTTTTTAATAAGAATCTAGGTGGTGGTTGTATTTTAACCAACTCTCATGAAATTGATCTTATGCATGCTTTTGGTCATAAATTTAATTTAGAAAAATTTACAATTCTAGAAAAATATTCAGATCAAAATGATGAAGAAATAGATGCTTCTTTTTCTTATCAAAGTAATGGATTTAAAATAAAAAGTAGTCTTATTTCAGATAACCCGAAACGGATCTTTGAATTTAAAACAAAAACAGGGAATTATGTTTATGATTTTTCTGTGAATAATATGTCAACTAAGTCTCTTAATTCTATAGATATTAGTTATTATAAAATGTGGTCATCAGTACTTAGAAATTTAGGCCGTCTAGAATACAAATTATTACCTTCGTCAAAAGATATGCAGTTTATACACAAAATTAAAAAAGCATGACCTTTTGCTAGGGTATAGAGATAGATTTGAGAACTTACTTAAGAAGTTATGGCGATTAAATTATTGGATAGATAGCTTAGATCGATTTTTTTATTACTTATGGTTCGGAGGGAGTCAATTTTTTTTAAAATTTCTGCTTCATTAAAGCCAGGGAAATGGTCAGTTGCCATTTCATAAGACTCTTGTTTATCTTCAAAGAACAATTTTCTAGGGTAGTATTTTAGAGTATTCTTAATTTTATTCTTATGCTCTATTGCTTTAATTTTTTTATAATCTATTTTGGATTTTGGTTTATTTGTGCTGGTTTTCTTTATTTCATCAACAATGATATCTATGGAGGAAGTCTTAGTATTAAAGTTATCTATTAATGACTTAATTCCAAGATCATTATCATGTATGTCTGACTTGAAAACGGGATTTTTTATAAAATCGTTAACTTCTTCATAGGAATTACAAGTCTGACCAATTCCTTTGGTTACATCTACGGAATGCTTACTATCGAAAGGATGGAAACTGACAATTGGCTTCTCTAGGAAATAGGCTTCTAATGCTGTAGTACATCCACTTTGGATAAGAACTGAGCAATTTTCTATCCATTCAATTGCAGAGTAATCTTTTGTGATTTTAATATTTGAAAAACCATGGAATACATTCTTATAGAATGATATTGATTCAGTTGGGTGAGGTCTTAAAACAAATTGTTTTGTTGGGTTATTCTCCATCAAATATGAAATTAAATTACAAAAAAATCCAATCTTTATTAAATCTTCAGACAATAATCCTAAAAGATTATGTTTAGTCAAGTGATCGCTATGGTTCTTTTCTGCTTTTTCTTGGTAAACCTTATACTCTTGCTGATGTGGCATAAAGTGATTTCCCCAAGCACAATTTGTATCAATTAAAATATAATTCTTTTCCTCGACTCGATTTGTACTTTTTAAAAGGGATCTTAGATCAGAATTTTGACCAAGGTCTAGTCTGTAACCGCCAACAATTTTTATTGGCGTGTCTGCATTAAAAGTTTCATAGAACTCTTTTTGATAACTCCCCCAACATAAAACCATATCATCATTTTTTAGCCTATTTGGATCAAGCAATTCTTTAAGTTCATTATTCCATTTGCTTTCTGAGCCTCCATAGATTGCCCCTTCTTCATGATTCCAAAGGATAGAGAAGTTATTATTTTTGTATAGTTCGTATATTTCGTTCGTGGAATTCATATTTTCTAAAAAAATATTCTTGCCCATATAAACTCCCCCATCAAATAACGGAGCTATTTGATTTAACACATTATGTTGACCAACAAAACAGACAGTTTCTTTATCAATAATTTTTGATGCCATAACCAACTTAGCATCTATCTCACGGACTTCAGTTTCAACAGGAAGAAATACAATTTTTTTCATAATTTGCAATCTATATCAATTAGTTATTTTTTGATATTAATTTTTGTAAGACTTTTGAATTGTGAAGAGCTGTATCATATTTTCCTATAAATTCTAAAGAGCCATCATCCATAACAAGAACCTGATCGGTTTGTTTTAATAGATCCATATCGTGTGTAACAATAAAAATAATTCTCCCTTTTTTATATTTAAGCATCTCACTAATGAAGTGTTGTTTATTTAGATTATCGAGAGCACTTGTAGGTTCATCAAAGAATAAGATGCTTGTGTCTTTATAGAG
>CACAGI010000003.1 GCA_902532015.1 uncultured SAR86 cluster bacterium | reverse complement strand
TGGCTTCACAGCCACCTACACATACTCTTTAGATGAACAGAGTATTCACTTAGCTTATATTCTTGAAAAGCTTAAAGATAAAGGCGCCACCAGAATTGAAGCTTCTCAAGAAGCAGAAGAAAAATGGATTGAGACTATAATTGATAAGGCTAGAATAACTGCAGATTTTCAAGAAAACTGCACACCTGGGTATTACAACAACGAAGGAAAAATTAACCAAACTCCTCAAAACAATACTTATGGGGGTGGGCCAATAGAATTTTTCTCTTTAATGAAGAAATGGAGATCGAAAGAGAACTTAGAAGGTTTAGAGATTAATTAGTTGTATCATCTAGAAATCCTTCAAAAACGATATTCTGCTGAAGACTTAGAGGCCATTAGAGCAATTAATCAGGCAAATATTCCTGAGGTCAGCGATATTGAATCTATAGACAGGTTAAAACAACTAATTAACTGGAGTAGTCATACAATAGTAGTTCGAGATTCAGAAATAGCGGGTTTTATTATTCTTATGAGAGAAGACCAAGAGTATGAATCTCCGAATTATGATTTCTTTAACAATAAGAACGAGCCTTTCTTGTATGTTGATAGAATTGCAATACAGGAAAATCATCAAAGGAAAGGCTTAGGAAAATTAATCTACAACAAAGTTATAGAACTAGGAAAAGAGCTTGAAGTAAATATTACTTGTGAAGTAAATACAATTCCTAGAAACGAACCTTCACTAGCCTTCCATGCAGGCTTTGGTTTTGAAGAAGTTGGCACAAAAGACTATGAAGATCATAGCGTAGTATATTTAACTAAGTTTCTTCACTCTTAAAAAAATTAACTAACCCTACCCCAATTAATATAAGAAAACAGCCAAAAATCATGGTTGAAGTGATAATTTCATCTAAAAAAATATTTGCCCACAGCATCCCAGTTACTGGAACAATTAGAACCACAGTAGATGCCTTAATGGGGCCTACTCTTTTAATTAGAATTACATATCCCATGTAAGCCATCCCAGTACATAAGAAACCTAACAAGCCAACACTCAAGAGAACCTCATTTGGTTGGTTTAAATCAATTCCATTTTCGAGGAATATAAAAGGAAAAGTAATGAATGTTGCGATTAATAGTGTTATAGAAGCTAGATAGGTTGGCTCTATTTCCTTGGTTCTAAAAATGAAATTTGAACTGAAACCATATAAAAAAGAAGCTATCAAACAAAAGATAATTGCTAAAAGAGAAAACTCTATTGATTCATAACCTACAAATATAAAAAGACCAACCATACCAATAAAGATTCCGGTCAATTGAATCCAATTAGAACTCAATTTGAGCCAAAGAGTTGCGATAATGAAGGCGAATAAAGGGGTTGTTCCATTTAGAACAGACATTGTTCCAGCATTAACCTCGAGCGCTGCATTTGAGAATAAATAAAAAGGAATGGCTGCGTTAATAAAAGATAAAAAAAGTATAGGGACAATGTCTTCTTTTATATTCTGTAAATATTTTTTTCTTATAAATATCGGAGTAAGAATGAGCGAAGCAATAAATAGTCTATAAAAAACTAAAGTCATAGGTCCAACCGCTGGAGCAGAAATTTTTATAAACATAAATGAAGATCCCCAAGCTATGCCAATAGCTATGATTAAAGACCAGTCTATAACTGCACTTTTTTCCATTTCAATGAGTTTTTAAAGACTAGTAAGGCCTGTCTCCAATTATTGTTACCCTTTCTACTTTTCTTACGTTTGGCCAATAATCGGAATTAGCATAATGCTGACACGCTCTATTATCCCAAAAAGCAATCGAGTTATTTTCCCAACTAAATCTACACTGATATTCAGGAATAGAAGCTCTAGAGTATAGAAATTCCAACATTGCATCAGAATCTTCTTTTTTCCATCCCTTTATGCATTGTGTGAAAGCCCTGTTAACGTAAATTACTTTATTTTTAGTGTCTGGATGGGTACGAATAACTGGATGTTCAGGCATAGGATATTTCTTGTTAAAAGCTTCAATTTCTTCTTCTGATTTCCCCTCTTTTATCAATCTAAGCCTAAATCCTGCAAAATCATGAATAGCTATTGCTCCTTCTAAAGTTTCTTTAATATCATCATTTAAATCATTATATGCTGCATACATATCAGCGAATAAGGTATCTCCTCCGTGGTCAGGTTTTTTTATCATTCTAAGGACAGATCCCAATGAAGGCTCTTTTCTCCAGGTTACGTCTGAATGCCAGGTATTTTCTTTTCCTCGGCTTTTCTCATTATGAGTTATTTTGAGCACTTCAGGAAAATCTTCCTTATGAGGTGCAAAGGGGTGCACTTCAAGATTTCCAAAATTGCTAGAAAAATTTAAATGTTCTTCGGTCGTTAGATCCTGATCTCTAAAAAAAATAACTTTATAAACCAATAACGCTTCGTAAATTAGATCTTTCAATTCTTTAGTTAAAGATTTAGATAAATCTATCCCCAAAATTTCCCCTCCAATAGTTGGACTTAATCTATTTATCTTAAAAGGGAGCTCTTTTGATTCAAATGCATCAGGAGTAAATTTATTCATAACAATTAAGATACGTTTCTATCTTTTCCTTCCCAAAAAGGTGCTCTTAAATCCTTTCTAAGAATCTTACCCGAGGGATTTCTTGGTAGTTCACTTATATGATCAACAGTCTTAGGACATTTATATCCTGCTATTTGGGTTCTTACATATGAGATTACCTCATCTTCGCTCAACTTCTCTCCTTCTAACTGAACGATAAATGCCTTTGAGGCCTCTCCCCACTTTTCATCCGGTATTCCTATAACTGCAGCATCCGCAATATTGGGGTGACTTAATAATGCATTCTCAACTTCCGCTGGATAAATATTCTCTCCACCAGAAACAATCATATCTTTCACACGATCATGTATGTATAAAAACCCCTCATCATCAAAATAACCTACATCTCCTGAATAAAACCAACCATCTTTAATGGCTTCAGCTGTTGCTTCAGGTCTATTCCAGTAACCTTTCATATTCAAATCAGACTTGATAATCACCTCTCCAACTTCGCCAACAGGAACATCATTATCTTCTGAATCTACAACCCTGAGACCTACTCCTAGAGCAGCTTTGCCGCAAGATCTGAGTTTACCCCTAGAAACATCATGATCTTCTGGATAAAGAAATGTAATTGCACCATTAGTCTCAGTTAGCCCATAAACTTGCCAAAAATTACAATCCATTAATTCCATCGCTTTTAACAAAGTGTCATCAGTGATTGGAGAAGCTCCATATATCACTGTCTCTAATGAAGAAAAGTCTGTATTAGCTGAATCTGGATGCTGTATTAAAAACAATATAACTGCTGGAACAAAAATTGTATGTTGAATCTTTTCTTGCTCTATAAGCTTAAGAATAAGTCCAGGATCAACTTCAGGGATGATAATACTTTTTGCTCCAGTCACCATCCCTGCTATGCCCATATTTGTACCGGCAACATGAAAAATAGGCATACAGACAAGGTTTACACCTCCTTCATCCATATCTCTATACATGGCTTCCTCATTAACAATGAAACAAGCGCTAAAGTTATCGTTAGTAAGTTGCACGCCTTTAGGATGACCTGTTGTTCCAGAAGTATAAAGCTGAATAACATCATCATCACCATTGCTTTCAAGCATAGGGTCTTCATCAGCATGAGAATCTCTCCATTGAATATAATCTTCCCATTCCTCGTGATTACCGCCCACGGTAATGATTTTCTTTACGGAAGGTATTTCATCTTTAATTTCTTCAATTAGCCCAAAGAACTCTGGTCCTACAAATAAAATCTCGCTACTAGAATCATTCAGTATAAATGCAACCTCAGGCGGGGCTAGTCTCCAGTTAACACCCACTGTAACTGTTCTTGATTTAAACGTTCCATACATAAACTCAAAGAAAATATCTGAGTTTTTACCTAAATAAGCTACTCTAGAATCAGGCTTGCATCCTTCTTTGATAAGACCTTGAGCGACTCTATTAGAAAAAGAGTCTAATTCTTTAAAAGTGGTCTCTTTTTCTTCAAACTTATGGGCTATATCGCTTCCAGATCTATCAACTCTCCATCGAAAGATCTCGACCATAGTTTTTTCATAAGGTATTTCCATAATTATTCTCCCTCTCCTATAACCATCCTAAAGGCTTTAGTTTTTCTTCTACGAAACCTTTCGGAACATCCTCAAGTTTAGTTCCTAATGTATCATTCCATCTGTTCAGAAATCCGAACATGGATATAACTGAAACTATATCTATTATTTGTTCATCTGAGAAATACTTTTTTAATTCTTTGAAATGTTCTTCATTAGACTCATTTGGAGCTCTGCCTGATGCAAATGCCAAATCCAATATAGCCCTTTCTTCTTCTGAATACGAATCACTCACTTTGTAATTAAGTATTTCAGAAATCTTTTTTTCGTCTGTGCCGGCTCTTTCAGCTCCATGGGAAGTATGAGCCTGGCAATATTTACACCCAGAAGACAGGCTTGATGCCAAAGCTATTAATTGCTTAGTTTGCATGTCAATGCCATCAGATTGAAAAATGATCATCGCCAAATTTGAAAAGGCCATTAAAAGTTCTGGTTTTTCTGCCATTGTTAAGTGCGCATTAGGCACATAACCCATAAAAGCCTCAACTCCTTTAAATAACTCTTCAAAATCCGCAAAATCTTCTCTTTTTTTACCGCCTATATAAGTTTGTTGCATGTATAACTCCTAATTAACTATTAATTCGAATTTTTGATTTGATCTAATTCTTTAAACTCATGCTCAATTGAAAGTTCAATTAGCTTTCTCCATAACGGTTCAGAAATATCTTTATTTAAACCGCAAGAATCTCCGAAACTAGTTACTTTATTTACTACATCTTCAATTCTCTCTTCATCAACTATAAGATTCTTATCGTTTTTAACCATTGCAGCCATCTCAATACATTTCTGTCGTCTTGCTAGAAGTAAAACGAGTTCTTTATCAATGAGATCTATTTCTTCTCGAACTTCTTTCATTCCAATTTCCATATTTTTCCCATAATTTAAAAGTTATGGATTATATCTTATTACAAGTTAGTCTTGCTCTAATGCTTCGCTGAATATAAATTGTATTTATGAACATAATAAAAGAGTTAAAAGATCTCCAGCTAGAGATGCAAAATTGGAGAAGAGATATTCATGCCCATCCTGAAATTGCATTTGAAGAGCATAGAACAGCTAAAATAGTAGCTGAAAAGCTAAAAAGTTTTGGAATTGAAGTTGAAACAGGTATAGCGGGGACTGGCGTTGTAGGAACTTTGAAGAAAGGAACTGGAAATAGAGCAATTGGATTACGTGCTGATTTAGATGCGCTTTTAATAAATGAAGCCAATGAATTTGAACATAAATCTAAACATCCAGGAAAAATGCATGCATGTGGTCATGATGGACACACTGTTATGCTGTTAGGAGCTGCGAAATATTTAGCTGAAGACGGCAACTTCGACGGGACTGTTAATTTTATTTTTCAGCCTGCTGAAGAAAATGAAGGTGGCGGTAAAGCCATGATAGAGGAAGGTTTATTTGATAAATATCCTGTGGAATCCGTTTATGGAATGCACAACATACCTGGTATGCCAGTCGCCTCTTTTGCAGTAAAACCAGGCCCTATCATGGCAGCATTCGACGTATTTAACGTAAAAATTATTGGAAAAGGTGGACATGCTGCTATGCCCCAAACGACAATTGATCCTATAATCATTGGTACGAAGATTATTGACGCTTATCAATCAATAGTAAGTAGATACATAGACCCACAAGAACCTGCTGTTTTGAGCGTTACTCAATTTCATGCAGGTGATGCCTACAACGTTATTCCTAATGATATTGAAATTAAAGGTTGCACAAGATGTTTTTCTCCAAAAATTCAAAAACAATTAGAAGATCAAATGCACCAAATAACCAAAAGCATATGTGATGCTTATGGAGCTACATACGAGTTTGAATTTGAACATCGATATCCCGCAACAATCAATTCACAAGAAGAAGCAGAAATAGCAGGAAAAGTAGCTCAAAAAGTGGTGGGCGAGGATAGAGTTAATCTCTCCCCTACCCCTGGGATGGGGTCTGAAGACTTTGCTTACATGCTCCAAGAGAAGCCAGGCAGTTATATATGGATAGGTAACGGTGATGGCGAAGGCTCTTGTATGGTGCACAATCCTGGATATGATTTTAATGACGAGATATTACCCATAGGCGCAACTTACTGGGTAAAAATGGCTGAAGAAATTCTATCGCCTATTAAATAAAGCTATTCTTTGTTTTGAAGAGGGTTAATTCCATATTGATTCTCTCCGCCGCCCTGAACACACATAAAATATAAATAAACAAATAAAGCTAGAATAGAAATAAAGCTAAAAATAAATATATATTGAGCCAACAAAGAAGGTACTATTTGCAAAATCACATACCACCAACCTGACATATTTATATCATGGAATCTTCTAACAGAGATTGAAATGCTAGGTACTAAAGTGACAATAAAAGCGACCCCAAACCAAGACGTTAAAGCTTGAGATAAAAATAATTCTTCAGCATTTGACTCAACAGGTGGACCAAAATCGTCAACCGATAAACTAAAAGTTAACATGTATAAAAGAACACAAAACAGAAAGAACCACCAGAACTCTGATCTTGAAGCTCTTCCAGAAAAATCAAAATACTTCCTAAATGCTGAAGTTACTGCATCAAAAAAACTCATACTCCTATAAATACCTCGTTAAGGAAAGTGGTAGCCCGTAGGAGAATCGAACTCCTGTTGCCTGGATGAAAACCAGATGTCCTAACCACTAGACGAACGGGCCAAAAAAAATGCATTGTATGGAGGGTAAAGCCTTAGGTCAAATCGAATATTTTATTCAGATGAATAATCATTATTTCTTGATCTAAAATAAATAATACCTGATATTAATACAGCACTTAATATCATACCAATCCAGAAATGTTGAGCTGAGATCATAAGGTAAATATCTGTAACATCTACTACTCTTATCTCTTCCGATTGTATTGGAAAATCACTAGATCTTGTCCAGAATCTCAACCTATCTTGGATAAAAGTAAAAAGATAATTAGTTTTAAGAACTATGCCCTCAAGAACAACAATAACCACTAGGGGAACCAGAGCACCCATTATTGGGCGCTTTGCAAAAGCGCCTGCAAACATTAGCCATGCCATTAAAGGTAAGGACCATAGTGTTTGAGCCCAAAGGCTAAAAATAATCCTAAACCAGTCAGTGAAAGAGTATGCACTCCACACCCACCCAAACGGAACAATATCATTGGTGGTAAAGAAAATTGATGCGCTTAGTAAAGATATTAAATGCAATAAGATTATATTAGGTAAAACAATTAATGGAACGATGAGTGTTACCAAAAGTATTTTAGACATAACTGTGGTTAAGTCTGAAACTGGTAAAGATCTCCAAAATATTAAAGTTCTATCTTTCCGCTCATCCGCAAAAGTACTCAAACTAAAAGCTAATATTGCAAAAGCCACGGTTATTAAAATAGGAAGTCCTAGAACGACTAAGCCTGATCTAATTACAGAAGTTATTTGTGCAGAGTCTGCTGTAGCCATCCATTCTAATGCCCGTTCGTTTTCATAGATTTCTGTCGTAAAATTGAATTCTGGGGTTTGAATATTGGTTATCCCAAAATAAACTGAGATAACTACTAGAGAGAGTATGCAGGTAACGATAAAAGGAGCGTAAATAAAGCCAACTTTGTGTTCTTGTAATTCTCTTCTAATCAGAGTGGATAAAACTTTCATCGCTGATCCTTTGATTTAGTTTTATCCATGATGGCCATAAAAAGATCTGCTATAAAGGGAGGTCTCACTTCACCCAATCCTGTAAGTTTATCTAGTGCAGTTCCTTCAAATAAAAATACTTCTCTACCTAGTTCATTTCTAATATGCATAGGATTCAAAGACTTGGCTCTCTCTAAAGAATCTTGATTTGGTCTTAACTCAAGAAACCGTTCATTTATTGCTTCAATAGAATCCTGCATTACAACTCGTCCTTGATTCATGAATATTGCATCAGATAGAACGCCCTCTATTTCCTCGACCTGATGAGTGCTTATTAAGATTGTCTTATTACCATCGTAATAGTCTTCGATTAGCTGGGAGTAGAAATCTTTACGATAAACCAAATCGAGGCCTAGAGTGGGTTCGTCAAGAACTAAAAGCTCAGCATCTATAGCCATCACAATAGATAAATGTAATTGCACTACTAGTCCTCTAGAAAGCGTTTTGATCTTTGAATGATTTTTTATATCAGTTCTAGATATTATGCTATTTGCCTTTTCTAAATTAAACCTAGGATGAACACCATCAACATACTGTAATACTTGTTCAACGGTCATCCACTTAGGTAAAACAGCCACATCAGTAATCGAACAAACTTTTTGAAGAAGTTTGTGCCTGTCTTTTCTAGGATCCAGACCCAAAACTTCTAGATCTCCTTCTGTATTTAATAACCCTAAAACAGACTGAAGGAGAGTAGATTTTCCTGCTCCGTTAGGTCCAATCAGCCCAAGTACTTGACCTGGTCTCACTTCTAAATCAATTGCATCTAGAGCTCGACTATTGTCGTAATTCTTAATTACACCTTTAGCTTTTACAGCAAATTCTCTTTCCATTGTTCTAAGATTTATTAATTAATTCAGTTAAGTCTATATCTAATTGGTCTGCTTTCTTTAATAAAGCTGGCCAATCACCCTTCATAAATTTATTTCTTTCTAACTTTATTAACTCTTTTTTGGCAGAATCAGTAATAAACATACCTAAACCTCTTCTTTTTTCGACAATATTTAAATCGACTAGTTCTTGGTAAGCCTTGGAGACAGTTAAAGGATTAACTCCACCTTCAACAGCCATTTGTCTTACAGAAGGTATAGGATCACCTGACTTCAATACGTCATCTATGATTAGAGAAACTACATGGTCTCTAACCTGTTGGTATATAGGTTGGTCGTTTGTCCACTGCATTAAGCAATTCTCCCTTAATCAGTGTATTACTTTACTAATACACACTCAAGTAAATCACTTATCAAGTTTCTTCTGAATGGTTGAAAATAGACCCCTAAATATATTTGCTTCCATTACATCTATTCCCGATCTCTTAAAAAACCTTCTTACTCTCATTAGTAGTTTTCTAGGATTTTCTATGTCATAGAATTCTACATCTTGCATTAATTCATCCATATGCTCTATCAGTCTTTCAGTTTGATCTGATGTAGCAATATCAACATCCCACTCTTGATCGCTCTCTAGATTATCTTCACCTATAAAACTCATTCTGACTTCATAAGTCATTATTTGAACTGCTTGAGCAAGATTTAGTGAAGTGTAGTCTTCGTTGGTAGGTATATGAACATGAAGATTACAAAGCCCTAATTCTTCATTTGTTAATCCTCTGTCTTCCCTTCCAAATACTATTGCTACTTTAGAATTATTCCTAACATTTGAATTTATCTCTTTTGATGCATTCTTTGGATCCAAAACTGGCCATGGAACTTTACGATTCCTTGCACTAGTCCCTATTACCATTTCACAATCTTTTACAGATTCAAGAAGAGATTGATAAATTCTAGCGTTTTCCAGTATGTCTTTTGCAGCTTTAGACCTATAAATAGCCTGTTCGCTAGGAAATTCCTTCGGGCAAACTAAATCTAAATGCCTTAGACCCATGGTCTTAATGGCTCTAGCTGCTGCACCAATATTACCTGGATGAGTTGTGCCAACGAGAACAATTTTAATAGAATCCGCATAATCCTTTAAAGGGATATTTTTAATTACCATAAATATATTCTAACAGGGTAAGGGGTTGTATATGGTAGGATGCGCCAATACTAAAAGACATGGAACCTAAAGTTAATATAGCATTAGAAGCTGCCAGAGCAGGATGCAAAGAATTGCTTAGCTTCGCTTATAGGTTAGACCAGCTTGAAGTAAAAGAAAAGGGGCCTTCAAATTATGTCACTCAACTTGATAAGAGAGTTGAATCAATAATTATTGATTCCCTGAAATCTATTTACCCTAAACATACTTATGTGTCCGAAGAAGTTGGAAGAATAGAAGGTTCAGGAAAGGATATTGAATCCATGTGGGTTATAGATCCTTTGGATGGAACCACTAATTACATACATGGATTTCCATATTACGCGATATCAATTGCATATATTGAAAAAGGCAAAATCCTTCATGCGCTTGTTATAGATGTTGCAAGACAAGATGAATACACTGCAAGTCTAGGTAGGGGGGCGTACTTAAATGACAGAAGAATAAGGGTTAGTAAATCAAAAGGTTTACCAGGATCATTACTAAGTAATTCGTCTCATGATACGGATACAGGAAAAGTTAAACACGATAATATGTCTACTTTTCGTTCTCTTTACTCCCATGGTCTAACTATTAGACGAACCGGATCTGCGGCTCTTGATATGGCTAATGTTGCAGCAGGAAGATTAGATGGGTTTTGGGGAAGTGGCCTTGGTATGTGGGACATAGCTGCAGGAGGATTGTTGGTCCAAGAAGCTGGTGGGCTGGTAAGTAACTATTTAGGTAATCCAGATTACATAGATGGGGACAATATTATCTGTTCAACTAATAAATGCTTTAAACCAATGCTTCAATCTATTAAACCTTTTGTTACTGTTGAAGGAAGCTAAGGAAGGTTGTTGAGATCTGAATTTTCAGGCTCCTCTTCTTTTAAGTGATCTTTTGAAAGGCCCATCATAATAAGTGCATTTGCTGCTATATAGATAGAAGAGTAAGTTCCGACTATTACTCCAAAAATTAGAGCTAAAGCAAAATTCTTTATTAATTCACCACCTAGTAAAAATAAAGACAATAAAACCAATAAAGTAGTCAATGAAGTAACTAAGGTTCTTCCTAAAGTTTGGTTTAAGGAAGTATTAATAGTTTTATATATATCTTCAGAGTCTATCGTACGAATATTCTCTCTTATTCGATCCGATACCACTATTGTGTCGTTAAGTGAATATCCTATAACTGCTAACAGGGCTGCTAGCACTGTAAGATCAAAATCTATTTGCAACAAAGAGAATATGCCTAAAACAATAATGACATCATGAATCAAGGCGATGACGGCTGCGCCAGCAAATCTTGATTGGAATCTAAAGGCTATGTATAACATCATAAAAGCTAAAGCTATTAACATGGCCGTTCCGCCATCATCCCTTAATTCGCTTCCAATTTGAGGTCCAACATACTCTATTCTTCTTAAATCTATATCTTCATTTAGATTTTCTTTTTTTAATAATGTAACAATTTCGGAACCTAAACTGTCATCTATAGTTCCAGGTAGTTTTATTAAAACCTCTTGATTCGAGCCAAAATTAGCAACTTGAGCTCCATCAAATCCCTCTGATCTTAAAGAGTCTCTGATAGAATTTATGTCAGCTCCGTTAGGATAACTTAATTCTACAAGTGTACCCCCGGTAAAATCTAATCCGTAGTTCAACTGTTTGATAAATAAAGAAGAAATGGATACTAGCAAAAATATTGACGACAATATAAAAGCCAACTTTCTCCAAGCAAGGAAATCTATATTGAAGTTCATATTGACAGCCTCGTTAAATCTTTTTTTGAGCCATAAATTATATTCACAAATGCTCTTGTACCCATAATAGCTGTAAACATTGAAGTGATAATTCCAATTGACAAAGTAATAGCAAAACCTTTAACAGGACCAGAACCATAAGAGAGTAGAATTACTGCCACGATTAGAGTGGTGACATTCGCATCCCAGATAGTTAGAAATGCCCTGTTATAACCAGCGTCAATTGCATCTAAAGGCTTTCTGCCTTTCTTTATTTCTTCTCTAATTCTTGAAAAAATTAAGACATTAGCATCGACAGCCATGCCAACAGTCAAAACTATACCTGCTATACCTGGAAGTGTTAATGTAGCTGAGAGTATTGACATTGCTGCAACCAATAAAATTATATTAAAGGACAGAGCTAAACTGGCAGCCACGCCAAATACCCTATAATAAAAAAGAATAAATAAAAGCACTAAAGCCATGCCTAGTTCCATAGAAAATATACCTGCCTCTATGTTATCTGCTCCCAGGCTTGGGCCTACAGTACGCTCTTCAACAAAACGCATTGGCGCAGCCAAAGCTCCAGCCCTAAGTAGTAAAGCCAATTCAGAAGATTCGCTTGGGCTATCTAAACCAGTTATCCTAAAGGAAGTTCCAAGAGCAGCTCTAATGGTAGCCAAACTGATGATTTCTTTCACTTGATAAGTTTCTTGAATAGGAATTTGATTACCTTCGCTGTCTCTTTGATAAATTGTTCTTGTCTTTTGTTCTACAAATAAAACTCCTAACCTCTTGCCTATATTACCTCTAGTGGCTCTATGCATTCGAGAACCGCCTTCTCCATCCAAAGTAATATTTACTTGGGGTAAGCCATTTTCATCAAAACTTGCTTGAGCCGTTGCGACTTGATCTCCACCTAAAATCAATGCGTCTTGTAAAAAAGCCGGGGCTCCTCTATTTCCTTTATAAGGATAAGAGGTTTTTCTAGAACGAGGAGTATCTAACTGAGCTTCTAAATGAAATTCTAACGTTGCTGTTTTTCCTAATATTTTTTTTGCTTCAGCAGTGTCTTGTATGCCAGGTAATTGAACCACAATTCTTTTTTTTCCTTGTCTTTGAACTATTGGTTCCGATACGCCTAGTTCATTAACTCTATTTCTTAATGTGGTTAAGTTTTGATCTATTGCATCTGATTCAATTTGTTCTATCTCTTCTTCTGCTAGAACTAATTTTAAGGAGTTACTTGAATTATTGGTTGGAGAGCCTAAAAATTGGGGATAATTGTCTTTTATAAAAGAATCAGCACTTTGCTTATTAGTTTCATTATTAAAGGATAATTGGATCGATAGATCGTCATCCACAACAGCGTTTGTATATCTTATTTTTTCTTCTCTCAGTCGTCGTCTTATATCTTGGAGAGTTCCATTTTGTCTATTTTGTAAGGCTGCTTCAGTATCTACCTGCATTAAAAAATGCACACCTCCTCTTAAATCCAAACCTAATTTCATTGGCTCACCCCCAATATTTCTTAACCATTCAGGGGTAGTTGGGGCTAGATTTAAGGCAATAATTACATCTGAACCTAATTCAGAAGACAATAAGTCTTTTGCTTTTAATTGATCTTCATAAGTTTCTAAACGAATAAGAACATAATCTTCATGTAGTTCAATAGACGAAGATAAAGAATCTAAATCTAAAACAGACTGTATTCTTTTTTCTAAGTTGGTGTCTGCCGCTTGAGAGCTTGAGTTGTAAGAGATTTGTACAGCCGGGTCAGGAGCATACAGATTGGGTAACGAATAAATTACTCCAAAGCTTAATACTATTAGGATGAGAATGTACTTCCAAATACCGTAACGTTTCACAGTCTTATATTGCTTTTAAAGTCCCTTTAGGCAAGATAGTTGAGATTGATGTTTTTTGAACTTTAATCTTTGTACTATCAGAAATAGAAAGTTCTATATATTGATCGCTTATTTTTGAGACTTTACCAAGTATCCCACCCGCTGTAACTACTTCATTGCCTACCTCGATACTAGCTAACATCTCTTGGTGAGTTTTTCGTCTTTTATTCTCAGGTCTTATCATCAAAAAGTAGATAAGAATCATGAATCCAAAAAGCAAAAACAGAGTTGGGTCAAAAAAAGTTGTTGATTGTTCCATTATATTCCTCTTATTTAACTATATTGGGGCTGTCAGCATTATTCCAAGCAGCCTCAAATTTGTTGATAAAGGTTTGCAATGTACCTTTTTCAATTGATACTCGCAAATTTCTCATGAGACTTAAATAATAATGTAAATTATGTATTGTCTGAAGGGTTGACCCTAGCATCTCTTTTGTTTTATCTAAATGATGTAAATAACTTCTTGAAAAATTACTACAAGTATAACAAGTGCAATCTAAATCTAGAGGTTCTAGATTATTTTTATTTTCACTATTTCTTATTTTTACTATGCCTTTCGAAGTATATAGATATCCGTTTCTAGCATGCCTAGTTGGAATAACGCAATCAAACATATCTATGCCTGCCTCAACAGCTTTTACGATATCTAAAGGAGTGCCAACTCCCATAAGGTATCTAGGTTTCTCGGTTGGCATCATTGGGGCAATATGATTTACAACTCTAATCATGTCTTCTTTTGGCTCTCCTACTGAAAGACCTCCGATTGCATATCCTTCAAAATTTATCTCTATTAATTCTCCTAATGAATCTTCTCTTAGATTATTAAAAACACCTCCCTGGACTATCCCAAATAGAGACGCGTTTTCAGTTTTAAAAGCCTTACGACAACGATCTGCCCATCTAAGTGATAGTTGCATGGATTTTTTGGCAGCGTCTTCTGCTATTGGATAAGGCGTGCATTCATCAAGGACCATAGCGATATCGACACCATAATCCAGTTGAAGTTGCATGCATGATTCCGGCGTTAAATATCTCTTATCTCCATTCAAGAGAGAGAAAAACTGAACTCCTTCATCGGTTATAGTTCTTTTTTTTGAAAGGCTGAAAACTTGATATCCGCCTGAGTCTGTTAAAATAGGAGAATTCCATCCCATAAAATTATGTAGACCGCCATGAGCTTTAATAATATCTACACCTGGTCTTTCCATCAGATGATAGGTGTTAGAGAGGATAATTTCAGCCTCTAAGTCTTCTAAAATTCTAGGACTTAATGCTTTAACAGCGCCATAAGTCCCTACAGGCATAAAAGCGGGTGTTTGAAATTTACCGTGTTGGGTTTTTATCTCACCCCTTCTGGCAAGCCCATCTTCTGCTATTAACCTATAGATATTAGATTCCATCTGATTTATTGATCAGCATAGCATCACCATAGCTGAAGAACTTATAATTTTGATCTACTGCATGCTTATAAGCAGATTTAAGTTGCATAGTCCCGCCAAAGGCACAAACTAAAATAAATAAACTAGATTTAGGTAAATGAAAGTTTGTTAATAGCGAATCTACAATTCCAAACCTATAGCCCGGGTATATGAATAAATCTGTCTCTCCATCATAAGGCTGTAATTTATTAAATTTAGTATAAACAGACTCTAAACATCTTAATACAGTGGTGCCAACTGCAATGACTCGAGCATCAGAATCAATAACTCTATTGATTATGTCTGCAGTGCTTCTATCTATAGAAACCTTTTCTTTATGCATTAAATGGTCTTCAACATTTTCAGATCTAATAGGTGAAAATGTTCCAAGACCAATATCAAGAGTGATATAGGCAATTTTTACTCCTCTGTCTTTTATTTTGTTTAGTTGAGATTTAGTAAAGTGTAATCCGGCTGTTGGAGCAGCTACAGAATGTTCTTTAGCTTCATTAGCATACACAGTCTGATACCTTTCCTCGTCTTGAATATCTGCATTTCTTTTTATGTAAGGAGGTAGTGGTACCATTCCGTACATATCAAGGATTTCCTTTGGAGACTTGGAAAATTGGATCTTATATAGGGAATCCTTCTTATCTAAAACTTGAATATCTAAAGTAGTATTTTCTATCTTTACGGAATCTCCTATCTGTAAACTTCTATTTGATTTAGCTTGCGCTAGAGCACAGTTATCCTCTAAGAGTCTCTCTATCAATACCTCTACAGATCCACCTGTTGGCTTTCTTGCATGTAGTCTAGCCTTGAGAACCTTAGTATCATTTAAAACTAACAGATCTCCTGAGTTAAGATATTTGCCAAAATCTTCTATTGTCTTGTCTTCTAATTCTTTGTTAAGTACTAAAAGTCTGCTAGTTCCTCTTGTTTTTGGAGGTTTTCTTGCAATCAACTCATTTGGTAGTAAAAAATCGTAATCTTGTAATTTCAAATAATAATCTCTATTGGTGCCGAAGGAGAGACTCGAACTCTCACACCCAAAGGGCGGGGGATTTTGAATCCCCTGCGTCTACCAATTCCGCCACTTCGGCAATTAAATAAAGCAAATCCAAGTATTAATTTTACTATGAAAAGGTAAACTTCATTCTAAAAACTAAAAGATCAATTTAAAATGTTTAGGGTTCTAACTAAAAATCGTATTTTTACAATCTTAAGCCTATGTTTAAGTAAGATAATTAAGTTCGAAATTGAACTTGAGAATATCTCTATAGAAGATTTAAAAAATGAAAATACAGTATTTGCTCTTTCAGTAGACTCGGCAAGTGATCTAATGGCGCTAGCCATAGCTAACAGTGATCTGCAAATTCCCTCCCCTCTTGATAAATTATCAAACAGCAGCCTTGTAAAGTTTATATGTTTGAAAGATCCAAAATATATAATTTCTGAACAAAAAATTAAAAGGCAAGATCCTGAAAATCTTGAAGCTATACTTAATTTACGAAAAGAAAAGTTATCAATTATTCCAGTATCCTTTATTTGGGGAAAGCATCCAGACAAACAACAATCCCTTTTTAAAATTCTATTTTCTCCTTCTTGGCGAACATCTGGTTCTATTAAGAAACTCTTTAAAATCATCTTTCATGGAAGAAATTTAATTATTAAATTCCAGAAACCTTTAAAAGTAGAAAAGCTAATTAACTATTCAGATTCAAATAAGAAAAACTCTCAGCTCTTAAGTCGTTATTTAAGAGCCCTATTTAGGAGATCTAAACAAGCGATGCTTGGACCAGACATATCTCATAGAAGAACAATGGTAAAAACGCTTGCAAAAAATATACGTGTGAGAGAGGAAATTAACAAGCAATCCAAAGGAAGAAAATCGAGAAAACGGAGATTAGTAAAAAAAGCTTACAAATACGCAAGAGAGATATGTTCGGACTTAAATTACCCAATAGTAAGGATGCTAGTAAGGGGTTTTACCTGGTTCTGGAATAGCAGATATGAAAGTATAAATATAAAAAATATAGAGCAAATTAAAAATATCTCACAAGACAATGCCCTTGTTTACGTTCCTTGTCATAGAAGTCATATAGACTATTGTGCCTTAACTTTCATCCTCTATGAGAATGGCCTTATGCTTCCACAGGTTGCTGCTGGAAATAATCTAAATCTTCCAATCATTGGGGGTATATTAAGAGGCGCTGGAGCTATCTTTATGAGAAGATCATTTATGAAGAATACTATATATAGCACTGTGTTCTTTGAATATATTAGATCCTTGATGTTAAGAGGAAGTTCCATTGAATTCTTTCCTGAAGGAGGTAGAAGTAGAACTGGCATGAGCCTTCCTCCAAGACCTGGTCTGCTCTCTTTGATCTTAAGAAGCTTCGCTTCACTTAAAGGACAAAAGGTAAAAATTATTCCAATCTACATAGGCTATGAAAAAATTCTAGAGGGTCAGAGCTATCTATCTGAATTGTCTGGGTCTAAAAAAAAGAGAGAAAGCTTATTCGACCCTTTTAAAGTTCTAAAAGACTTTAATGACTACTTAGGCAATGCTTATTTAAATTTTGGTAACCCTATAGATTTAGATGAATTCCTTGATGTAAATGTATCAGATGATTTTCATATTGATTCACCCTTAGAAAAACCTGAATGGTTAAAGCCGATTACGAGTTTATTGGGAGAAGAGATTATCAGGTCTATAAATAATTCAGTGGCTGTAAGCTCAACTAGTCTATTTGCCATCAGCCTATTAACTGAACCTACTCAGGTTCTTACTAAAGATACACTAATGAATAGAATATCTTTTTTCCTGACTTTAATAAATAAATCAGATGCCTATAAAGGTGTTTGGTTAACCGAAACAAACTCGGAAGAAATTATTAGCAAAGTTGAAAAATTAAAATTTATACAACATCAACTAGTTGGCTCTGATTCAGTCTATAACCCAACCCAATCAGAAGTAGCAGCGCTTACATTCTACAAAAATAATATTATTCATGTTTTCATGCTTTATTCCTTGATCTGTGAATCTGTAAGGTATGTAGAGATAATCACTAGAGATGATTTAAATTCTTTAATTAAAATGATATATCCCATTGTTGCTAGAGAATATTTTCTTCAATCTTCGCATATAAGAAAAGAGGAAATAGATAATGCTTTAAAAACACTTTTAGAAGAAGGGGTGCTTGTATTAAAAGGATCAGAAACTTACTGCAAGCCCAATAGCTATGATGAACAATTTAATAAATATTTATCCTTATGCAATATATGTGAGCCAAGCTTAAAAAGGTTTTATATAGTAATGAGCGTCTTCCGGGATCAGGACACTATCTCGAAAGAAAAACTTCAAACGGATTGTGATTTAATTGCTAAAGAATTAGAGAGGAAAGAAGGATGGCCCTATCCTGAGTTTTCTGACAAAACAAAATTCCGAAATTTTATAGAGCTGCTTATTACAGAAAGATATGTAAATGAAGATGATGAGCTGCTAGCTGCATCTTCAATTGGTATAAAGGCTCGTAATAGTTGTGAGGTATTTTTTGATAATAGATTTTTAGATCTTATAGAAAATATTAATTAGGAATATAAATATCATACCTGACCACCTTTCCTTTAACAGAGTAACTGGGTTTTATATCTTCAAGATATGTAGAATTTTTATGTCGCTTAACAATGACTCTTTTTATAGCTTTCTTAATTGCTAAACCTAGCAAACCATCTGTTTCATTTTCTTGAGTTAAATCTCTTAAAGCTTGGATAGCTATCTTAGCTTTAGATTTTCCGACTCCTGTAAACATTGGATCTATATAAATTAAATCATATTTAATTTTTGTGGTATTTAGATGCTCATAGCTATCTGCATTCTTAATAGAAAACTTATTAATGAATTTATGTGTCTCAATTTTTTCTGCGTTGTTAACTCCTTCTTGCAACAAATAGAAAAGCCATTTCTCTCTCTCAACCAAAAGAATAGAGTGACACTTTTTGTTTTTAGCTATTTCTAAAGCATCTTTTCCAAAACCAGCCGTTGTATCTAAAGCTATGAATTTATCTGGAAGACCTTTTAGGCATCTAGATAATAAAGGATCAGTAAAGTTAACTGACCAATCAACAAAATTGCAGTAAATATCTTTTGATGACTTGCCTAAACCTTTTTGAATATAAGAACGGCCAGGTTGATAGACAAAGAAATAAGACTGCATATTTTCTTTATGGTCTATGTCGCCTTGAAGATAGCAAGTCAAACCAAATTCTTTTGCTAAATTAATAGCTGTTTGTTCATGTTTTTGTGATTTGTATGAAACAAATAGTTCCATTAGATTAGGAATAATAAAATTAAAGCTCCCAGAATAAGTCTGTAGATAATAAAAGGCATAAATCCTATCCTGTCTATAAATTTAATAAAGAAATCTATAGTTAGGTACGCGACAACAAAAGACACAAAGATGCCTATTAGATTGTTCCTATACTCTTCAGCAAAAGAAACAAAATCAACACTAATAATCTGATAGCAAGCAATTGCACCTATAGTAGGAATAGCGAGCAAAAAACTGAATCTAGATGCAACTCTACTTTCGAGCCCTAAAGCTAACCCAGCTGAAATTGTAATACCAGAACGTGAAGTTCCAGGTATCAAAGCCAGACATTGAGCAAGTCCTATTATTGATGCTTGAATAGGAGAAATAGAATCTAATTGATAATGTCGGGCCTTAACCTTCGTGCTCAGGTACAAAATAACTGCAAAAAATATGGTTGCATAAGCTATTATTTCTGGAGCTCTTAAAAAGATTTCAACTAAATCTCTTACAAAAAATCCAATAATTAAAATGGGCAATGCGCCGATTATTAAGTTAACTAATAATTTTTTTCCAGTGCTTTCTTTATCTGAACTAGAAAACGAATTTAGAATATATGAAATTTCATCTTTAAAATAAACGCAAGCAGCGACAAGAGTGCCCAGATGGACTGAAACGTCAAAATTTAAACTTTGAATACTAGAGGAAAAGAAATCAGAAAATAATATCAAATGAGCGGAGCTCGAAATTGGTAAAAATTCTGTCAATCCTTGTATGAAGGATAGCAATAAAACTTGTATAAGGTCCATTATGATTTAACCCAATTACTTTCCTCGGTCAGATAGAGAGGTAATATTTGTTCAGGGGCTACCGTATCCTTGCTTAAGTGTTTCTCTTTTGCCATTTGAAGTAATTCTAATGCTGAAGGGAGCTCAAAACTAATTTTACTAGACACTTTTTTTAATGAATCTAAGACAAGCCTACAACCAGCTCCTACAAAAAAGGTCTCTTTGTCATATTTTTTAGGATTAAAGGAATCTCTAGCTATAGATGTTAATTTTGAAGTCTTAAGATTTTGGCCAGAGTAAAGATACTCAGCTAAATAAAGTCTGCCCATATTTGCATCGACAATGCTTACAATTTTTTCTGCAGACTCTGCTTTGTTTTTGCTGAAAGCTAATACTTCTAAACTTGGAACAACAATACCTCTTATATTCTGACTAGTTGAGATACCTTGAGCAGTTGAGCAAGCCAATCTAATCCCAGTAAAAGATCCAGGGCCGCAACCAACTGCAACTATATCTAAATCTTTAATATCTAATGAAGCTGAATTTAATAAGTCATCTATGATACCTATTAAAGTTTCAGTATGTTGTCTTGGCATTAATTCATGAAATGAATAATCTATCGCTCCATCGCTAATTGCAACAGAACATGCATCACTAGATGTCTCTATAGCTAATATTTTAGTCAAATTATTACAGCTTACTTAAGATTTCGGTGGAAACGTCTTCAGGTGAAGAGGTACCTAAGACTTTGACATACTTTAATTTATTTTTTTCTGACATCTCTGAATAGAAATTAACTAAGGGTGAAGTCTGGTTCTGATAAACTATCAGTCTATCTTTCACTGTTTCAGGCTTATCATCTTCCCTCTGAATTAAGTCTTCTCCAGTTAAGTCATCTTTACCATCAATCTTTGGAGGGTTATAAACTATATGGTAATTCCGTCCAGATCCTGGATGCATTCTCCTTCCAGACATTCTTTCAATAATATCTTCATCGGGAACATGTATTTCCACAACGGAATCTATGTGTATATCTCTATCAACCAAAGCTTGCGCTTGGGGAATAGTTCTTGGAAATCCATCAAATAAAAAACCTTTATTGCAATCTGCCTTCGATATCCTATCCTCAACAAGTCCTACTATGACTTCATCAGAAACTAAAATTCCTGCATCCATTAAAGCTTTAGCTTCAAGGCCAAGATTTGTCTCCTCTTCTACGGCTTCTCTAAGCATATTGCCGGTAGAAATATGCGGAATACTAAAGGTTTCACATAATACTTCTGCTTGAGTCCCTTTTCCTGCGCCTGGAGGTCCTAACAGTATAATCTTCATAACGATTCTCCTATGACGAAAGCAATGGATGATTCTTTTGAGTCAGTTATAGAAACATATATGTTTTCAATGTTTAAATCATCAGCAAGGTTTGATGCTTTGCCTTTCAAGACAATGAAAGGGGCACCGCTAGTATTCCTTAAAACCTCTATATCTTTGAACTTAATTCCATTTGAAAAGCCTTTACCTAATACTTTTGAGCATGCTTCTTTACAAGCAAAGTTATTACTTAGATAGGATATCTTGTTTAAGTCTTTCCTTTGTGACAATTCTTCCAGTTCCTTTAAAGAAAGTATTTTATTCTCAAATCTCATCCCATGTTTTAAGCATATTGCTTTAATCCGAGACTTATCTACTAAATCTACTCCAATTCCTTTAATCATTTTTTTACTCTTTTGACAGGTATTTTCTTATATTTAGGCTCTTATTGCCAAGATGATGGTCTAACGCTATTCTCATTATTTTTTTTGATGCCTGTCTAGACTCTTCATTTGCTAAGTTACCGCTTGAGAAATTTAAGATATCTTTACCTAAAAATATTCCTTTAGATTGAGTAGATTCAGTCTGCACTTTGGTGAATCCCAGGCTAGGATTAAAAATATACTTATCATTAGGTTTTATTTTATTACCACTAATTGATTCAAAGCTAAGATCTATTCCGTACCCAAGCTCTTGTAACAAGATTAATTCAAAGCTTCGCAACAAAACCTCTACTTCAACTTGATTTGTTCTGCCTGATAGGCCTTCGCATAATAACTGGTATTGATTAAATATCTCTTTATGAGGATCTTCCTTTTCAGTTGCTTTAATTAGAAGTTCGTTTACGTAGATTATTGAATTATATGAAACTGGCATTGATAAAGAATAATGATTCAACAATTCACAAGCATTTAAACTCTTTAGCTCAGTTTTCCCACTAAAAGATACAGCAAATAAAGAAGCAGGGGTTAAGATAACTTTTAAAGGACTTTTAGGTCTTCTGGCCCCTTTTGCAACTACAGTTATTCTCCCGTGATTTTTAGTAAATAAGTCTATAAGCAGGCTAGTTTCTTTAAACTCTCTGCAGTGCAGAACGTAAGCAGGTTCAAGATTAACGCGACTTACCAAGATCATACCCCATAGTGCTTAACATGGCCTCATCATCGGTCCATCCTGTCTTAACCTTCACCCAAAGATTTAACATAACTTTTGTCTGCAAAATTTCTTCAAGCTCAAGTCTTGATGCAGTTCCTATTGCTTTTAGTTTGCTTCCAGATGCTCCTATTAGCATTCCTTTCTGACTATTCTTTTCGACAAATAAATTAGCATCGATATGAACGATGTTTTCTTCTTCTATAAATTTTTCTATAGAAACGCTTATCCTATAAGGCAACTCATCTCCAACCCTAGTGATGCATTTTTCTCTAATGATTTCACTAGCTAAGAATCTCTCTGATATGTCTGAAACTTGGTCCGATGGGTAAATATGCTGACCAACAGGAAGTTTGGCCAATATAGAGTCAATAAGAGCAGTAATATTCTGCTTCTTTAATGCTGAGATTGGAACAATATCAGAAAATAGATGCAGGTCGGACATAATTTTTATAAATGGCAACAAGTCTTCCTTTTGATGAATCTTATCTATTTTATTAATAACCAATATAGAAGCTTCATGATCTTCCCTAATTTGATTAGTTAACTGTTGGTCTTCTTCTGTCCAGTTCAGGCATTCAATGACATAGATAAGAACATCTACGCCTTTCATTGCGCTGGAAGCAACTTTGTTCATGTACTGGTTTAAGGCACGTTTATGATCTGCATGGAATCCAGGAGTATCAATAAATATCATCTGCGAATCTTCTATAGTTTTTATGCCTAAGAGTCTGTGTCTGGTCGTTTGAGGCTTTCTAGATGTTATTGATATCTTTTGACCTAAAATCTCATTTAAAAGAGTTGATTTTCCTACATTAGTTTTTCCAACTAAGGATATGAACCCTGATTTCTTATTTTGCTCCGACATTATGTAATTTCAATTTTCTTAAGTATCTTCTGCGCAGCACTCAATTCAGCTTTCTTGCGACTTTGACCATTGCCAGTTGCAGACATACCAAGATCTTTAATTTCGCAAAAGACTGTAAAGCCAATTTGTTTCTCTTTAGAGCCCCTTTTTTTAAGAGTATATAAAGGCAATTCAAGGTTTCTTTTTTGGAGGAGCTCTTGAAGCTTTGATTTAGGATCTTTTAAATCAGTACCCTCTTCCAGATTTAAAAGATTTTCTTTTAAAATCTTGTCTAAAACTGCATATGCTTTTGAGTAATCAGAATCCAGATAAACTGCACCTATTAACGCCTCTATAGCGTTTCCAAGTATTGAGTTTCCTTCTAATACTTCACCTTTACCAGTAAAAATAAACTTTGATAGCCCGATATCTTGTGAAATTTTTGTTAAGTTTTCTCTGCTTACAATCGTTGCTTTAAATTGTGTGAGCTTCCCTTCATCTAAAGAATCAAATTCTTTGTATAAGTATTCAGTGACATATAAATTTAATATAGCATCCCCTAGAAACTCCAACCTTTCATTGTGTTGCGTAGAAAAGCTTTTATGAGTAAGTGCCATGTTAAGCAAGGTTTTATCTTGAAAGTTATAACCTAATTTTGTCATCAAATCTTTCATCAAATTAGTCTATTTTTTGGTTGCGAGTAAAAGTTGGAAGATTGGAGAATGAATTCCAATGAAGCCAAATATACTCAGCTTTACCTACTAAAGTGTTCTCTGAGAAATAACCCCATGCACGACTATCAAGACTATTATCTCTGTTATCGCCTATGGCTAAATAACTTCCTTCAGGAACTGTCCAGTTATGTTGAGCATACTCTGTAATGCCTAAAGATCTAATTACATGAGTTTTGTCATCTATAGTTTCTTTTATTAAAGACTCTCCGTTAATACTAGAAATAACTTCCTGATCTATTTTATTTCCATTAATCCACATTTCATAACCCTTGATTTCTACCTTGTCTCCAGGGATGCCAATTACTCGTTTTACATATTTGATTCCATTTGCAGTACATCTATCTTTTTGTAATTTAAGAAACTTATTTAAAAATAATTGGCTTTGGTCTGTACTTAATGTTCCTAAATCTGGTCTAGCATCAAATGGTGATGCATCACAAATCGTATGTGGTGGTATGAATACGGCAATATCATTTCTAGCTGGTTTCTTTAGCTCAGTTAACAGATAATTTGTTCCAGGAAACTTTAAGCCATAAGCATGTTTATTTACTAGGACGAAATCACCTACTTGCAGTCCGGGAACCATTGAACGACTGGGTATCTGATAAGGTTCGTATGCAAAAGATCTGATGATAGTAATAGCTAATAAAATAAAGAAATAAGATTTACTTTCTTTTCTTAATTCGTCAATACTTACTATTGATCCTAATATCCATGAAAGAGCAGCTAGAAATGTTGCAATTGACAAAACTAAACCAAAATCTATATTTAGTACAAAAATCCTATAGAGAATAACAAGAGCTAAAACAAACATTAAAGTGCTTATTATATTTCTATTAAAAGAATTCTTATTTCTAGTAAACAATATCCAGAAAAAGTAACCAATGGCCTCAAGACCTAAAAGTAACGTTAAACTTGTATCCATTTTTAATCTTTAACCTTTAAAACTGAAAGAAAAGCATCCTGAGGAACTTCAACCCTACCTATATTCTTCATCCTTTTCTTACCAGCCTTTTGCTTCTTTTGCAGTTTCATTTTCCTTGTAACGTCACCACCGTATAGTTTGGCTGTTACATCTTTTCTGTAGGCCTTGACAGTTTGTCTAGAAACTATCTTACCGCCTATAGCTGCCTGAATAGCAACATCAAACTGCTGCCTTGGGATTACTTCCTTTAAAGCTTCAGTGAATTGTTGGCCTTTTAAAGTGGCAACCGATCTATGCGCCATATAGGCAAGCGCATCAACCTTATCTCCGTTTAAAAGAATATCTAGCTTAATAACATCAGATAACTCATATCTATCTAATGAGTAGTCTAAAGAAGCATACCCTCGACTAACTGATTTAAGTCGATCAAAGAAATCAACTACTATCTCGCTAAGAGGTAAGTCATAAATTAATTCAGCTTGCCCAGCAACGTAACGCATACTAATTTGCTTTCCTCTTCTGTCATTACAAAGTTTCATTACGGAACCAATATACATTTCAGGGACTAGTATGTTTGCTCGAGCTATTGGTTCTTGAATAGATTTCACCTTACTATAATCTGTTAATGCGCTTGGATTCTCTATCCTTCGAGTAACCCCATCAGTACCAGTCACTTCATAAGCCACAGTTGGCGCAGTTGCTATAAGATCCATCCCGTACTCTCTATTTAATCTTTCCGAGATTATCTCCATATGTAAAGTTCCAAGGAACCCACACCTAAATCCTGCCCCTAAGGCTTCTGAATGTTCAGGTTCGTAATGAAGAGATGCATCATTTAAGCATAGCTTCTCTAATGCTTCCCTAAAAGACTCGAAATCGTCAGCACTTTGGGGGAATAAAGCAGCATATACTTGCGGATTTACTTCTCTAAATCCATCTAATCTTGCAGTATCTGAATTAGCTTTAATAATAGTATCGCCAACAGGGGCTCCTCTTATTTCTTTTATACTTGCACAAATAAATCCTACCTGACCAGAATAAAGTTCGTCCAAATCTTTTATTTTAGGCGTATAAACGCCAATCTTGTCTACGCTATGTTTCTCCTTTCTTGAGAAGATTTCGATATTATCCCCTTTTTTTATCTTACCTTTTACTACTCGAACTAAAGATACAACTCCAAGGTAGTTATCAAACCAAGAATCAATGATTGAAGCTTGAACTTCAGACTCAATATCAACTTCTGGTGGTGGTATCATTGAGATAACCTGCTCCATTACCTCTTTGATTCCAGTTCCCATTTTTGCACTAATACAAGGGGCATCTGAAGCATCTACACCTATTATTTCTTCTATTTCACGCTTTATCCTTTCTGGATCTGATTGATCCAAATCGATTTTATTCAAAACTGGAATAATAGTAAGTCCCTCTTCAACAGCGTTATAACAAGTAGAAAGAGTCTGAGCCTCAACGCCTTGAGATGCGTCTACTAAAAGTATAGCGCCTTCACAAGCCGACAAAGATCTAGAAACTTCATATGCAAAGTCAACATGTCCAGGAGTATCAATTAGATTAATTTGGTATTCTTGACCATCATTAGCTTTATAAGAAAGGCTTACGGTTTGAGACTTTATGGTTATGCCTCTCTCTTTTTCTAATTCAAGAGTATCCAAAACCTGAGACGTCATTTCCCTGGAACTCAAACCTCCACAAAGTTCAATAATTCTATCTGCAAGAGTAGATTTACCGTGATCGATATGTGCAATGATAGAAAAATTTCTAATATTCATCAAAAATAATATTTTTAGCTTCTAGAATGCTAGAAGGATAACTATTTTGACAAATTTAAGCTAAGTATTCTTTTATTTCCGTTTCGTGCAATTCCAATCCTAGTATTTCTTTCCGTATTTATTCCATCAAGAACTCTCTTGAAATCTTCAACATTGCTTATTCTTCTTCCAGCTAAAGAGTAGATGATATCGCCTTTTCTTATACCAGAAGAATACGCAATACCTTCAGAATCTACTCCTGTAACTAAAATGCCTGAAACAGATACTTCACTTGAACTATCAGGTTGATTTTCTACTAACAATCCTAGAATATTCTCATTAGTATTATTAAATGCTATTGAAGGATCTTTGGGTAATTCTCCTACTTTAACACTAATAGTTTTTTTCTTTCCGTCTCTAAGAATCATGGTATTGACTCTAGAATCAGGTTTTATCGCTCCTACCGTCAAAGGTAAATCTGCAGAGTAAAATATTTCTTCACCATCAAAGAACAAAATTACATCCTCTTCTCTTAGACCAGATTTTTCAGCCGGACTGTCTTTCACAATCTGAGATATTAAGGCCCCCTTAGGAACTTCCATGTCTAATGCTTCTGCCAATTCACTTGTCACTTCTTGGATGCTAACCCCTAACCAACCCCTTGCTACATAGCCCTTCTCTTTTAGTTGATCCACAACATCCATTGCATAATCAATAGGTATAGCAAAAGAGACTCCCATATAACCTCCAGACCTTGTGTAAATCTGAGAATTAATACCTATAACTTCTCCGTTAAGATTAAATAGAGGCCCTCCCGAGTTCCCAGGATTAATAGCTACATCAGTTTGCAAAAAGGGTACATAAGTTGAGTCAGATCCGTTAGGTATACTTCTACCTTTTGCGCTTACTATTCCTGAAGTTACAGAAAAACGAAGTTGAAAAGGCGACCCTATAGCTACAACCCACTCACCTACCTTAAGCTGTTTAGAACTTCCAATTTTTAAAGTAGGAAGGTTTTTAGCATCTATTTTTAATAATGCTACGTCAGATCTAGCATCAGCCCCTATTACTTCCGCTTTAAATTCTCTTCTATCACCTAAACTTACCGTGACTTCATCGGCGCCATCAATAACATGATTATTTGTTAATAAATATCCATCTTTAGATATAACAAAACCAGAACCGGTTGAAACTACAGGCCTAGTATTTTCTCTTGGAACAGAAGGCCTTGGTTGGCCAAAGAACCGTTCAAAAAATTCATCATATCGAGGGTCTCCAAATCCACCACCATAAGAATTTCTGTTACTCACTGTCTTTGTGCTAGTAATGTTAACAACAGCAGGAGAAGACTCTTCAGCAAGGTCAGTAAAATTGGGCAGGTCTTTTGCTTGTATAAATCCAACAAAAGAGAGAACAATTACAAACAGTATTTTTCTATACTCAAACATTAAAATCCTTATTTATTTAAATTATTAGCAAAAAAGTTTGCATTTTGAAGTATTTCTAATTTTTTTTCAGCAGTAATGTTACCGCTAACGGAAATTATATAAACTCCTTCTTTAGTCTTAAGATAAGCTATTGTAGAAGCAGGCCTAGAGGAAAGGCCAGAAGATGATTCAATTGGAGATAAACTTACATTAAAAGTTTTACCTGAAGAAGGAAGAACATAATTAGCTCTTAGCAACCCCTCTGGGTCTGACTGAATTGTCTGAAGCTCTGCATTTAGTCCCGCAATTGAATTATTTAGCACCTCCATAGCTTGAGGATTAGCAATAGCTTGAGATATTCTTTGAGAGGCAAGCTCAGAAAAAGAGTCGGTTTTAGAAACTAAACTCTGAAAATTGTAAACAAGCACTAAAAGACAACTTGCAACTGCTAGACTTATATAGTTTTTTTGCTGAACAAAGAAAGATTCTTTCTTATGCGATATTGAATTTAAGATATTTCCCAATTCTCTGCTTACCTTTAAAGAAACATCCGACTCTACAAAAGAAAAAGGATCATTTTCGAAGGCACTTTTTGAAATTTGTAATTTCTTCCAGTACTCTCTTAGTTCAGGGTTACTATTTATTTCTTCTAAAACTCTACGCGTTTCAAAGTCTGATAATTCTCCATCACTAAGAGCAGATACCTTTTCTTTTATTCCTTTACTAATTGTCATGATATTTTTATATTTTGATCTATTGAATTCCTGTCCATGTATTTGCCTATTTCTTCCTCTATAATCTCCCGCCCTCTAAAAATCCTCGACCTAACAGTACCAACAGGACAATTCACTATTCCGGCAATTTGTTCGTAGCTTAAACCATCAAATTCTCTCAACGATAATGCTGTTCTTGTTTCTTCTCCTAAGGCAGATAAAGCTTCAAAGATTAAATCTCTTAATTCGTTTGCTTTTAATATTTCTTGTGGCGATTCGATATCTAATTTTTCAAGATAAAAAGAATCATCTTCAGATAAGTCACTCATTAAAAAATCTTTTTTTCTTTTTAAAGAAACCAGATAATTTTTTGCAGTGTTGACTGTGATTCTGTAAACCCAAGTATAAAAGGAACTTTCTTCTCTGAAAGAATCTATTGATTTATAGGCTTTAATGAAAGCTTCTTGAGTTATATCTTCTGCTAGCTGCCTTTCTTTAACATACTTAAATGCAATAGAGATTAATCTACTTTGGTACTTTAAAACTAATAAATCAAAAGCTCTGTAATCACCTTTCTTAGACCTTCTTACAAGAGAAAGGTCTACTTCTTTGTTGCTTATTTTATTTTTTGTATCTCTCACTTACTCGATAGACTTAATATATATAAAAAAGTTCGTTAAGACTTATAACTTTTTTGATATCTCTAAAGCTCCTCTAAGACCGATATCTTCAATTGTTACTAGAATCAAGGGTATAGATTTTAATAGATTTTGCATAGTTTCACTCTCTTCAAATATCTCTCTGAAAGATTGGAATGTTTCTTTTGTGATTAAAGAGTTCGCTATGGAGCCAGAGAGGTAGACTCCCCCAGTTGAGCCCCAAACTAAAGCAACATACCTAAGATAAGAAGCCAGCAAATGAACCAATAGCACTCTTGTATTTATACAATTTTTACAAGGATCTTTGTTTTCCAGGATCTCTTTACTGGAAAGATACTCGCCCTTTCCTTCAGATAAAGTCTCATAAAAGAATTTTATTCCTTTTCCTGATAGAAAGTCTTCATAAGTTGGGGCACGGTTATTCGAAACCATAAAGAAATCTATAATTTTTTTTAGATCAGATTCTTTTTCTTTTTGAGGTATATTGAGATGTCCTGCTTCAGTTGCAATGATGTCTTGATTAACTATTCCCGCCAAACCAAGACCAGTTCCGGGAGAGATTAATATTTTAGGTCCATTAAGTTGATCTTTCTTAACTCCTATGTGGGAAAATTCATTTTCTTCTAGGCTTTGGAGGGCATGAGCCTGCAAAGCTAGATCATTTATAACTATTAAACCCTTCTTAAAAAGTTCTTCTTTAAGCTCCTGAGTGCTGAAAGAAATGCTTGCATTTACAAATGAAACTTCGTCATTGATAACAGGTGCTGCTACTCCAATAACCGCTTTATTTACTTTATCTTTAAGCTGATATTTCTCTAAGTATTTTATACAGAGTTCTTGTAAAGAGTTATATTCACTAACTTGAAGGTTATCAGAATGCTCATAGAGAGGGCCGCCATTTGTAACACTAAATCTTGCATTAGTTGCCCCTATATCTGCCAATAAAATCATATATCCGCGCCTCAGATCTTCATATAGCTATTTAAAATTTTACTTACTAAAGGCTTCATTCTAGTATCTATAGGTTCTTTTCTATTTACCAAAAGATCAAATAAATCTATATCTTCAAAAGAAAGAAATTCCATAAATAGATCCTGACTATCAGAGTTAAGGGCGTCAAAATGTTCTTCCACAAATGGAATAAGGATAGCGTCGAGCTCCCAAAGACCTCTTCTGCATTGCCATAAAATTCTTTTCTTTAATTCCGTCAACTTTAATGCCTTATAATGTTACCTATGCAATCAATTGATTTAATAGAATTAGACTATTTGAGCACACTTGAAATCATAGGTGAAGGTGCAATTGATCTTCTGCAAGGTCAAATTACTTCTGATATGGAAAAGGTAACAAGCAGTATGGGCTCCATAGGGGCCTTGTGTAATATTAAAGGGAGAGTTGAAAGTTCCTTTTTAGTGATTAAAAAGCCTAACTTTAAAAATACATTTCTTCTTATAGGCAATAAAGAAATAATGGAAGGTACTGAAACTATCTTAAGGCAGTATTCGCCTTTCTATGCAGTAGAAATGCGAATGAATGAAGAATATAGATTTGTTGGAATAAATGAAAAATTCTTAGTGAGTGAATTTTCCGAAACAGACTTGAGTTTAAGTGTTCAGAGTCATAAGAAATTCGTACGTATACATTATCTCCAGAAAAGGTTTCACTTATTGTTGTTAGATAAGGATAGTTCATGCTTTGACAGTGTTGAAGTATCAAAAGACATAAACGAGTGGGAAAAGGACAATATAATCAATAAAGATTTTAATGTACAAGTTAAAGATGCAAATAAGTACACACCTCATGAACTGGGGTATCATCACACAAACAGAATTGACTTTGAAAAAGGATGCTATACCGGGCAGGAAATTGTTGCCAGAATGCACTATAGAGCCAAGAAACTACCTTTTTTAATGATTGGAAGGTCTGAAGATAACGACACTAAATCTTCTGAAATCTTTAATCTAGAAGGCAATAGAGTTGGCTCCGTTCTATCTGAAGCCAAGCAAGAAAATTCAAGATTATGCTTATTTTCTATGAATAAAAACTACGATGGTGGTGAAGTTAGATTCCAGGACTCCTCTCTTATTACTTTTGAATAAGTCTACATAGTCCACTTTATAGGGGTTTTACCTTTTTTTATTAAATAATTATTAGTTTTAGAAAAATGTTTACATCCAAAGAAGCCTTTATGGGAAGAAAGTGGAGAAGGATGAGCCGCTTTAAGAACTAAATGCTTTTTTCTATCAATTTTATTACCTTTTGTAGCAGCATAATTTCCCCACAAAATAAAAATAAGATCATTTCTGTTATTGAGAACCTCTATTAACCTGTCCGTGAATTGCTCCCATCCTTTATTTGCATGAGATCCTGGCTTACCTTCTTCGACTGATAATATAGAATTTAATAAAAGCACTCCTTGCTTGGCCCAACTCATTAAAAAGCCCTGAGTGGGGGCCTTGCATCCTAAGTCATCTTCTAATTCCTTATAAATATTAACTAAAGAGGGAGGTATATTAATTTCAGGGTTCACTGAAAAAGATAGCCCATGCGCTTGGTTAATTTTATGATAAGGATCTTGTCCTATGATCACCACTTTTGTGTCATCGAGACTAGTTTCATATAATGCAGCAAAGATTTGATCAGAGGGAGGGAAGATTTTTACTCCATTAGATTTTTTGTCGACAAGAAAAGCTCTCAGCTTTTGCATATACGGCTTGCTAAATTCACTCCCTATCTCTTTTAGCCAAGAATCGTGGATTTTAGGTGTTCTCCTAGAAGGCTTTTCGTTCATAGATTATTTATAATTTTAACGCTTTTTTTAAGAAGCCTGAAGTATGAATTTTATCCACAATTTCTGTGGATAACTCTTTGGATAACTCATAATTTCGTCTGGATGGTTGCTAAGTAAATAAGTTTTAACAGATTGATCAAATTTTCAACATAAAGATAAAATATATAATTAAATCAATAGTTTACGAATGTATAGTGAATTTAGTGTATTTTTTAGAATATTTTCTAAGTTTATTAATGAGTAAGGATATTAACTATTTTGTATGTGAGTAAAAGTGAGAAATTATAATAAGAAATAAAACTTTATATTAGATAAATATTTAGATAACTTTTGATAAAACAAGGGTTTAAAAGTCTTCTTTGAAAAAAATATTAAATTTACTTAATGAGCCTGACATTTAAAATATTTTTTATTTTAGTTAACTCAATAATGGCTTCATTGGTAACTTCGTTTTCAATATCAATTAAGTTGTATGCGATGTCGCCTCTACTAACATTTGTCATATCTGCGATGTTTAAGTCTAAATCACCTAAAGATGTTGCTATTTGGCCAATCATAGCTGGGACATTTTTATTTGTTACAGCTATTCGATTTATTGTAGTTCTTTTAAGTTGTACATCTGGAAAGTTAACAGAGTTTTTTATGTTTCCGGTTTGTAAAAAATCTGCAAGTTGACTAACGGCCATAACAGCACAATTATCTTCAGCTTGAGAAGTGCTGGCTCCAATATGAGGTAATAAGATAACATCCTTTGAACGATTAGCTCTATTAATTAATTCTGGAGTTGGAAAATCTGTTATAAAGTTTTTTAGGTTACCTTTATCTAAATATTCTAGAACGTCTTCGGTGTTTATTACTTCATGTCTGGCAAAGTTTAAAAGTGATAGATTACTAGCGTTCTTAAAAAGATTTTTATTTATGATCCCTCTTGTGTCATCTAAAGCAGGTATATGTATTGAAACGTAATTAGAAGTAGTAAATAGGTCTTCAATAGAGTCAGCGGGAATAACTTGACTTGGCAGTCTCCATGCAGCTTCGACTGATAGAGCTGGATCATAGCCTATTACATTCATCTCTAGGGCTACTCCCATGCTTGCTACCTTAGATCCTATTGCGCCCAATCCAACTACACCAAGCGTTGAACCCGCTAACTCAGTGCCTTTAAATAATTTTTTATTATCTTCTAGAAATGGTTCTAGATCTTGCATTTGTTCGAGATGGGAAAGTCCGTTTACAAAATCAATACTTGCATAGACATTTCTTGAAGAAAGCATTAATCCAGCTAGAACTAGTTCTTTTACAGCATTCGCATTAGCTCCCGGTGTATTAAATACAACAATTCCCCTTTTAGTACATAAGTCAACCGGTATATTATTTACACCTGCCCCGGCTCTTGATATGGCCTTTAGACCCTCTTTTAAATAATCTTTAGATAGCTTTGTGCTCCTTATAAGTATTCCGTCAGGTGACTCTGCATTCTCATCTATAGAACACTCTGTTCCTTCAAGTTTATCTAGTCCTATCTTGGCGATACTGCTATGAGTTTTTAACTGGTATTTATCCATAAAATTTTAACAACTCTTTAAAAGGCGCGAAGCATATCATTAATTGCGTTAATCTTCGATAATCTATATAGTTCTCAACCTTTTTTTAACAAATACATGAATAACAACTTTTTAAACTTAAGTGATCTTTCTAAAAAAGATATAGAAATAATTATTGAAAGATCATTATCTCTGAAGGGATCTACCAAAAAGTCAGATATGCTTGCTGGGAAATATATTGCCTTAATTTTTGAAAAATCATCAACTAGGACTAGAGTCTCTTTTGAGGTTGCCATGAATCAACTTGGAGGAAAGGCTAGTTTTCTAGCCATAACAGATTTACAGCTTGGCAGAGGAGAGCCTCTTGAAGACACTGCCAAGGTACTAGGGTCAATGGCAGATGGAGTTGTATTAAGGACCCAAAAACATGATACACAAGAGACATTTGCATCATTTTCAGCAAGTTCAACCATCAATGGATTAAGCGACCAATCTCACCCTTGCCAAGTATTAACCGATCTTTTTACTTATTACGAAGAAAATGGTTCTATTGAAGGCAAAAAGGTCTGTTGGTCTGGAGACTTTAATAATGTTTGTTTTAGTTATGCAGAAGCTGCCAAAATCTTTAATTTTCAACTGCATGTTGCATGCCCAAAGGAATTCCAGCCGAAAATTAAAGGTCTTCCTAATGTGATTTTTACGGAATCATTAGATGAAGCAATAGATGACAGCAGCCTGGTAACTACAGATGTATGGGTCTCAATGGGAGATGAAAAAGAAAAAGACTATAGAGAACAACTATTCAAAGATTACCAAATATGCCCCTCTCTAATGGATAAAGCAAATGATAAAGCAATTTTTTTACATTGTCTCCCTGCTATAAGAGGACAAGAAATTTCTGAAGATTTATTAGAAGACAAAAGAAGCAAGGTATGGACACAGGCTGAAAATAGATTGCATGCGCAAAAGGGTTTATTAGTTGAACTTCTAAATTAAATCAATCTGTAAGTACCTTCTTAACAGCATTTTTCCATTCCACATAACCTGTAGTGGTCCTATCAGGGGTAAACTTCCTATCAATTGCCCAATTATCTTTAAGAGAAGATAAATTTTCAAATACACCTGAATGCAGTCCTGCTAAATACGCAACGCCTAGAGAAGTGGTTTCAGTAATTTTTGGTCTTGAAACTGTCACCTGAAGAACATTGGATAATTCTTGTGAAAACCAATTATTAGCTACCATTCCTCCATCTATCTTAATAGTATTAAAAAAGGCTTTATCGTTTCTCATTGCTTCAAGTAAATCTTTTGTTTGATAAGCAACAGACTCTAGCACTCCCTTGGTTATCTCAGGAATACCTGTATCTCTTGTTAGGCCAAAAATTGCCCCTCTAGCTTCCGCATCCCAGTATGGCGCACCTAAACCAGTTAAAGCAGGTACAACTATAACTCTGGAGCTATCTTTAGCTTGTAAGGCTATATCTTCTGATTCTGCAGCTTGTTGAAAAAATTCTAGTCCATCCCTCAACCACTGTATGGCGGAGCCTGCTACAAAAATACTTCCTTCTAAAGCGTATGTTGTTTCACCATCAAGCCTGTAAGCTATAGTAGATAAAAGTTTATTGCTTGAATTGATTATCTCACTACCAGTGTTCATCATCATAAAGCAACCCGTTCCATAAGTACTTTTTACATCGCCTACATCAAAGCAACATTGCCCTATCAAGGCTGATTGTTGATCACCTGCAACTCCACCTATTCTGACCTTTCCACCTACCAATTCTGTATAACCAAAATCATACGAATTATCACAAACAGATGGTAATAAATTAGAGGGGATACTAAATAAACTTAATAATTCATCATCCCAACAATTAGTCCGAATGTTGTACAGCATTGTTCTCGAGGCATTAGATACATCAGTTTTATGATCTCTTCCTTCAGTTAATTTCCATATCAAAAAAGAATCTATTGTTCCAAATAGGAGTTCGCCATTATCAGCCCTCTTTCTTGCACCATTAACTTTGTTTAGAATCCAATTAACTTTAGAAGCCGAAAAATATGGATCAACTGTTAAGCCTGTTTTCTGTTGTATCAAGCTTTCACTCTCCTTTAAAGAATCACAGAAATCACTCGTTCTTCTATCTTGCCAAACGATAGCATTGTAAATTGGTTTACCTGTTTTTTTATCCCAAATCACGACAGTCTCTCGTTGATTGGTAATTCCTATCGATGCAATATCTGAAGGGATCAAATCGAAACGCTGAATGGATCTTTTTAATACCTGAACAACTGATTGCCAAATTTCTTCCGGGTCATGCTCAACCCAACCATCATCTGGAAACAGTTGGGAAAATTCCATCTGTTCATACCCTATTAACTCACCTTTATCGCTATACACAACTGCTCTAGAACTAGTTGTTCCTTGATCAATTGAAAGAATTTTTTTAGGCATAAATACTTAATCTAAAGGGCGAGTATACAAAATATTACTTATAAAAACTTATCCACATGAAATTCACAGAAAATTTCTATATTTATAGTATTGTGTTTTGTACAAAAACACAGTATCTTGTGTTCCGAAATCAAATAAGACACTATATGTAGGGTTATAGGAAAAAGACAACAAAAGACAGAGGAAGGGAAAAAAATGGAAACATCTGCGCAAACAACGGGAAAAACAACTAAAAAGGAAGTAAAACCTGAAGGAACAAAGCCAGCAATAGCACCAGGTCAAATGAGAGTTATCAAAAGAAATGGTTCAGTTGTATCTTACGATGCTGAGAAGATTGCCATAGCTATCACTAAAGCCTTTTTAGCCGTGGAAGGCGGAGCAGCAGCTGCTTCCACCAGAATACATAATGAAGTAAATCAATTAGCTAATTCTGTGACTGAAACTTTCTCAAGAAGGATGCCTTCTGGAGGAACACTTCATATTGAAGAAATACAAGATCAAGTAGAACTAGAGCTTATGCGCTCAGGGGAACAAAAAGTAGCAAGAGCATATGTCTTGTACAGAGAAGAAAGGAAGCAGATTAGAAATAAAGAAGAGGGTCAAGCGACAAAAGAGAAAGAAGGAGTAAAAATAGTCCTTGAAAATGGGGAAGAAGATAACCTAGATATGAATAGGTTAGAAGAGATGGTAAAAGAAGCGTGTGACGGATTAGAAGATACAAACCCAGATCTCATATTAGAAGAGGCTAACAAAAACTTATACGATGGAGTAAGTGAAGAAGACGCAAGGACTTCTTTAGTAATGACTTCTAGAACCCTAGTAGAGCAAGAGCCAAATTATACTTATGTAACTGCAAGGATATTGCTAGACAACATAAGAACAGAGGCGCTTACTTATCTTGGAATGCAAAAGCAAGCAACACAAAAAGAAATGGAGTCCCTCTATCCTGAAGCATTAAGAAATTTCCTTGCTAAAGGAGTAGAAAACGAAATATTAAACCCAGAACTTCTTGAGATGGATGTAGAAAAGCTAGGTCAAGCTATAGTCTCAGCAAGGGATAATGACTTTACATATCTTGGACTTCAAACTCTTTATGATAGATATTTCATCCATGATACTGAAGTCAGATATGAGCTGCCCCAAGTATTCTTCATGAGGGTTTCTATGGGTCTCGCACTCAGAGAAGACCAAAGAGAAGAAAGAGCAATTGAGTTCTATAATCTTCTTTCTAGTTTTGATTATATGAGTTCTACCCCTACACTTTTTAATTCTGGTACAAAACATTCTCAATTGTCTTCTTGTTATCTAACAACCGTACCAGATGATCTACACGGCATATATGGTGCAATACAAGATAATGCTATGTTGTCTAAATGGGCAGGAGGACTAGGGAATGATTGGACTCCTGTTAGAGGGCTAGGATCACAAATAAAAGGAACAAATGGAAAGTCTCAAGGTGTTGTTCCTTTTCTTAAAGTAGTAAATGACACAGCAGTAGCTGTCAATCAAGGAGGAAAAAGAAAAGGAGCTGTTTGTTCTTATTTAGAAACTTGGCATGTAGACATAGAAGAATTTGTGGAGCTGAGAAAAAATACAGGAGATGATAGAAGAAGAACTCATGACATGAACACAGCGAACTGGGTACCAGATTTATTCTTAAAAAGAGTTTCTGAAGACAAAGCATGGACACTATTCACTCCAAGCGATACACCTGACCTACATGATCTATATGGATTAGACTTTGAGAAAAGGTATGAAGAATATGAAGCAATGACAGAGACAGGCGAAATAGAATTCTTTAAAAAGGTTGAAGCAAAAGAACTATGGAAAAAGATGCTTTCTATGGTGTTCGAAACTGGACATCCTTGGATAACTTTTAAAGATGTTTGTAATCTTCGATCTCCACAACAGCACACAGGGGTCGTACATTCTTCAAACCTCTGTACTGAGATAACACTTAATACAAGCCAAGATGAAATAGCTGTTTGTAACCTCGGGTCTGTAAACCTAACTCATCATATAAAAGATGGAGAAATGGATGGTGAAAAGCTAGAAAAAACAATAACAACAGCAATAAGAATGTTAGATAACGTAATAGACATAAATTATTACGCTGTAACGGCAGCAGAAACATCAAACATGAAGCATAGGCCAATAGGTATTGGCATTATGGGCTTTCAAGATGCACTCTATATGCTTGAAACGCCCTATGCATCAGAAGAAGCCGTAGAATTTGCTGACCGATCAATGGAGATGGTCAGTTACTACGCCATCAAAGCATCCAGTGATCTTGCGAAAGAAAGAGGAGCTTACAAGTCTTACGAAGGATCGCTTTGGAGTCAAGGGATATTGCCTATAGATTCAATTAAGCTTTTAAAAGAAAGCAGAGGAGAAAACTATCTCGACCTTGATGAAAGCTCTACTATGGACTGGGACAAGCTAAGAAAGACAGTCAAAAAACAAGGGATGAGAAATTCTAATGTCATGGCCATAGCACCAACGGCCACTATAGCTAACATAACTGGTGTATCTCAATCCATTGAACCAACTTATCAAAATCTCTATGTTAAATCTAATCTCTCAGGAGAATTCACAGTAACTAATATACCTATGGTCGAGAACTTAAAGAAACTTGGCTTATGGGACTCAGTAATGATAAATGACCTGAAATACTATGATGGAAGTGTGAAAGAAATATCAAGAATTCCAGAAGAGATTAAGAAACTCTATGCTACATCATTCGATATTGAGCCAAGATGGCTAATTGACGCAGCAAGCAGAAGACAAAAATGGATAGATCAAAGTCAATCTTTGAATCTATATATAGACGAACCAAACGGAAAAAAGCTAGATATCATGTATCGCATGGCTTGGCTGAGAGGCTTAAAAACAACTTACTACTTGAGATCAAGATCTGCGACAACGGCAGAAAAATCAACAATAGCAACAGGTGAGCTAAATGCAGTATCAGCAACAGCACAGCCTGATGAACCAAAACCAGCAGCAACTACAGCACCTTCAGCCTGTTCTGTCCTAGATCCAGACTGTGATGCTTGTCAGTAAGAAAAGGAGAAAAAAATGTTAAATTGGGATGAATACGACGAACCAAAAATAAAACAAAAACCACAGCAAGAGGTCCAGCAGCAAGTTCCTGAAACAAATAATGATGAAATACAAGAGCAAGTTCTAGAAAATTATGCACCAATCGAACCAGGTGACAGAGCAAAAGAAGCAAAGGAAGCAATACAAGACCTGGATACTAAAGAAGGAGAGGAAGAGCTAGAGGTGCTTGCTGGAAGAGTGCAAGTAGACGACAAAGCAATGATAAATTGCAGAGCTGATTTAAATCAGTTAGTACCCTTTAAATATGATTGGGCTTGGCAAAAGTACTTAGACGGAAGTGCAAATCACTGGATGCCTCAAGAGATAAATATGACAACAGATATTGCACTTTGGAAGTCTGAAGATGGCTTAACAAAAGATGAGAGAACGATTGTAATGAGAAACCTAGGATTCTTTTCGACAGCTGATTCTCTTGTTGCAAATAATTTAGTACTTGCAATATATAGGCTCATAACAAACCCTGAGTGTAGACAATACATACTAAGACAAAGCTTTGAAGAAGCAATTCATACTCATGCTTACCAATACTGCATTGAATCATTAGGGATGGATGAAGGAGAGATATTTAATATGTATAGAGAGATCCCAAGTGTAGCTAAAAAAGCTTCATGGGGACTAAAGTATACAAAGGAAATTTCTGATCCAGGATTTAAAACTGGTACAGATGAAACTGATAAGTTGCTACTTAAAAACTTAATTGCCTTCTACTGTGTCCTTGAAGGAATTTTCTTCTACTGTGGCTTTACTCAGATACTTTCGATGGGAAGAAGAAATAAAATGACAGGAACAGCAGAGCAATTTCAATACATACTTAGAGACGAATCTATGCATCTAAACTTTGGAATCGACATGATTAATCAAATCAAAATAGAGAATCCTCATCTTTGGGATGAACAAATGCGTCACGAAGCTGCACAGATGATTCTTGAAGGTACAGAGCTGGAAGTACAATATGCAAAAGATACGATGCCAAGAGGAATACTAGGAATGAATGCTAATATGATGGAAGAATACCTTCAATTTATTGCTAACAGAAGGCTTGTCCAAATAGGTTTAGAAGAAGAGTTTGAAGGAGCAGCTAACCCATTCCCTTGGATGTCTGAAATCATGGACTTAAGAAAAGAAAAGAACTTCTTTGAAACTCGAGTTATTGAATATCAAACTGGCGGCGCTTTAAGCTGGGACTGAGTACAAAGATAATAGCCCACCGCGGCGCATCGGACGATGCACCAGAAAATACATTAGCATCTGTTCAATCTGCATTTGACCAAAATGCTGATGGTGTTGAGATCGATATTAGACTTACCAAAGATAATCAAATTGTCTGTCATCATGATAAAAGCTGTTTAAGAACATCGAATAAACCTATTCTTATAAAAGATAGCAATTATAAAGAGTTGAGAAAACTTGATGTAGGTTCTTGGTATGGAAAAGAATGGACAGATGAAACTATACCCTTATTAGGGCAAGTATTAGATCTGGTTCCTGATAAAAAACTAATATTTATAGAAATTAAAACTGGAACAGAAATAGTTGAGCACCTACTTCAACAGATCTACCAATATAAAGAAAAAATTAATGAAATAAGTATCATTTCTTTTTATCCAGAGGTCATCAAAGACATTAAAAGTAAGGCGAATGAATTAACTGCTAATTTATTAATAAACTTTGAAGGGCCAAAATTGGTACAAGAGCAAGACATAATAAGCGTAATGAAAAAAATAAATGCGGACGGAATAGGAGCTCAGAGCCATAAATCCTTGAATCTAGAGTTCTATAAAAAAATTAAAAAAGAAAACAAAAAGGTTCATGTTTGGACTGTGAATTCGAAAGAAGAAGCTAAAAACTATTGTCAGATAGGACTTAGTTCAATAACAACTAATTGTCCAGGCAACATCAAAGAGTTTTTATCTAATTCTATTTAATATTTCTTTTTTTTTACTTTAGTTCTATAGTGATTCCCATGAAAGATCATGATGTTGGCTTCTTGGAGCTGGTTCAAAAATCATTAGAAAGCGTTCCAGAATACGATGTTCACCAAGTAAAAAATAAATTAGATAATTCCGAAGAATTCTATTTGATAGATGTAAGAGAAGATAATGAATGGATAGCAGGCAATATCCCTAATTCTATTCATATTGGGAAAGGTGTCATAGAAAGAGATATAGCCAATCTAATTCCCAATAAAGAGGCCGAGATAGTCTTATACTGTCAAGGCGGCTTTAGATCAGCACTTGCTGGTGAAAGCATACAAAAGATGGGTTATAAAAATGTTTTTTCAATGAGTGGGGGTTATAGTGATTGGATCAATAATAATTGAATTGAGTGGGGAGACTCATAATAAATGTCACCTTCTAATAAAGTAGGCATAACTGAAGTTGTATTAAGGGATGGTATTCAATCTCTATTAGCTACTAGAGTCCCTCTTAGGGATCTGGTGCCAATTATCCCAGTGTTAGATAAGATAGGATATTGGTCTATGGAGACTTGGGGAGGAGCGACCTATGATGCTTGTATTAGGTATCTTGATGAAGATCCTTGGGAAAGGCTGAGGACCTTTGAAGCATTAATGCCAAACACTCCGCAACAAATGCTCATAAGGGGTCAAAACCTGGTAGGTTATAAACACTATTCACAAAAAGTTATTTCACGCTTTTTAGAGAAATCCGCAGAAAACGGCATTGAAATTTTTAGAACCTTTGATGCATTGAATGATTTCGACAATATCAAATTTACTATTAAAGAAGTTAAAAGGATTGGAAAACACGCTCAAGGCACAATGGCTTACACAACAAGTCCAGTTCATGACATGTCCACCTGGTTAGATCTAGGAAAAAAGATAGAAGATAATGGAGCTGATTCTTTAGCCATAAAAGATATGGCTGGTTTACTAAGGCCATTCGACGCATATGAATTAGTATCTAATTTAAAACAAAACCTTTCTATACCTATCCACATGCAAACTCATGCAACGACAGGAATGTCAGCCGCTACTAACATGAAAGCAATAGAGGCTGGAATTGACAATATAGATACCTCAATTTCTTCGTTAAGTATGACTTATGGTCATTCTGCAACTGAAACCATGAACGCCATTTTTGAAGGTCAAAAACGATTCATTGATCTAGATTTAGAAGCTCTAGAAGAATGTTCGAACTATTTTAAAGATATAAGAGAAAAGTACTCTGAATTTGAAGGCGATATGAAAGGTGTAGATACAACTATGCTGGTTAAACAAGTGCCTGGTGGAATGATTTCAAATCTAGAAACCCAACTCAAATCAAATAAACTAGAAGATAAGATAGATCTAGTAAAAAATGAAATACCTGAAGTAAGAAAAGATTTTGGTTTTCCTCCTCTTGTGACGCCTGCGTCCCAAATAGTTGGAGCTCAAGCATTGCTTAATGTTATTGATGGGCAGAGATATAAAAATCTATCGAATGAATCTATAAATCTTATTAAAGGAAATTACGGCAATTTACCAGGCGAAATAAAAGAAGAACTTAAAAAACGAGTAGGTTCAATGGATGAAGTGGGTGAAGCTCTTGACCCTGAAGAATTAGACAACATGAAAAAAGAATTAAAGGAATTATGTTCAGAAAACTCTCTGCCAGACCTTTCGGAAAATGAAGAAATGCTAATAACTTATATATTATTCCCCAACATAGCACTTAGGTTTTTCCAAACTCTCAATTTCTAATTCATTAAGCTTACTATCTCTATCTGACAATTTACAAATAATTCGAGGCTGCTTCAGTTATTGCGTTTCCTTCGATTCTAGAATGATACATAGTTCGTGGCTCTGTTAAATCCCAGGGAGACGCTTGATGCATTAAACATCTATTATCCCAAATAACAGCATCCCCTACTTCCCAGGAGTGGTGATAAGTCCAGAATTTATTTTCAGTAGTAAACTCTTCAAGATCTTTAGCTAATTTTTGAGCTTCAATATCAGTCATGCCTGGAATTCTATGTATGTGTCTTCCAATAGTGAGGCACTTGGTTCCTGTTTCAGGGTGCTTCTTCACCAAAGGTCTTAATGGCTTAGGATCAATATCAAAGCCATAACTATTAAACTCACTCTCTTCTGCAGGCTTATGCCCATATCTATCCTTTTGACTAAACTCATAAGAGTGGTAAGCAGATAATGCATCAATCTTATCTTTGATTTCTTGATCAAGAGCTGCATAAGATGCCCTACAGTCTGCCCAGCCAGTTTCACCTCCTTTTTTTGGAACAACATGAGCTGTAAAAACAGCTCCCTTTGCCTGTATAGGCATATAAGTGCTGTCGTGATGCCATTCCATATTACCTTTCAAGGATTTGACGATATCGTCATCAAAAGGGTCCCTTAAGGTTCCATCTGTTCTAACATTGCTTATTGGACTTAATTCAAACTCTAAGTCGCCAAATCTCTTAGCAAATCTTACTTGTTCTTCATTGCTTAAATTTTGTGCTGGAAAGATCAGCAAAGCATACTCTAGCCAAAGTTCGTACAATTGTTGCATTTCATTTTCTTCAATGTTCGTCAGAGTTATATCGGTAACTCTCGCTCCGAAAGATCTATCTAATTTATCTACCTTGAACACTTGTATGACTTTACTGTTTTAAATGGTTAGCCTAATATAAATCAGTATCACATTTAAATAAAGATATGCCGTACATAGAAAATAGAATAGTCCATGATGCAGATGCCCATACTATGGAACTTCCAAATTGGTATGATGAATTTGGATCAAAAAAAGTTCAAGAAGCATTTCGAGAGCGCTTTAAAGGAAGCAAAGGTCTTGCGCATACCTATTTTGAAGATATTGCTGAAGTCCATAAACAGAAATCTTACCAAGACTCGAATGAAAAGAATCTTATGATAAGAAAAAACTATGATGCTTTAGGTTCCTTTGATAAGCATGATAGATCTGAAGCTTTAGATCTTCTTGGAGTCAAATCTCAATTAGTTTTTCCCACCTCTCCTAATGTTTGGTTAGAGAGCTTGGAACATTCTGATGAAGTAGAACTTCTGTATGAGGTAGCTTCAGCCACCAATAGAACTCAAATTGAATTTTGTTCAGATGATAAGAGGCTATTGCCGGTTGCTTACATACCGCTAGCTGATTTAAATAAAGCAAGTGAAACAGCAACAGAGGCAATTAAATTGGGTGCGAAAGCTCTTTTGATACCTTGGGCATGCCCCAAGAGACATTCCACAAGCCATATTAAACTTGATAAAGTTTGGTCACAAGCTCAAGAAGCAGGATTACCTATCTTATTTCATGTTGGGACTGCTGATTTCGTGATGCCAAAATCTCATTCGATAAATGGTATGCCAAAAGTAAAAGATTTTCATGGAGGGGAAGAAAATTTTAGATCTATTTCTTATATGGCTATATCTTCTGGTCCTATGCAAGCTTTGTCACTATTAATTCTAGATGGAGTTTTGGAAAGATTTCCTTCACTAATGTTTGGAGTGATCGAGCTTGGGTCTGTCTGGGTTCCAGGCTTTATGAGACAACTAGATTCAGCATATGAAGCATTTGCTAGACATGAAGAAAGGCTGCAAGAACTTTCTCTTAAACCAAGTGAATATGTATCTCGCCAAGTTAGAGTAACGCCATATCCAACAGAACCGACTGATTGGGTAATTGAGCAAGCAGGAAGCGATATATTTATGTTTTCCTCTGATTATCCGCACCTAGAAGGAGGAAGAAATCCTATGGGTCGTTTTGAAAAAGCTACTGCGCACCTAAATATTACAGATCAAGATAAGTTTTATAGAAAAAATTTCGAAGAATTAATGGGATCTGCTTTTAAATAAAGTGAAGCTAACTAATTCATACATCGGTTTGCCTGAAGATTTTTATCAGGTAGTTAATCCTCTTCCAGTAAAGTCACCTCAAATAATTTCTTTCAATGATGAATTAGCTCAATACCTTGGTCTCGAAATTGATAAGAAAGAAGCGCTTAAATATTTTTCAGGAAATTCAATCCCTGAAAACACAACTCCAATTGCATTAAATTACGCTGGTCATCAATTTGGAAATTTTGTTCATGAATTGGGTGATGGCAGAGCAACCCTACTAGGTGAAATAGAAGTAAATAAAGAGAGATTTGATATTCAACTTAAAGGCTCTGGACCAACAAAATTTTCTAGACAAGGTGATGGTCGTTCTGCATTAGGTCCTGTGATAAGAGAGTATATTGTTAGCGAAGCTATGCACCATCTAAATATTCCTACTACTAGAGCTTTAGCCGCTGTACAAACTGGAGAACATGTATTTAGGGATGTTATAGAACCAGGTGGAATCTTAACTAGAATTGCAAAAAGTCATCTAAGAGTTGGTACGTTTGAATATTTTGCTTCGAGACAACAATGGGAAAATGTTAAGCTTTTAGCTGATTACACTATACAAAGACATTTTCCTGAAATCAGAGTACTAGATAATCATTATTTGGAACTACTTAAAGCAGTCGCGGATAGACAGTCCAAGTTAATTGCGAAGTGGATGAGTGTTGGATTTATCCATGGCGTCATGAATACAGATAACTTCACAATTTCAGGAGAGACTATAGATTATGGTCCATGCGCTTTTATGGATGAATATGATCCAGCAACTGTTTACAGTTCAATAGATCATGGAGGCAGATATGCTTTCGGTAATCAACCAAGCATCGCTGCTTGGAATCTTGCTTCTTTAGCAGGATGTTTAATTTCTTTCATAGACGAGGACTCAAAAAAAGCCAATGAACTTGCCACCAAAGTACTTGATGATTTTTCAATCAAAACTAATCAAGAGATATTAGATGTTATGTGTCTAAAAATTGGACTAGAAGGAAGTTCAGATAAGCACCAAAGTATTTTAAAAGATTTACTTAAGATAATGATTCCAAATAAAGCTGACTACACTTTAAGCTTTAGATATTTGAGCCTAGCTTTATCAGATAAAGATTCTTTGTTTCTTGATCAATTTCAAGATCAAGAAAAAATTAAAGAGTGGCTTAGTAATTGGAAAGTAACCGTAAAAGAATTAAATCTAGACTCAGAGAAAATGGTTAAGAAGATGGATAGTATTAATCCTATATACATTCCTAGAAATCATAACGTCGATAAGGCGATAAAGGCTACTTATGAAGAAAACTTGGATCCCATGAATGAGCTTTTGGAGGTTCTAAAGAACCCTTTTGAAGAAAATAAAAAATATTCGCACTTAACAGTTCCTCCAAAGGAAGAAGAGAAAATACTTCAAACCTTTTGCGGAACTTAATCTTTTAATCTTTCTGTTCTGAGGAATTTAAAGAAACACCAAGTTGCCACAGCACTCAGTACATGCCATATAGCATGGGCTTGAAAAAACCTATCTGGATCACAATAAGGGCTATCAGGTACTCCTGTTAACCAAATAGAGAAAGCTAAAAGGTAGGTAAAAACACCCGCAAAAAACCAAGGATGATAGGTTCTTGAATATCTAGGAGGTTCTTTTGCTATTAGTCCAGGTAGCCAAAAAGTTGCAATCCACCAATAATCAGCAAGATTGTTCCATATTTCCCAAGGAAATATGCCAAACACTGCACAGACAAAGAAACCTATGAAGCCTGATAACCATCTGAAATTAGGTGTCCAATATCTATACAAGCATTCAGATATAAACCATAACCCTATTGAAACTGCGAAAAGATTAAATCCAAATCCAGTACCTAAGCCATCAGTCCACCTAAATATTCCATCGATAATTACAATAACTAAATAAACAGAAAAAATCTTTTTAATAGACCACCTTCCCATTTCTCCAACATTAATCAACCAAGGAATAAGTATGTACATAACCATGCTCAAATTATCTGCCCATTGGCCCCAGCCAGTATGTGTTCCGTGCATAAGCATTGATCCAGGCCCTAAATAAATTACAGCTCCAGCGTAAAGCATTGATATGGGAGTTAATCCAGTGAATTGGTTTTTGGAATCTCTTTCTTCTCTAGACAAAACCCAGTACATGGTCAAACCAACAATCATAAAACCTAAATTACTAAGGGCGTTGACTGGCTCTCTAAATATAGAAGAACTAATCCTTTCGCACCAACGCCAAGCCTCTCCTATGACAGCACCAGGTTCAAGAGAAGGGATCACACCGAAATGTCCCAAAAGGAAATAGGTAGCCATGAATCCAAAGCACAACGAAAGTGCTATTGGAAAGACATTTTTTTCCCAATTAGAAGTCATTAATAAAAAAATTAAAGAGAGAGGATTAATTTCTTCTCTCTTTAAAACTTATAAGTGATTATTCTCCGTAATAGAACTGTTCACACAATTCGATATTATCAGAAACAAATTCATCAACTAAAGAGACTGCTTCATTGTAAGCATCTGCCCAAGGTGCATTTCCTGCATATCCTTGGTCTAAAATTCTACCAGCAGCAGCGCCATCTCTAGTTACTGACCTAATCATTACAGTGGATGATTCATGTTTTCCTCCCCCAATTGAAATAAATACTCCATTGAAGAAGTTAGGGTGTCCTGCGTCTTGGATGCCCTTCTCTAATTTGCTCATTGCCCCCACAAAAGCATTTAAGTTTTCAGAAGCAACTTTGACTCTTCCGACTCTTTCGAATCCAGGTTCAAGTCTCCAATTTTTTAATGGCTTCCATGTCGCTGAGTAAACTGGATTTCTTAAATTAGCCAATCTAGTAGGTGCCTGGCTAGGGTCATATTTCCCTGCGCCACCTAAAGCACCTTCAAGATTATCAAAACCACTCCAAACCATCATTTCATTGATGCTGTCATTTGTAATGCAAACTCCTGAAGCTGAGGCTCCTATAGCTTCAAAAGAAGATGTATCTGATTTTAAATAATCTGTATATTTTGTTCTATCATCTGTAGTGACATGGAATGTCGTAAAAGCTCCCTCAGAAGTGCTAGGTTCCATGTGGTCATCAGCAGTAGCTAAGAAAGCTAAAGCTAAAGATAATGTAAATATCAATCCTTTCATTTTTTTCTCCTAAATATATTATGAATTAAACTTTACACGAAAGTTATCTTAATCAGAAGCTTTAATGGCATCAGCTTTATTCTGGCCTCAAGGCAGAATATATTAAAGATCTTAGCTCCCTTCGTACTTGATAAGTAGAAGATGGAATAAGTTGAGTCATGAATATAACCAACATATCTTCTTTAGGGTTAATAAAAAAAACCGTACTTGCCATACCGCCCCAACCAAACTCTCCTATATCGCTGAGGGTTTGGGATTTAGCTGGATCCAACATAACAGAAAATCCTAGTCCAAAGCCTACTCCTGCATAAGGAGTTTCACTAAATGCGGACTCACTCATTTCTGTCAAATCCTTTCCATCTGGTAGATGATTTGTTGTCATTAATTCAATTGTTTTTCTTCCGATGATTCTCTTTCCATTAAGCTCACCCTGGTTTAAAAGCATAGAAGCAAAATGATAGTAATCAGACATTGTGGAAAACAAACCTCCTCCTCCAGATAAGTAAGTTACATCTAAAGCAGGGGTTTCCATAAATCTTGGTTCTCCCGAAGGATTGTGTTCATATAAAGAAGCTAACCTGTCCAGCTTTTCCTTAGGACAAGTAAAATCCGTATCTACCATGCCAAGTGGCTCAAATATATATTTTTTAAAATATTCATCTAATTTGAGTCCTGATATTTGCTCAACTAAATATCCTAAAACATCTGTCGAGATAGAATAGTTCCATTTATCTCCTGGAGAAAATTCCAAAGGCATTTTAGAAACAGCTTCAATAAAATCATCTAAATTTTTTGGAGATTGGCTATTTATTTTTCTATAAGCTGAATCTACATTAGTTCTATACATAAAACCGTAGGTAAGTCCTGACATATGTGTGAGTAAATCTCTTATTGACATATGCCTTTTTGGTCTTGAAGTAATGAAATTGGGATATTCTCCTGCTTGAAAAACTCTTAAGTCTTTAAAAGAAGGAATATACCAATACACAGGGTCATCTAGTCTAAACTTACTTTGTTCTAATAATTGCATTACAGCTATGCTAGTCACTGCTTTTGTCATGGAGTAAATTCTAAAAATGGTATCGGTCTGCATGGGTCTTTGGTCTTCTCTATCCATAAAACCAAGAGCATCTAGATAAGCAATCTCACCCTTTCTAGCTACGAGGGTTAAAGTTCCAACATATTTACCCTGACTAACGTAAGTCTCTTCTAAATATGATCTAACATTTTCTAATATTGATGAATCCAATCCTACAGATTCAGGGCTTACTACTTTCATTTTTTCTTTCCTAGATATATTCAATCTTATATAGAACTATTAAAACAGACGTACAATAAACTGCAATTAAGTTTTAAGTAGATCAAAAAAGGATTATTATTAAGAAATATAAGTATAGAGGGAATCAAAATGCATGATTTAGTCATAAGAAACGGAAAAATAGTCGATGGAAGCGGTAATGAAGCCTTTATGGGTGATATTGCTATCGATGGAGACAGAATTACTAAAATTGGTTTTATAAAAGATCAAGGGAAAGAAGAAATAGATGCCGAAGGTCATCTAGTCACACCTGGCTGGGTAGACATTCATACTCACTACGATGGCCAAGTTTGTTGGGATTCCTACTTAACTCCTTCTTGTTGGCACGGGGTCACTACAGTGGTTATGGGTAATTGTGGTGTAGGTTTTGCACCTGTAAAACCTGGTACAGAAGAGTTTTTAGTTCAACTTATGGAAGGAGTAGAGGACATTCCAGGAGTAGCCCTTAATGAAGGAGTAAGTTGGGACTGGGAAAGCTTCCCTGAGTATCTTGATTCAATTGGGAAAAATAATTATGCCATGGATATTGGAGCAATGATTGGACATGGGCCAATTAGATCTTATGTTATGGGAATGGATAGATGCCAAGGTAAAGAAGAAGCCTCTGATAGTGAAATAGCTGAAATGGCAAAAATAACCAGGGAAGCCATTGAGGCAGGTGCTCTGGGATTTAGTACTTCTAGAACATACCTGCATAGAGATAAATTTGGGGAATATGTTCCTGGAACTGAGGCGACAGCTAAAGAAATGAGAAAGATTGCCAATACCATTGCTGATCTTGGTCAAGGTACCTTAGAAATAGTCTCTGACTGGATGGATCAAGATATTGAATTAGACTGGGTTAAAGAATTTGTAGAAAAGTCTGATAGAACTCTAACTTATGCTCAGACAGGTGGTAATCCAGTTGAAACATGGAAATATTGTGAAGAGAATTTTCCTAAGGGTGTAAAAATAAGACCTCAATTCCCAGGAAGACCCACTGGCATGCTTTTTAGCTTAGAGTCGACAGTTCATCCTTTTATTGCTCATCCTAGTTATGCAGAAATAGCAGACAAAACTTTAGAGGAAAAAGTGGCTGCTATGAAAGAGGAATCCTTCAAACAAAAGATGCTTTCTGAAGAACCCGCGGTAGATAAAAATCATATGATCTACACTCTGATGATGTCCTTTGATAAGCAATTCCCTATGAATGAAATACCAGACTATGAACCTTCGTATGATGCCAGTATTGCTGGTATAGCTGAAAGCTCAAATAAGTCAGTCATGGAAGTAATGTATGAAGAATTACTCAAAAATGAAGGAAAAACTTTCATATGGGCTCCTTTTTCTCCCTATCCTAATCATAATCTAGATACATACAAAATGATGATGGAATTTGAAAGCTCAGTTGCGGGGCTTAGTGACGGAGGTGCACATTGTGGTCTTATTTGTGATGCTAGTATGCCAACTTGGAATATAGCTCATTACACTAGAGACAGGGTCAAAGGAGAAAAAATTCCTTTAGAATTTCTTGTAAGAAAACAAACTAAAGAGACTGCAGAAACTTTTGGCTTAATGGATAGAGGACAAATTAAGGAAGGTTATATGGCTGATATAAACATCATTGATCATGAAAATTTGTGTGTATATAAGCCTGAAATGGTTCATGATCTTCCGACTGGAAGTAGAAGAATTATTCAAAAAGCTGGTGGCTATATATCTACTATTAAAAGTGGGATCGTAACCTTCAAAAATGATGAAGCTACCGGTGAACTGCCTGGTACTGTCTTAAGAGGCGAAAGAACTGCTGAATCAATAAGCGCATAAAATTGATTTCTATGCTTTTTAGCACTCCAGACTTATCTGACGAAAATCCAGAGGTTAAAGCTCTCTCCCCTATTCTAAAAAACTTAGGGGGGAAAAAAATCTTCTGGGGAAAAATTGAAACACTTCAATGCCCTAATGATAATTCTTTTGTGAAAGAACTATTAAATTCAGAAGGTGATGGGAAAGTTTTGGTAGTGGATGCTAATGCTGTCAACACGGTTGCCTTACTAGGAGACATGATTGCTGAAGCGGGAGTGCAAAATAATTGGAGCGGCGTTGTTATAAATGGATATATAAGAGATGTGGATATTATTGAAACTCTAGATATAGGAGTTCAGGCCTTAGGCACTATGCCAGTTAGAAGCGAAAAGAAAAACCAAGGCGAAGTTGGAGTAGACATATCTTTTGGAGGACTCACCTTTCAATCAGGTGATTATGTTTACGCAGATAATAATGGCCTTCTGTTGAGTAAAAAAGAATTGGTTCTTAAATAGATCGCAAGGCTTCGGTTATATCTCTTCTGGCAGCATTAAAGGCTGGAAAAACACCTCCTATAAGACCCACTGTCAGGGCTAAACTCATACCTTGTTGAATTACATCCCCAGTAACAGCAAATGCAAATGCGGTTTGGGTAAAAGAACCCCCAGCTAAGGTAGAGACGGTATATCCGTTAAAAAGAACATAAGCTATTCCAGCTCCTAATAAGCCTCCTATGGTAGCTAAGATCATTGCTTCAATCATCAAAGAGACAAGCACTGTAGATCCTTTGAAGCCCAAGGCTCTTAAAGTTCCAATTTCTACTAACCTAGTAGAGACAGCGCTATACATGGTATTTAATGCAGCAAATATTGCACCAACAGCCATTATATAGCCTACTACTTGTCCAAAAATTTTAATTAGTTCAGAACCTGAAGCCTGACTATCGAAAAACTCTAATTCTGTTAGAACTCTTAACTCTAGACTTGGATAGTTCTCAATATAAATACCAAGATCATCAAAGGTATCTTTACTCTGCAATCTAACGATGGCACTTGAAACGCTTCCTTCTCTCCTGAAAATATTTTGTGTAATAGGTAAATCTCCCCAAATCTCCGATTCATGAACATCTCCACCAGTGCTAAAAATTCCCACTACAGTAACAAAACCATCCCTTACTTTTATTTGATCTCCTATTTCTACTCCGTCATATTGATCATAAGCTCCTTTGCCTATTATGACTTCAGCCGTACCGGTATTAAAATTTCTTCCATCTACAATCTCAAGTTCAGGTCGAATACTAAAACTAGTTTGTTGTACTCCCCTGAATGGAAGATTAGAGGTTGACTCAGCACCTTTCTTCTTTAAATCGATAATGGCATAAATCTCACCGGCCACTAGTGGATCTCCGTTCTCTTCCCTTACGCCTGGGGAATTAAGGATAATGTCTACTTCTTGCATTCCTAACCCACTACTTAATTCAGAATTTGAACCATCACGTAAGATAATCACTCTGTCTTCTTGACCAGTATTTGAAATAGTCGAACTTAATCCTTCTCCCATAGCCAATAGAGAAACCATTACTGCTACAGAGCCTGCAATACCAACAATAATTACTATTGAAGCTCCGGAGCGTTCAATGACACTCTGTAAATTCATTCTAGTTATAGATAGGACCTGTCTAATGAAACTCATATTAATTTTTCCTCAATGCATCGACTACATTTAATCTCATGGCTGAGTAAGCTGGTAACAGTCCAGAAATAGTAGCGGTTAATAAAGCCAAAGCTAGGGCACTCAAGACTATTGAAAATGAAAACTCTATTTGCCCAGCAAACCCTAAAGCCACGCCAGAAAAGAATGGGAACAAAGCAAAGGCAATTACCACCCCAATAGCTGCGCCAATCACACAAAGGAACATGGATTCCATCAAGACAAAGATCATTATTAGTATATCTGGGTATCCTATTGATTTAAGCACACCTAACTCATTTGTTCTTTCTCGGACTGCTTGACTCATAGTGTTTGCTGTTAATAAAAGAATAGTAAAAAAAAGAGGCGGCCAAAACAGAATTAATGATGAATCCAATATCTCCTACCTGCTCTGCAAACATTCTACTGAATGCCTCTTCTGTAGAAGTTTTCGTCTCATCAGGTGAATTTGCAAATAAAGCATCAATATCTTTTGCGATTTCTTCTGCTTGATTTGGGTCTCTTATTTTGACTGCAAATTGCCCCACTAATCCTTTTTCAAATGCTCGAGATTCATCAAAATATTTCCAATTGATGTAGGCTTCATCTTGCTCTCCACCGTTTGCATTAGTGAACGTTCCTACCAAATCAAATTCCCAGTTATTTGAGTTATCACTCTTGACCCAGATGTCTCCAATAATGGGTATTCTGTCCCCTATTTTCCATCCATATCGCTCTGCTAAATCAGCTCCAGCAATCATCCCTTGTATATTCTGTGAAAAAGCTTCTCTGCCACCCTCACTTATAATAAATTCAGGAAAAACATCAAAATAACTATCTGGTACAGGCCACTTTGGAAAGAAATTGGATCTATCTATGTACGTTCCTCCAAACCATTGCCGCCAAGCTACTTGATCTACTCCTTCTATTGCTTCTATTCTATTGGCATAAGCCATTGGCATGGCTTGCGTAAAAGAAAGTTTAGAAGAGACAACAAGCCTATCTTTTCCTGCATAATCAACTTCATTGGTAAATGCTACTGCTACTGATCTCCCTAAAGAAAATAATAAGAAAGCAGTTGCGATAGAAGCGACGGTCATGAAAGTCCTAATCTTTTTTCTGGTTAATGCGGCTTTTACAATTGTCCAGTACTTCATAACTAGCCTTCTCTTAAGGCATCTACTACCTTTAATCTAAGTGATTGATAAGCTGGAACTGCCGCAGCCATAAAAGCAATTATTAAACCTGCTAAAAAAGCACCGAATACAGTGGAAGACCTTACGCTAATTAAGTCATCCAATAAACCTCCGCTAGAAATTTCAATCACTGGAATTAGAATCAAAGTAAAAAGTAAACCACTAATCACTGCAGCAAAACAGATTGTTATGGCCTCTAGTATAACTGAAAAGAAAATGACTTTATCTTTGTAGCCTAAGCATTTTAAGACTCCAATATCATTAGTTCTTTCTCTTATGGATTGGGCCATGGTATTACCTGAAACCAGTAAAATAGTAAAAAACACTGATAACAGTATGGCATTAACTATTAATTCTACATCAGCAATCTCTCCTGCCATTTCCGCCGCTACGGCAGATTCAGGACCTGTTCGAGTTGCATACGGAGAGTTTATAAACCTTTCGTCAATAATATCGCTAATCTCATCTGATAAAGAAGGATCAGAAGCTTTAGCCATAATATAACCTACCGTTCCTTTTTGGCTTAGTCTTGCCTCATCAAAACTATTCCAATTAATAACAGCACCCATTTCATCGCCTTTTATTTTCTCAACGGTATAAAACCCAACTACCTGAAAAGACCAATTGTATGTCCCGTCAGAATTCATTGAATTGGATTTGATAGCTAACATATCTCCAATTTCTAATCCTTTGGTCTCGGCCATTAGTTTGCCCACTATGGTTGCATTGGGGTTGTTAATCATTGCAGTAAGAGCTTCTTCATCAGCATCAAAACGATCGTATACTTCAAAAAAGTTTGGACTAACTGCATAAACAACACCATCCATCATGCTTTCTATAGAGTCTGACATTAAAAAGTCCATGTACATGACTTCATCAACTCCTTCAATATCCTCAACAAAAGAAACATGAGAATAAGGTAGCTTTCCAAACATGTCATACCTGGGCATGACCATAATATTCTCTGCGCTAAGACCATCGACACCACCAGTAAACACTCCAGAGAATGTGTTCAATGTTCCGTATAGCCAAAAAGCTATGAACATAGACATGATCGTAAGGAAAGTTCTAAGCCTTTTCCTTATTAACCCAATCTTAACTAGGGTCCAATACATTAGTGAGTAAGCTTTCCTTTATCTAAATGCAGGGTTCTTTTGGCTGAATCAGCCGCTACTGGATCGTGAGTAACCATAAGAATAGTTTTGCCGTGATCTCGATTAAGTATTTGGAGAAGATCTAAAATTTCAGTAGCTGTGTTCCTATCTAAATCACCTGTCGGCTCATCACAAACCAATATATCAGGATCCGAAACAAGTGCTCTAGCAATAGCTACCCTTTGTTGTTGTCCGCCTGAAAGTTCATTCGGTTTATGTCCTCCTCTATCGGATAAGCCAACTACATTTAGAGCAGTGGAAACATGATCTTTTCTTTGAGATCCAGATAAGCCGGTTAAAAGAAGTGGTATCTCTACGTTCTTATGAGCGGTCAATACTGGTAATAAGTTATAAAACTGAAATATAAAGCCAACATTGTTAGCTCTCCATGTACTTAAAGCAGACGCATTCATGGTTTCCAGATGTCGTTCATTAACCACTATCTGACCAGATGTTGGGGTATCTAATCCTCCAATTAAGTTCAATAAGGTAGACTTTCCTGATCCTGAAGGGCCCATTAAAGCTAAAAAATCTCCTTTTTGTACTTCAAGACTTAAGTCATCTAACACGACTAAAGTCTCTTCACCTCTTTTGTAAGTTTTATTTACTGATTGAACTTCTATGAGATTACTCATATACAACTCCTTTAATTGATTGTTACTTTTTGACCGTCTTCTAACTCGTAGTCAAACCTTGCCACCACTTTCAAACCTGAAGATAGTCCTGAAATTATTCTAGCGTAATTACTAGTTTCCTCTGCAACCTCCACTTCGTTAAGCTTTACTTTTCCTTTGGAGACTATAAGCACATAGCTAGCGCCATCCATCTCTCCTACTGCGTTAAGAGGTACCATAACACCTTCTTTCTTAACTTGATTTTCTGTTTCCTCTACCTTTCTTAAAAAAGAAACTCTTGCGCCCATGTCAGGCAAGACTCTTTCATCTTTTTCTATTAAGCCTATCCTTACTTTTACTGTTGCTTTATTTCTGTCCGCCGTAGGAATAATTGCAATAACTTTTGCAGGTATGTCCCATTTTGGATAAGCATTTAGATTAGCTACAGCTGGTTGTCCAGGCACGACTCTATTGATAAAGGCTTCATTTACATCTACCTCAATTTCCAGAGAATCCATATCAACAATCGAACAAATACCTGTTTTAGTGAAACCACCTCCTGCAGATACAGGTGATACCATCTCGCCTGGTTGTGCAGCTTTAAAGACAACAACTCCTCCAAAAGGAGCTCGTATTTTCATATCAGAGACTAATTGTTTTCTGACATTGAAAAGAGCTTCTAAAGCATCCATGTTAGCTCTTGCCGCGTCCAATGAAGCTTGGCTAGCCAATTGCCCTTCCATCAATTCATTGGTTCTATTGAATATCCTTTTTGCTTCTTTAAATTGCGCTTCAGCATAATTCATTTCAGCTACATAAGTACTATCATCCAATTGTGCTAATAGCTGACCCTCTTCAACTAAATCGCCTTCTTCTATATAAACTTTCAAGACTTTTCCCGTGATCTTAGAAGATACGGTTGCTTGCCTTCTTGCTGTAACATAACCAGAAGCATCGAGAATGCTTGAAGTGGACATGTTATTTTGATTTACCTCTTTGACGGTGAAGGTTGTCACCTCTAAAGGCTCTTCACCAGTAAAAAATAGCCATCCGAATACTATTAGAACTGATATAGCTCCTAATATTCCGTATCTAACTTGAGGGCTCATAGGATCCTCAGCGGGCGGAGCACTTCTATCAATTTTAAGATTATTTAGTAAATCTTCTTTATCGCTCATCTTTTATCCATTTGCATAATCCAATCTCTTACCATCACTATAGCTTCTTGATGCGTTAAAGACCTCCCTGACTCGGGCATCATGACTCCTGGATCTTTTGAGATCATTCTGTACAGCATTATAGATTCTTCTGGCTTACCTGGCACTAAAGAATATAGATTTCCTCCACTTCCTCTACCCGTTGCTACCGGTTTCTTATAAATACCTAAGTGCATGTCTCTATCTTCGTTTAAATGCAGATATAGACCAGTTGAATTAGCAACCCCCGTAGTGGCATGACAATGGCCACAATTGATATCTAAGTACGACCTAACTCTGCTGTCTAAATCTAAATCTTCATTAGTCCAATCCACTGGTGATTTAATATTTATCGGAACAGAATCAATAAAGTCTTTTTTAATCCAATAAGTTAATTGGTTAAACGACCCATCGTCATAATTGTAGAGTTTATTTAAGTTTCTAGCTTTAGGACCTATTGGAGTTATCAAATCATTGGATGCATGGCATTCTTTGCATTGATTCTTATTTGGAACTCTATACCTAACCTGCCTTTCTTCTCCAAACTCGTCTATCCATGAAGTTTTGATAGTTTTTCCAGCTTTTTTAATAAAAGCTTCATTTTGCTCTTCATTCCAAGCATAAGAAACGGCATGCCACTGATCTTCTTTACGTATTAATAATCTTGTCTCTAGAAGATTTTTTCCTAACTCTGGATTTCTTTCGTCATGTAGATAATAAAATGTCTTAATAAGAACAGATCCTACTGGGAAATCGAAAACCCAATCTTCTCTATATTCAGCTTTCTTATTTTTAGGAACGTACACCCATCTTTGTTTGTAAGAGTAGTCCGAGAAGAGAGTTGAAATTAAATCATAAGGAATGACTCCTTCAGCTGGAACTTGTGCTGATTTATCATTAAAAAAGGTAAATTCGGATAATTTTTTTGGAAAATCTTCAGCTAATATTAGCTCATCGTTAACTGCCAATAAATGCAGAGAAATGAAGGCATAAAAAATCCCAAAAAATGCTTTCTTCATTAAGAATTCCTAGAAACTATTAATAGTAATTTCTGCTAGTGGCCTGACTTCTCCTTCGTATTCACTAATGTCAGTTTCTACAGGATCAAAGAAAGGTAATAAATATTTGATTGGGTTGATGGTCAAAAAAGTAGCATCGCCATTATTACTTAGAATTAATCTTTCTTCATCCGGTTGTCCAAAAATTATCTGAGAAGTCGGTAATACGCCATCCCAAAAGATATCAGGCATATTACCACCAGATAATTCGAATAAGATTGCAGCAAGTTCTCCAGTTTCAATGTCAGGATCGAAACCCCCTTCCCCAAATCTATTTCCATGAATTTGGATAGATCTTGGATGCGGGTAATAATTCTCGTCTTGCGTTTCATTGGAATAAGTGACAATGGATACATTAACCGTACCGTTACCTGATATATCGTTATCAAAAACCTCAACGTCTGAATTGGCTTGAATAATAATTCCTGTGCCTCTTGGAACTTCTCCAACAATGTTTCCTTCTGGTGCAAAGTTATCAGTGTCGTTATCTATTACTTTATTTCTAAAGACTCTAACATGGCGACCTCCTTGTTGAGGAAGATCTGGAAGATCAAAAACTAAAATACCTCCAGTATTGTGAGAGGCTAAATTATCGTAGACATCAGCATAATAAGAATTTTCTATTTCTATTCCAGCTACGTTATATTGAGCAACACTGTTTCTGACAATAATGTTCTTTGATTGACCAACATAAATACCGGCGTCAGAAGCCCCAATAGCAACGCAACCATCAATTAATACGTCTGTCGATTCGACAGGATATAGTCCATAAGCTCCATTAGTAGTCTTAGGTCCTCCCGTCCATTCAGTTTTTAGATTAATCATATTAATCCCTTCAGCGCCAATGACTTTGATTGCATCCCCTTTAGCATCAGTTACAGCAAAGTCTTTTAAAGTAACTTGGTCAGAAGTTACCAATAGTCCTTGAGCTCCAGACATCTGATTCTTAAAATCAAGAATCGTTTCATTTATCCCTGATCCTCTTACGATAACTTCATCTACGTCTAAAGATAAGCCATCTTCAAAAACAAAAGTTCCTGGAGATAGTGTAAGAATATCGCCTGAAGAGAGTTCTATAAGTGCTGTTTGAACTTCCTCCTGTGAATTATCGCTAGGCTCAATGAATATCTCTTTAGCTGATAAAGTAAGGCTGGTTAATAAAACTAAAGACCAAAAGAATGTAATTTTTTTCATCATTTCCTCTGAAAAAGGTTATTTTTTGTAATTATAATAGATTTAAGACATGAAATTAAAAACTCTAACATTATTAATAATAAAATGAAGAAAGTGGTTTTCTTATGCGTTGAAAATTCTTGCAGAAGTCAAATAGCTGAAGCATTTGCAAACATACATGGAAAAGATGTAATTTTGGCTTTTAGTGCAGGATCCAAACCTTCAGGTACTGTTAATCCTAAGGCAGTTAGTTTAATGAAAGAAATAAATTATGATCTTTCTAAGCATCAATCAATTCACGTAGATAAATTACCTGATGTAGAATTAGATGCAATGATATCAATGGGTTGTGGTGATTCTTGTCCAACCATAAGAGCAAAAGAAAGAATTGAGTGGGATATTCCAGATCCTAAGGATATGGAAGATCATGATTTTAAAGAAGTCATTAAAAATATTGAAAGGAAAGTTCTAGATTTCCTAAAGAAATAAATACTACCTAAAGCGTAAATTATTTCTACTGAGTTCTGATATTGAGCTCACTCCCATTAACCTCATGTCCCTTTCTATTTCTTGTTTCATTAGCTCTAAAGCTCGCTCTACTCCAAGTTGCCCAGCTGCTGCTAAAGCATAAAGATAGAATCTACCTCCCCCAACGGCTTTAGCTCCAAGAGATAAGGCTTTTAGAACGTGGCTACCTCTTTGAATGCCACTGTCCATGATTACATCAATCTGATCTCCTACGGCATCAACTATCTCAGACAACTGGTCGAACGAAGACCTGCTTCCATCAAGCTGTCTGCCACCATGATTAGAAACAACAATTCCTGTACACCCTATTTCTACTGCTTTCTTTGCATCTTCTGCACTCATGATGCCTTTTAAGCAAAATTCGCCGTCCCAATAATCAACCATCTTAGCAACATCATCCCAGTTCATTTTTGGATCAAGCATCTCTGTAAAGTATCTGCCAATAGAAATTGGTCCATCAGACATGTCTACGAAATCATCTAGTTGAGGTAATGCAAATTTCTTATGCGTCAGGTAGTTAAGGGCCCACATGGGTTTAATAGCAAATTGAAAGATTCCACCTAAGGAAAGCTGAAAAGGAATAGAAAAACCTGTTCTTAAATCCCTTTCCCTATTCCCGCCAGTAATGGTATCAACGGTCAGCATCATTACATCTACATTTGCGTTTTTGGCACTTTCAAGCATTGATTGATTAAGCTCTCGATCTTTGTGGAAGTAAAATTGATAACACTGCGGTCCTTTGTACTGTTCTCTTATTTCAGCCAAACTAGCTGTTCCAAGAGAAGAAACTCCAAATAAAGTTCCATATTTATCAGCTGCTGCTGCCACAGCATTCTCTCCTTCATGATGAAACACTCTTTGTATAGCTGTAGGAGAACAATAAATTGGCATTTCTAGCTTTTGGCCCATTATGTTCACTGACATATCTATGTCTTCAGTGCCCCTCAGAACGTTTGGAACTAGATCACATTTTTCAAAACTCTTAGTATTACGTTCGTAGGTTGTCTCATCATCTGCCGCTCCATCAATATAATTGAATATAGGACTTGGAAGGCGTCTTTTGGCTAACTCACGGAAGTCACTGAAACCGTGGCAATCTTTTAAACGCATAATCTGTATGGTTGAGAGTCAGAGAAAATTAGTTATGAATGCTTACTTTTCGCTTTCTTGTATAAGGCTAAATACTTTCATAGACTGATCTCCGCCTTGATAGCACAAAGTGGCATCAGTCATATCAGAGATCTGATCCCAATTGGCTTCAATGTTCTCAGCGGTCATGTCTTCACCAGTTCCAAGATAGACTCCTTTAGTTTCATGAACCATGACTCTCGTAAATACTCCTGCGCCGGCAGCTATGATTACGCCAGTAGGTGCATCTTCTGAAACCATGTAAGTCACTGCTGGAGTGACGTAATCAGGTTTGATTTGCTCAATAACTTCTCCAGGCATCAAGCTCTCAGTCATTCTCGTTCCTGCCAACGGGGCTAAAGTATTGCATTTAACATTGTATTTAGCGCCTTCTAATTTAAGTGTGTTCATCAAACCAACAACACCCATTTTAGCCGCACCATAATTAGTCTGACCGAAATTACCATAAAGTCCGCTGGAAGAAGAAGTCATAACTATTCTTCCGTAATTTTGTTCTTTCATTATCTCCCAAACGGCTTTCGTGCAATTCACGCTGCCCATTAAATGAACTTCAAGAACCATTCTAAAATCTTCATCTTCTACCTTAGAAAAACTTTTATCTCTTAAGATTCCTGCGTTATTTACTAGAATATCTATCTGACCGTATTTGCTCATGACTTCTTCAACCATGGCATTAACTTGATCTCTGTCTGTAACACTAGCCCCATTAGCCATTGCCTCTCCACCTGCTGCCTTTATTTCTTCTACAACAGCCTCAGCAGCTGATACTGAACCGTCATCTGATCCATCTACGTTACCACCTAAATCATTCACAACAACTTTGGCACCTCTTTTGGCTAGATCTAGAGCATGGCATCTTCCCAAACCTCCGCCTGCTCCAGTTACGATAGCTACACGATCATTAAAAGTAATAGACATAATCTCTCCTAAATAATTTTTAGGCGAACATATTACAGTAACCTAGTTTCTTTGTGAAAAAGCTTTTTGTATTCTTTCTATAGATTCATCTAAAACAGATCTAGGACAACCAAAATTTAACCTTATGTACCCTTCTCTTCCAAACCAACTTCCATCGTAAACACCTACTCCGGCATGATTAATAAAAAAATCACCCGGGGTATCTAATCCAGTTTCCCTGCAATCAACCCAGGCTAAAAATCCTGCTTCCGGACCTGAAAGAGAAAGACCGTCTATTTTGTTTAAACCCTCTATTAATATCTTTTTATTTTCTTGGAGGTATTCAATAAGTTCCTTGTGCCATTCTCCGGCGTACTTATAAGCCGCAGTAGAAGCCACAAAAGCTAAATTATCTATATGTGAAACTATACCTTTGGTATTTCGAATGAAATCTTCTCTCAATTCCTTGTTAGGAATAATTGAAGCTGCCAAAGGAAATCCTGCTAAATTAAAAGTTTTACAAGGGCCTAAAATAGTAATGGAATTCTGCTTAGCGTATTTATTTAAGCTTGCTAAATGAAAATGCTCCAAGTCATCTCGAAGAATCAAATCACAATGAATTTCGTCGCTGCAGATGGTTATATTATGCTTCTCACATATATCTACTAGAGTTGTAATTTCCTCTTTATTAAAAACTGTTCCGCCAGGGTTATGAGGATTACAAAAGAATAACATTTTAGTGTCTTTACTTAAGAGCTCTTCCGTTGCTTCAAAATCTAATTCCATCCTTCCGTTATTATCTATCAGAAAGTTCTTTACCATGCCTCTAGCCATGTTTTCAGAAGCATCGTCAAAAGGAGCATAAATAGGAGAAGGTGTAACAACTATTTCACCAGGTGCCAAAGCCGTTTTACATGCTAAATTTAACGCGACTACAGCTCCAGGTACCCAAACAACCCATTCTTCTTCGATGTCCCATCCAGAACGCAATTTAATTCGTTCTTTTAATATTTGAGTTAATTCATCCGGCGTGTCAGTATAGCCAAATATGCCTTGATCAACTCTTTCACGCATGGGGTCAGTTATCTCCTTAGGGCAAGCAAAATCCATATCGGCTATCCACATAGGAATAATGTTAGGGTCAGAAAACTTTAACCACTTTGTACTATGGGTATGTTTCCTTTCTACGATTGAGTCAAAGTCGTATTTCATAAAGGTATTTTACTCTATAAAGACCTCGGCATCTTGGCTATTGCTCATCTGCCTTAGTGAAGTTAGACTTCACGACCTTATAGTTTTAGATAAAAATATGACTGAAAATTCATACAGCAACGTAAACGACAATACTCCTGTATTAGTAGGATGCTCTCAGTATTTAGGGAAAAAAGGCCTAGATGGGCCTAATTATCTTGATATCCTTTCTGTTGCGACAAAAACAGCAATAGCTGATTGTGAAGCTAAGAATGACGTCACTAAACATTTAGATACGATCTCTGTTATTCGCTTTACAGCAGATACACCAAATAGAGATTCGGCAACAACTGAACTTTGGGGATACCCGAATATGCCTCGTAGTATTGGAAATATTCTTGGGATTACAGTTCCAAATGAGATCTATACAACAACTGGAGGAAATTCTCCTCAATTGCTACTCAATGAACTTTGTAATCGAATTAAAGACGGTAAGTCAAACTGTGCTGTATTAACAGGTGGCGAAGCATTGGATACTTTTGTTTCTAGGTTAAAGTCCGGAGCTGAAATGGACTGGGAAGATGATCCAGGTGGAGAACCAGAGTCATTGGGAAGCTTAAAAGAGTTAGGAAGTGAGTTTGAAATGAGACATGGAATATTCGATCCCTCCTCGGTTTACCCGCTCTTTGCTAACAGCATTAGAAAAAGTGAAGGTAAATCTTCTCTTCAACACATGCAAGACATTGGTAATCTTTTTAGCGGATTTTCAAAAGTAGCAGCAGAAAACGAACATGCTTGGTTTAAGATTCATCGATCACCCGAAGAAATAGTAGAAGTGTCTCCTCAAAATAGGATGGTTGGATTTCCGTACACTAAATACATGAACTCAATCATGAGAGTGAATCAATCTGCTGCGCTGGTCGTAACCTCAGCAAAGAAAGCAAGAGAATTAGGAATTCCTGAATCTAAATGGATATTTATGTATGGTGGTGCCTCACTTAATGATGTTTGGAATATAACTGATAGAGACAATTTACACTCTTCACCTGCCATTAATAAATGCAGCGAAGCTGTATTCAATAAATCTGGGCTAGAATTATCCGACATAAGTTATTTCGATCTATATTCTTGTTTCCCAAGCGCGGTTCAGATAGCTCAAAAGGAAATTGGCATAACGGTTGATGATAAAAGGAGTTTAACCGTGACTGGTGGCCTGCCTTATTATGGAGGACCCGGAAGTGCTTATGTGGTTAACTCAATATCAGGCATGATGAATAAATTGAGAAAGGATAACGGAAGCTTTGGTTTGCTGAATGCTAATGGATGGTTTCTAACCAAACATGCTCTAGGATTATTCTCCTCTAAACCATTCGAAGGAGAGTGGGATCAAGTTGCAGATACTTCTCACGCTCAAATTGAAATAGATAATTCCGCATCTTCACTATTCATTGAAGAAGCAAATGGACGTGGATCGATAGAAACGTATACAGTTGTAAATTCGAGAGAAGCACCCAAGAAAGCAATAATAATCGGTAAATTAGAAGATGGTAAAAGGTTTGTTGCTAATACAAGAAAAGGAGATGAAGACCTTTTAAATAAAATGATGTCTAATGAGATGTTAGATGCTAAAGGAACAGTGAAGTTTGAGGATTCAAGAAATATCTTTCAACCAGATTAAAAGGAGAAAATGATGAAAGAAATTAATGTGGCAGTAACAGGTGGAGCAGGACAGATATCTTATTCCTTGTTACCTAGATTAATTAGTGGAGAAACTTTTGGTCCAGATACTAAAGTTAACCTTAGATTGGTAGAAATACCTCAAGTAGTGGATAAGCTTGAAGGAACAATAATGGAGTTAGTTGACTGTGGCTTTGATCAGACAGGCTCTATGTTGGCAACTGCTGACATAAAAGAAGGTGTAGATGAAGCTGATTGGGTTCTGTTAGTTGGCAGCATACCTAGAGGCATAGTAATAGATGGAAAAAAAATAGAAGAAAGAAGTGACTTATTAAAAATAAATGGAGGGATATTCACTGATCAAGGATCAGCCATTGGAAGCTTAGCAAATAAGGAAGCCAAGATATTAGTTGTGGGGAATCCTGCTAACACTAATGCTCTTATAGGAAAAAAACATGCAAATAATGATTCTCAAAAATGGTTTGCAATGACTGCTTTGGACGCCAACAGAGCAAAGGCTCAACTAGCTCTAAAGGCTGGATCTGACATAACTTCTGTAAGCAATATGACCATTTGGGGGAATCACAGTCCCACCATGTATCCTGATCCATACAACGCTAAAATCAATGGAACTAGTGCTGCGGAAGTAATAAATGATGAAAAATGGATTGAAAATGAATATCTACCTCTTGTTCAGCAAAGAGGTAAAGCGGTTATCGACGCAAGAGGCGCTTCGTCCGCAGCCTCTGCGGCTAATGCTGCAATAGATACCGTTAAAGCTGTTGAGAATGTAACTCCTGAAAATGATTCTTTTAGTGCAGCGATTGCAAGTGATGGAAGTTATGGTGTCCCAGAAGGATTAATTTTTGGATACCCGCTAAGAACAACTGCTCCAGGAAAAGTAGAAATTATCCAAGATTTAGAATTGAATGAATTTGCTCAGTCAAAAATACAGATAACAACTGAAGAACTGCTTTCTGAGAAAGAAGCTGTTTCAGATCTCTTATAAGGCTTTTTAGGACTTTGGTTTCATTTGAGGGAATAGCAAGACATCTCTTATCGACTCTGCACCCGTAAATAACATTACAAGTCTATCTATTCCGATACCAACTCCTGCACATGGAGGCAAACCATATTCTAGTGCTTCAATGTAATCTTCATCATATTCCATTGCCTCTTCATCACCCGAAGCTTTCTGTTCTACTTGTGCTTTAAATCTTTCAGCTTGATCTTTAGGGTCATTTAACTCAGAAAATCCGTTGGCAATCTCGTTACCGCCAATGAAAAGTTCAAACCTATCCACTATGCCTTCTTTCTCATCTGAAAGTCTTGAAAGCGGAGAAACCTCTACCGGATAATCAACAATAAAAGTCGGCTCAATCAAATCGTCTTCAACAACCTTCTCAAATAATTCAAATTGTAATTTTCCATCCGAATAAGATTTATAGTCTTCTATCTTATGTTTTTTCGATAACTCCTCTAGTTTCTTTCGATCGAAAAGGTCTTCTTGAGCTATAGAAAGTTTTGTAGCGACTGATTCAAGCAATCCAACCCTTTTAAAAGGCTTCGATAAATCATAATCCTTACCTTCAATTGAAATCTTAGACGAACCATTTAATTCACTAGCTAAATGAGCAAATAACTTTTCTAAGAATGACATCTGGTCATTAAAATCAGCATACGCCGTGTAATATTCCAACATAGTAAACTCTGGATTATGTTTCGTAGATAAGCCTTCATTCCTAAAATTTCTATTAATTTCAAAAACCTTTTCTATTCCTCCAACAACCAACCTCTTTAAATACAATTCAGGTGCAATCCTAAGATATAGATCTAAATCAAGAGTGTTGTGGTGAGTAACAAAAGGTTTAGCAGCAGCTCCCCCTAAAGTAGAGTGCATCATTGGAGTCTCAACTTCCATAAAACCCTCATCATCAAAGAAACTTCTTATCTCTTTAATTAAAAAACTTCTTTGCTTAAATATTTCACGACTGTCTTCATTGGTTATTAGATCTAAGTACCTTTTTCTATACCTTTGTTCAGTGTCAACTAATCCAGCATGCTTTTCAGGTAAAGGTTTTAAAGACTTAGTCAGTAGTTCTATTTGATTAGCATGAATTGTTAGCTCGCCTGTCTTGGTTTTAAAGAGCTTTCCTTTAATACCGACAATGTCACCCAGATCCCAGGTCTTAAAAGCTTCGTAAACCCCTTTTGGTAAATCATTTTTGGTTAAATAGGCTTGTATCTGACCTGACATGTCCTGAATAGTAATAAAGCTTGCCTTGCCCATTATTCTTTGGAGCATAATTCTCCCAGCTACAGAAAAAACATCTTTTTTCTTCTCTAGGTCTTCATTTTCCAATTCTCCATAAGAAAAATGTAAATCATTGGCTAATGAATCTCTTTTAAATTGATTGGGGAATGCATTTCCTGAAGATCTAAGCTCATCAAGCTTAGCTTTTCTTAATTCTAGTAACTCGCTTTCGTTAGGTTTGTCTGTCATACAATTTTATATATTTAATTTAAGACTCTCTTCAATAAATTGATCCAAGTCTCCATCTAGCACTCCTGAACAGTTTGAAGTCTCAACACCTGTCCTTAAGTCTTTTATTCTAGCTGAATCTAATACATAAGACCTTATTTGGCTACCCCAACCTATATCTGCTTTGGATTCTTCCTGGCTTTGCTTTTTAGCTTCTAACTTACTCATTTCTATTTCATAAAGTTTTGCACGCAATTGTTTCATGGCCTTATCTCTGTTTTGATGTTGAGATCTTTGCGATTGGCACTGCACAACCACTCCTGAAGGTTCATGGGTTATTCGAATGGCAGAATCAGTCTTATTCACGTGCTGTCCCCCTGCTCCACTAGCTCTATAAGTATCTACTCTCAAGTCAGCAGGATTAATATCTATCTCAACATCTTCATCTATCTCAGGAGAAATAAATACCGAAGCAAAGGAGGTGTGTCTTCTGCTACCTGAATCGAATGGGGATTTCCTTACCAATCTATGAACTCCCGTCTCTGTTCTCAACCAACCGTATGCGTAACTTCCTTCGAATCTTATGGTAGCACTCTTTATTCCGGCAACCTCACCATGAGATACTTCCACTACTTCAGTTTTAAAACTTTTTGCTTCTCCCCATTTTAAATACATCCGCATTATCATTTCAGCCCAGTCTTGGGCCTCTGTTCCACCAGATCCTGACTGGATATCTAA
>CACAGI010000002.1 GCA_902532015.1 uncultured SAR86 cluster bacterium | reverse complement strand
AAAGGACAAGTGGCATCAAAGACATCTAGACTTTTTTCTTTTGAGTCCGATTCAACTACTTTAGAAACTCCATGAGCACTATAAATAACTATCTCGCCATTAGGTACATCCTCAATTTCCTCAACAAATATTGCTCCTAAGGATTTTAGTTCATTTACTACAGTCTTGTTATGAACTACTTCATGTTTTACATAAACAGGTGCGCCATTCATCTCGAGAACTTTTTTTACAATCTCTATTGCTCTATCTACTCCTGCACAGAATCCTCTTGTATCAGCTAGCCTGATCTTCATTTTTTATTTTTTTTAAATTGATAAATCATACCTATTAAGTAAATGATAACCCCGATACTTATATATGTATCTGCTAAATTAAATATATAAAAAGAATAGTTTTCATAATAAAGGTGAATAAAATCAACTACATGACCTCTAAAAGTTCTATCTAATAAGTTCCCTATCCCACCCCCAAGAACCATTAAAAGTGAGATGCTTTCAAATTCATTTAAGTTTTCTTTTATCAACACATAAGTTAAATAGACTAAAACAAGCAGTACCAGAATAACAAGAAGCCATCTACCTTGATTTCCTCCGTCGCTAAATAAACTAAAAGCAACTCCAGTATTAAAAACTAAAGTTATATCAAAAAAAGGAAATAAAGAAAGACTTTGGCCCAAATTTAAGTTCTTTGCTATAAACAATTTACTTAATTGGTCAGTAAATATAAGAAATATAAGAAATGTTAGTTTATTGTTAATTAAAAGGGACATCTTTAAGCAAAAAGTCTTATTTCACCTTTGCCCTCTACATTCTCAAAACACCTTTGACATATTGTTTCATGTTGTTTAATCATTCCAACTTCGGGTCTGCTATGCCAACATCTTATACATTTTTGATTTTGAGTCTTATCTACTTTTATTTTTAAACCCTCTATGCCAGTTGCACTACCCTCTTCTGATAATTTTACTTTTGCATCGGAAGTAATAAATATAAATCTAAGTTCTTCGTCAAAGATATCAAGAAATTCTTTAAGTTCTTTACTACAATTCAGTTGTAAGTCCGCATCAAGAGAAGATCCAATAATCTCCTGATTCCTTGCCTCTTCAATATGTTTGTTGACTTCAGATCTTATTTCTAAGACTTTTTTCCAGTCATCATCAGAGATCTTTAATTCACCAAAATCATGCCAATCATCAAACCACTCTAGAAGATGGACTGATTCTTCATCTTCTTTCATCAGAAGCCATGCTTCTTCTGCCGTAAAACTAAGAATCGGGCTTATCCATCTTACTAGAGCCTGTAAAATATTTGATAGTGCTGTCTGAGCTGACCTTCTGGCATCAGAGTCTGCCTTAGCTGTGTACAGTCTATCCTTTAGAATATCTAGATAAAAGCCTCCCAAGTCGTTTGCACAAAAATTATGAATCTTCTGAAAAGCTTGGTGGAAATGGAAGTTTTCGTAATCTTTTCTTATTTCATCTTGTAAAGTCTTTGTCCTGTATATCATCCATTTATCAAGCTCTGTGAACTTATCCTTACTCACTCTATCTTCATCCTTAAAATCACTGAGGTTTCCTAACAAAAACCTAACGGTGTTTCTTATTCTTCTATAAGAATCTGAAGTTCTTTTTAAAATATCATCAGAAAGGACAATTTCTTTTGTATAGTCTGTGGATGCTATCCAAGCTCTTAGTACATCTGATCCCATCGTATCCCATATCTTCTGGGGCGAAATAACATTGCCTATGGATTTAGACATCTTTTTTCCTTCGCTGTCTACTACAAATCCATGCGTTAAAACTCCCTTATAGGGTGGCTCTCCATTAATAGCCATGCTTGTTAGCAGAGATGATTGAAACCATCCTCTATGCTGATCAGAACCTTCTAAATATAAATCAGCTGGAAAATTCAACTCGTCGTTTTCACTCAAAACACTTGCATGAGTCACCCCAGAATCAAACCATACGTCTAGGCAGTCAGTAACTTTAAAATAATACTCTGAATCTTCTATTAATTCTGAAATCTCAATATCATGCCAGGCTTGGACTCCTTCTTGCTCTATTAAGGTAGCAACATTCTCAATGATTGCCTCCATATTAGGATGCAAGTTACCAGTCTCATTATGAACTAACAAAGTTATTGGGACTCCCCAAGTTCTCTGTCTCGAAATACACCAGTCAGGTCTTGCTTCTAGCATGGAAGCCATTCTGGCTTTACCCCAATCAGGCTCCCAAAGAACATTTTCTATCGATGCAGAACTTCTTGTTAATAAATCTTTACTGTCCATACCAATAAACCATTGAGGTGTTGCTCTGAACATTAATGGTGTTTTATGTCGCCAACAGTGAGGATAGCTATGCTCGTAATCTGCTTTAGCAAGTAATGCTCCTTTTTCTTCTAAGATTTGGATAACCTTTTCATTGGATTTGAATACAAACATACCTGCTAAGTGCTCCACGTCATCAGAAAAAGTTCCGTTCGCAGCTACAGGACTTAGCACATCTAGACCATTTTCCATTGCTACTGAATAATCCTCCAGTCCATGCCCGGGAGCAGTGTGCACTATCCCAGTACCTGTTTCCGTCGTAACATGATCTCCAGTTAAAATTACCGAATCTCTAGAAAGATATGGGTGCTTAGCCTTTAGCCCCAAAAGGTTTTTGCCTTCTGTCGATCCTAAAATTTTATATTTATTGCAACCAATTCTCTCCATTGTCTGCTCAACAAGGTCTTTAGCAACAATAATATTCTTTAATCCATCATGCTCTATGGCAATCAATTCATAGATAAGTTCTTGATTAATAGTAAGTGCCAAGTTTCCAGGTAAAGTCCAAGGCGTAGTTGTCCAGCTGGCAACAAAAATAGAGGAATCCGTTTTACAAGAAAAGATTTCTTGTACCTTAGGATCATTAATTGGGAAAATAAAATCAATTGATGTAGAAGTCTTGTCTTGATATTCAACCTCTGCTTCTGCCAGAGCAGACTTACAATCCACGCACCAGTGTACTGGCTTATCACCTTTTTGAAGGTGCCCGTTATTAATTATTTTTCCAAGAGCCCTGACTATATTAGCTTCAAATTTATAGTCCATGGTGATGTAAGGCTTATCCCAATCTCCAATAATTCCTAAACGCTTGAAATCTTTTCTTTGTAAATCTATTTGAGAAGATGCGTATTTCCTACAAGCTTCTCTAAATTCAGAAGCTGAAACTTTTTGACCTACCTTACCGATCTTCTTCTCTACATTTAACTCTATAGGCAATCCATGGCAATCCCAGCCAGGGACATAAGGAGCATATTTACCAGATAATGTTTGAGACTTAATTACCATATCCTTAAGAACTTTGTTCACAGCGTGGCCTGTATGAATTTCTCCATTTGCATAAGGTGGTCCGTCATGAAGAATAAATTTTTTTCTTCCGGACCTTGCATCTTTTATTTGCTGTTGTAAATTTATATCATCCCAATACTGAAGCATTTTAGGCTCTTTAGAGGGTAAGTTAGCCTTCATAGCTAGCTCAGTTTTGGGTAAATTTAATGTGTCTTTATAATCTGTCATAAAAATTTTGAAGCACTTTAACTGAAATATTGCTTTGCTGTAGAAATATCTTTAAAAATTTGGTCTTTTAACGAGTCTAAGTCTTCAAATTTCTTTTCATCTCTTACTTTTTCACAAAACTCTACGGTAATTCTTTTTCCATATATAAGTTTATTAAAATTAAGAATGTGCACCTCTAAAACGGGAGTTTGACCATCCACTGTGGGTCTTGTTCCCATATTTGCAATTCCACCATATTCCTGACCTTCAAAGAAGACCTTTACGATGTAAACACCTGCTATAGGTAATTTATTTTTTGGAAGCCACATATTGGCTGTTGGAACACCTAGTTGAGAACCTAGTTGTTTCCCAAAAACAACTTTGCCTGAAAATGTATAAGGCCTTCCTAGTAACTCTTCGGCCTCTGTAAAACGATTGGCTAGTAAAAATTCTCTTATTCTTGTGCTGCTAACCCTTTGGTTTGCAATAGTGAATGTTCCAGTTTTCTCCACCTCAATATTATTCTTATTTCCCCATTCTTTTAGAAAAGTAAAGTCACCTTCTCTATTGGCTCCGAATCTAAAATCATCTCCTATGATAATTTTGTGAATTTTTAATTTAGATAGAACTTCAGTTAAGAAGGTCTCAGGAGTCATTGTTCGAAGTTGATTGTTAAAGTTAAGAAAGAAAGCAAATTCTACTCCCAACTCTTTAAATCTCTTTACTTTTTCTGACCAAGGCAATATTCGTGGAGGTTTTGTTTCATCAGTTCCCAGAGACTCTGCAAAGAATTCTTTGGCATGAGGTTCTGTAAAAATTATGAGTTTCTTCCATCCGTTTTCTAACGCATCTTTTTGCATGGTTTCGATAATATGCTGATGACCTAGGTGTAGGCCATCAAAATTACCAATGGTTGCAATTAACTTTGTTTCAGGATTTCTTTCCTTATATAAGTCAATGTTCTGTAAGCCTCTAATCAAATACATCTTTATTAGAAAAATCTTTAATTCTTAAACCTAAAATCCACAAACTTAGAAAATAGCCAAACATACCTATGGATACTATTTTAATAATATAAATGAATCGACTAAATTCACTAATTTTTCTTAAATATCCTACTTCTTGTTCAAAGAAATTAATTAGGAAGATAAGCACGAAAGATGCTATAGACATTCTCAATAAGAAAACAATCCACCCCTTAGAAGCATCATAAACATTATCTTTATATAAAATAAATAAGAGAGTAATTACAGTAAAAAAAGCTGAGATTGTGCTGGCCAAGGCTAAGCCAACGTGAGCATATCCTAACTTAAAAGCTAGAAGCCAAGCTAATAAAGCATTTAAAATCATTGATGCTAATGCTACATACATTGGTTTTTTTGGTTGCTGCCTTGCAAAAAAACTAGGTGTTAGTATCTTAATTAGCATGAAAGCTAATAACCCAAAAGCTAATGCAATCAAACTTGAGGAAGTCTTGCTTGAATCGATAGAACTAAACTCTCCTCTTTCAAATAACGTTAAGATGATTGGTTCCGCCAACATAACCAAACCTATTACGGCTGGTACTCCAATTAAAAAAATTAATCTCATGGACCAATCTAAAGTAGATGAAAACTGTACTTTGTTTTCGCTTGCAAAAAGATTAGATAACTTAGGTAAGATAACTGTCGCAATAGCGATAGCAAAAATCCCTAAAGGCAGTTGCATTAATCGGTCAGAAACATAAAGCCAGCTTGGACTGCCTGTAGGCAATAACGAAGCTAAAATTGTGTCCACAAGCATATTTATTTGGCTAACTCCTCCAGCGATAATTCCTGGAACCATTAAAAACATTACTTTTCTAACACCCGGGTGTTGAAAGTTAATTTTGAATTTAGGCAAAAGTCCTAGCCCCATTAAGGAGGGTATCTGTATTAAAACTTGAATTATTCCTGCAAAGAATACAGCCCAGGCTATAGCATATATTGGAAGATCTAAACTTGGTGCAAACCAAATGGCTGCAACGATTAAACTTAAATTATAAAAAAGAGGAGTTAAAGCAGGTAAAGAAAATCTTTCATATGAATTAAGAATTGATCCAGCTAGGGCCACTAAAGAAATAAAAAATAGATAAGGAAAAGTAATTTGTAGAATATCTATGGCAAGTTCTTTCTTTAATGGTTCTAGATAAAATCCTGGAGCAAAAATCATAACAAAGATTGGTGCAGCTATAAGGGCCAAAATAGTTAAGCAAAGAAGAGTGCTGGCTAAAGCACCGAAAGTAAAATTTATTAAATCTTTCGTTTCCTTTGAAGAATTATTTTCTTTATATTCAGCTAAAACCGGTATGAAAGCTTGATTAAAAGCACCCTCTGCGAATAGTCTTCTAAAGACACTTGGGATTTTCATCATTACGACGAAAGCATCTAGAGCTACACCTGCACCCAAAAGGCCAGTTAGTACAATATCTCTTATGAGCCCTAGGATCCGTGAAATGAAAGTCCAAAAGCTGACTAAGCTACTACTGAGTAACAGTTTAAAAGATTCAAAGTTCTTTTCTGATTTAGATTTCAGTCTTCAACCTCTTCATCTGGTTTTAAATCAAGAGAGACAGAATTTATGCAATATCTTAGTCCGGTGGGTTGAGGTCCATCCGGAAAAACATGCCCTAAATGAGCCTTACATTTATTGCAATGCACTTCAGTGCGGATCATTCCAGCCGAATGGTCAGCCTCAGATCCTACATTTTCTTGGTTGATTGGTTCCCAAAAACTAGGCCAACCTGATCCTGAATCATACTTGGTTTTGGAACTAAATAGCGCTTCTCCACAGACTATACAATTGTAAACTCCTGGAGTTTTTTCTCCATCGTATTTCCCTGAAAAGGCTGGCTCAGTTCCTTTCTCTTGAGTGACGTAATATTCTTCTGGGCTGAGATCTTGTTGTAGCTTTTCACTATCCTTTTCTATCATTATTAAGCTCCTACTGCTTTTTTCAAAACATCTCTGTATGAATTCTCTATACACATTTTATCAAGGTGTCCGTTACTAATAAGCATTTCATGGGCCTTTGGTAGATTGTACCAAGGGCAACGTGTAAATAAGTGGTGCTCTAGATGATAATTTACATTATGGGGAACCATTAAAAATCTGGTTAATATTGTTGATTTAGTAGTCCTGGTATTATCAAAGAAATTATTTCCTGGTGTAACAGCATGTTCAGAGATGTTTCTAATTCTTATTATCAAGCTGTAATAGGTGAATGAAGGTAACCACCATAATAATAAAAATAATGACCAATGCATGGTTGCAGATATAAGAATAAAAATAACGAAATTGGAGATTAAAAAACCATGTAGTTTATTTGAAGTTTTGGATATCTTATTCAAGAAGTTATCGCCTTGAGTTTTAAAAATTGAGTATAAAGATCCTCCATAACGTCTTAATCCTGTGATACCTGTTAAATCTCTAAAAACCTTTCTAGTAAAACTATTTTTAGTTATTGGGAAAGGAGCGCTCAAAACAAGATCTGGGTCCTCCTCTGTTTCTGTATGCCTGTGGTGCTTTAGATGGTATGGCCTATAAACTCTGTTGTCTTGAAAAATAGGATAAGCACAAAACCACTGACCTGCCCAATCATTCACTTTATTATTTGAAAATAACAGATTATGAGCAGCTTCATGGGCCAATACGGCTAAAGCAAATTGTTTACTTCCTATGATTACTAAAGCTACCAAGAAAGTTATAACATTTGGATAAAAGAAGAAGAAAACCATAGCTGCAGACATTTGTAACCAGTTAGAGCTTATTGAAAGAACATTCCTCCAATCTTGCTTTTCTTTAATTTCTTCATATTGCTCTTCAGAAATAACATCTAAAGGCTTTATGTTACTTGTAGCCATATAGTAATTATAGCTAAGCTTTCAGCAGATGAAAATTTAATCAATAAAAGGAACGCTTTTGCTATCTTTATTCCTTGCCTGTTTAAAGGTTGGAAGAAGAATCTTTGATCTAACCTGCTCTAACCATATAACCCCATCATATGGCTTACTATTCCCTCTTGTACCAACAAAATCTAAGTCTCCATCTTTATCTAAGTCAATAGGTATCCACTTGTCATACATTCCTCTTTTTCTTCTTAGTACATTATTTTTTTTCCAGCCTGTGTCGGTATTTTCGAACCAAGCTACGCTTCCTAAAGCCTGATTTTCATTAGATTCATCATCCCTATCTCTACTCCCTCTGCTGTAAGACCCTACAAAAGCATCAAAATCTCCATCTGAGTCTATATCAGCTAAAGAAACACTAACTAATTGATCGGGCTTAATGCTACCTATAACTTCAGTATCCCAGCTCATACTCGAATCCTCAGGTTGAAATAAAGCTACTAAGTAATGAGGCCACACTGTACTTACAATATCCAACCTTCCATCTTGATTAAGATCTTGATAATCCATATTAAATCCAGTCAACCAAGATCCTGGGGGAAGATTTTTAGATAAATTAATTTCATGCTCTTTAAAATTTAGATTACCTAAATTCTCCATCCAAAGTATTCTTGCTTCTCCTCTTGAACCTATAACAATATCCATGTCTCCATCTTCATCAAGATCGATTGGCTGTGAATTAATAGGAACCTTTACTTTTGTCAAAACAACTTCTTCCCATAAATTTCCCATCAGTGGCTCTTTTGGTAACTTATAAAAAGAGACATTTTTTAGTGGAGAATCAGATCCGGAAGCATTTTCTCCACCCTTATTAGCTGTAATAACCTCAACCTTCCCATCTTCATCAAGATCTGCAAAGAAAACTCTGATAAAAGAACCTCTATTTAAAGTAGATTCTGGAATGGTCCTTTCCCAACGAATCTGACGATGATCTTTAGTTGGGTTTTTTAGATAAATTAAATGCGCTAGCTCACAAGCAATCACTATGTCTAACCAACCATCTCCATCTGCATCAGCTACATCAACATCTTCTGCAGAAGGTGCTTCAGAACCTGATACCAAAGTAGTAGAAGTCCAAGTGAAAGGATCTTGACTTCCCCAAGCTATCCTTACATATCCTTTTGGAACCCCATATTGAGTATCAAGCTCATGAACAGAAATGATATCTAGGTAGCCATCCTTATCTAGATCAGCCATAACCAATCCATCACTACCTTCAAGATCTTCTGGTCCAGTAATAGAATCGTCAATGATATGTTCTTTCCAAGAAATATAAGTGTTCATACTTTCTTGAGAAGAAAGCGATAAAGAGAGTAATGCAAATAAAACTAAAACTAAAACTTTAACCATATGTTGCTTTGAAAATTAGAATCTTTTGGAAAATCACCTAACCTTACCATTATTAGATCTCTACTAGGCACAATTGCTAAAATTCTATTGGCTGCTCCAAGTGCAAAAATGGCGTCTTTAGGAGCATCAGCAACTAAGTTCTCATTTTTTAATTTTTGAGAATATACATCTATATGAGTTGCAGAATTATTTAACCACCACAGATAACCATAAGCTAAGTTTTGATTTTGAGAGCTCACAAAAGAATCATCGAAGAAATCTATATCCTCAATCACATGAAGATCTCCTTTTTCTCCTCCATTTAGAACAAACATACCTAGCTCTAATAAATCTCTCGCTGTTGTTACCAAGCCATAACGGCTTGCATTCCTTGACCACTTGGAAGATCGTATCTGCCAATAAGTCTCATTCATACCGACGATGTTGAACAACCATTCCTTCGAAAGGTTATTGATATCGTTATTAGTTACCTTTTCTAAAACAAAGATAAGTTGACTATAAGCTTTTGTATTGTAAAACCATGTTAAGCCAGGTGCAGATTCATAAGACAATGATTCATTAAGTCCAGAATTCATAGACAATAAATGAATGATCTTTATTTTTTGTTCTTCAATTTTTTTTAATTTAGTCCACCGCCCTAAGTAAGAAGAAACTGAATCATTGATATTCAGATAACCTTTCTGTTGTGCTATGCCAATAAGCAGAGAGACAATGCTTTTTTGAATGGAAGCTACATCCTCTAAACTTCTGCTATCCACATTTCCTTCACTAGCGATTTTATAAAAATCACTTGGTTCCTTAACTACGAATTCCTTTTCAACTTTTATTTTGCCCTCATGGAAAAGAATGAAGCTAGAGGTTTTATTATCCTCTAAATAAAAATTAAGATTATCTGGAAAAAGTAGATTGATATAGAAGAGCGCTATAAAGCCAATACAGGATTTCATTTCAAATATAGTATCAATTTTAGAAACTAAAAAAAACGGCCACTCTAGTGGCCGTCTTTTATTTAATTAGCCTCTATTCACTTATAACTTTTATATTATTAGCTGAATACACCCTGGGTTGATCACAATCAGCCACGCCCTCAGGATAGGTTCCAGCGATCAGATTTTTAAGCCTCGCATCTCTTGCTGCACCATATTCTGCCATAGAGCTAAATCCAACATTGATATAAAAATCATTGGTAGCAGTCGAATCTGAACCACCTCCAGGCCACCATCTCCAAACTCCACCAGTATGGCCAATGCTGTCTAAGTATTTATTCCATACTTCATCATTCTCTTGTAAATCAGAGGCACTTTTACCTTCCCTGAAAGAACAACTTGAAAAAGCCCAATAATTTGTATCTCCTTCATCAAGTTCAGCAGATGGCTGTCTAGCTTGAAAGATATCCCAATGACTCCAAGAAGCGCAATCTACTAGATCTCCCCATTTACTAAATACTTTTGTTCCATTTTCAAAGAACCAATCCAAAGTATTTCCCATATCAGTATTGTTAAATGTAAATCCTGCCCAAGCTAAGTCATAACCACCATCGCTTGATGAGTATAAAGTAGGCGTTAAAACCCATCCTTCATAAGGCGCAGGGTACTCAAGATCATACCAATCATTTTTAACCATCTTAAGAACGTCGTCTACATCCTTACCATCTTTCAAATTACACTGCAGAACCTCTCCTGTGTAAGTGACATAATGATCATCCGAAAAGATTGATGCTTGAAAAGTTAATAAAACAGTAATTAAAAATAATCTAATTTTCATTTTTTCTCCTTAATAGTTATTCTTCGAAATCTTTTGTTACAAACTGTTCTAAGTCAGAAGCAGAATCGTAAACTCTAGCATTAAATAAAACATCGCTTCCAGTCCAGGTAACCATATCATCCATTTCCTCTAAAAAATGTTGAACTGGTCCATTAGTAGCTACAGAATCTTCCCAAGCTTCTAACTCAGCCATAGAACTATATCCAACTGTCAAAAGATGCGTAACATCTTGGTTTGAACCGAACATGACTGAAGAAAGCCCAAATTGCCCAGGAAAATCGGCTTTTATTCTTTCATCCATATCTTTGTGGGATTCAAGAATATCTTCTAGATCAGATGGTTGAGCCACAAATTTATGAACAATCCAGTAAACATCTTCGTTTGAAGGGTTGCCAAAAGTTTGTATGAAAGAATTCACTCTCTGAAAAACTGGAGTTGAATTTGAGTTAAAAACATCATAAAACTCTTGACCAGTTGAACTATTCTGTAATGCATTCATCCATTTTTCATGCTCTGCTAAGCTGGGCTGTAAAACAGCATAGCTGTGTGTGGCTTCGCTATTTCCGTTAGCAATCCAAGCATTTAAATGAAGAGAACCTTTAAAGTTCTTTTTTGTGAAAGAAGCCGACATGAGTTTGTCAGTAGCCTCAACGATCTTTGCAGCATTCTGAGGCGAATCAACCTTGAAGTCATATTGAACCCAAACAGGATTAGCAAATATAAAAGTGGATGATAAAAATATCAGCGTAAATATAATTTTTTTCATTTTTGCCTCTATATCTAGTTGTTAACAGAGAGTGTTGTACACATCATCATGAAATCTATTTCAGGTGTTCTTATACCTGGAAATTCAGACATAGCTTCGCTCATCCAACCAGACTGTCTTTCATCAAAGAATGCGCCTAGCCTTTCTGGATTTGGTGCCTGAACGCTTGCCATAACAGTTAAAGCTCTATCGCCACCAGCCAAAGAACCAAAAAGTGCTACTGATATGTCTTCAAAACCATTTCTAGCAGCAGCTTTTTCCATATTAGTAAGTGCAGCAGCATAACCACTTATATCATCTGTAGACGAAATTAAGTTGTATTGAGCAGTCGTTTGACCAGGAGCACCTATGTCAGCTTCTTTAATTACGTACATCAAGTCTCTTCTTACTACTTCCCTTTTACTTGCAATTTTCCTTATTGCTTTTACAACGTTCTTGTCAGTAAAGAACTCGGGATTAGACATCATGGCTGATATTGAGGGAGCAATTGACCAAACATAATGCTCGTTTGTGTAAACTCCTCCGGCTGTAGGAGAACATATACCTTGCGCAGCTATACTGTCTCCTTGTGCTTCTTGGAATACAGACTGGCTTTCAGTAAGCCACTCAACATATTCTTGAGGGTCATCTGTAGTTATAGTTATTACATTAAGTCCCTGCAAAGCGAACACGCTTGCTGAACTAAAAAGTAAAGCCAAAAAAGTAAAATTCTTAATTATTTTTTTCATTTTTTTTCCTTAATTAATTTTGTTGTGTAATTCTTACTGCATCCGCTATGAAAACTTCTCTGTTTGTGCAAGTCATCAAGTCTCCATAAATCTCCTGAGCCACTTGATTACCTCCTCCATTTACTGCTTGATCTGCTCCTCTTCCCCAGGCAGTCATGCTTTCAGCAGATTGAACCCATAATAAGTCAGCTTCAAATCTTGAAGGTATGCCTGATCCTGGCCACCATCTGCTTACTCCTCCAGTTGAACTTCCCTGGTCCATAAATGCATTCATTTTTTTATCAGCAGCAAAAATCTGGTCTGGAGTTGTTCCTTCTGTCAAGGTACACCATTGGATTGTGACAACACCGTCTCCTAATTCAGCAGAGGGTCTGACAATTTCTAGACCCCAGTTAGTGTGATCATAGCAATTAGAAACTTTATCAAATTCAGCCTGAATTTTTTGACCTTTTGGAGCTATCATAGTTTCAGCCCCTCTCATTAATTCTTCCCAAGTTGGGGCAACGCCAATCCAATAAGTATCCGCTTGCTGATCTTCGCTATAAAAGTAAGGGGTGAAAATCCAAGCATTATATTGAACGCCAGTTTCATCGGCGTAGTCATTCCATTTGTCAGTAACCTTTAATAAGTCTCCCATATCTTGTCCAGAATTATAATTACATGCAAAACCTTCCAGAGGGATATAGGTAGGCACATGATCGTCTGCTAAAGCCGTTAAAGAAAGCAACAAAGTTGCTAAGCTTATTATTATTTTATTTTTCATAATTATTCCTTTATTTAGTTTTTAATTCTATTGCTGTCCACCATAAGCATTGATTGCATAAAATCTTGCTGAATCGCAAGAAACTATATTTCCAAAAATTTCTGCTTGCTTCATTAAGCCTCCTCCATTAACAAATGATTCAGAGCTCTCACCCCAAGCCGACATGGATGAAGCAGTTTGGACATATTTAAAAGAGTAATCTAAGTCTGTAGGTGTCCCTGGACCAGGATACCATCTGAAAATTGAACCATTTGAATTTTGGCTATCAAGATATGCATTCCATTTTTGATCTGCCATGGCAACATCCATAAGCGTTGCATCATTAATTAAAGAACAATTACTCACCAACATTACTCCGCTATCCGAAGTATTCTCAGATTGCCTAATTGATTGAGTAGCAAACATTTGTCGTGTATCACATGTATAAACTTCGTTAAATTTTTCAGCCAACCTTCCAGCTTCTTCAAACCAAGCTTGATACCCTTTTCCAAAAGCAGTCCAACTAGGCGAAACTCCTAACCAAGCTATATCATTTGTAAAATCACTAGCTGATCTATACAGAGGGGTAATAACCCAAGCTGCATATGCTATGTCTTCGTTACCTTGTATAAATTTATTCCACTCTCCTTGAAGTTTCATTAAGTCGTCCATGTCTTTATTTTCATTGAAATTGCATTGCATTGTTTCTAAAGGAAACAAGTAAGGTGCTTCAGGAACATGATCATCCGCAGAAATATTAAAAGAAAGGGCTAAAATTAGAGGCAATAGTGCCTTAGAAATTAAATTCATTTTTTCTCTCCAAAAGTTTAAAATCAGTCTTAGACCCTGATCAGAAACTTTCCCCACGAAATTAGCCAAATGGAGATCTAAAACGTCATTTAGTATCTCACAATAAGACTCATTGTCTAGAGTATTTATTGTATTCTTTTAATGAGTTTTATTTCTAAAAAAGATACTTCTTAAATAACCAAATAAACTATTATTTTTTAAAGTATATCTATCTATTTGCTCATACAAATCTTCAAGACCTAAAGGATCTTTAAATAACTCCATTCTGGTTAATCCTGCAATAGACGGATCCAATTCTTTTATAATCTTAGCTGGATTACCCCCAACCACTACATTAGCTGGAACGTCTTTTACAACAACAGCTCCTGCAGCTACTATACTATTTTTGCCAATCTTGACACCCTTGCCTACTATTGCGCTATCTCCTATCCAAACATTATCTTCAAGCACAATAGGAGAAGTCTTACCGACAGGAGTAGCTCTATCGTATATGCCATGCCAATCAGCATCAGAAATATATGAGCTATTAGCAAACATACATCCTTTACCGATAGTGATTTTAGAAGCAGATGCTATTCGCACTCCAGGAGTCAATAAACAATAATCATCTATTACAATTTCTCCATCATGATCACCTAAATTCCATGTAGTTAAGTGTATGTAATTATCTGGTGAAGCTACCATGGTCGGATAATCACCTATGCTTATTTTTTTTCCATAAATATCTAGATATCTGGAACCCATGATGTTGGGGTCTTTGCCAAAAGATTCAAATTGAGGGGCAATGAATTTCTTAATATAAAAATTATTATATTTTGAAAATATTTTTTTAAGCCAATAAGGTCTGTTGTCTTGTCTGATAGTTAACCTCGATTTTTAGCTACATGATATGATACGCACCTTCTATGGAACAACCCTTAAATCAAACAAAGAGTTTATTATCAAGTAAAGCTCGAGAAGAAGCTTATAGTTTTTTTAAACTAGCTGCACCAATGTTTTTAACTCAATTAGCTTTGCAATTGATTCAAGTCAATTCAGTTATTCAATCAGGTCATTATTCTACAGATGTGCAGGCAGGAATAATGTTAGCTGGGAATTTATGGTTTCCAATTATGGTTGGTATAGGTGGGATATTGTTCTTTGTTACTCCTATGGTAGCTCAACTATTTGGAGCAAGAAAAATAGACGAGATTGGGCCTCTAGTCAGACAGGCAATATGGCTATCAATACCAATAGTTTTATTCGGAATGTTCGTTTTGTCTCAAGCTTCTTGGATACTTACAATAGCGAAGGTAAACCCTGAAATAATTAAATACTCAGAAGAATATTTAAGTTTCTTTATTTTTGCTTTACCTGCAATACTCTTAAGTCAGCCCTTAAGATCTTTATGCGAAGGAATCACAAGACCCCTTCCCATTACAGTACTTAACATTTTAATGCTCTGTATTGCCATAATCGGTAACTATACTTTTATATACGGAAACTTTGGTTTTCCAGAAATGGGGGCTAGAGGTGCTGGTTTATCTGCAGTTATTGGGACATGGACTTCTTTCACCATTTTAATTTTTTATTTAAAATTTAATAAGGCATACCAATCTACTAATTTATTCTCTAATTTTGATTTTCCAAATTTAATTAAACTTAAAGAAATACTCAAAGGTGGACTGCCTGTTGGCTTAGGGAATTTTGTTGAGCTTAGTATGTTTAGTGGAACAGGAATAATTCTAGGAAGGTATGGAAGCGAAGTAATAGCTGCAAACGGAGTAGCTTTGACGATAGGTGGACTATTCTTCATGGTGCCTCTTGCAATAGGTAACGCAGCTGCAGTTAGAGTAGGAAATAATGTAGGTGCAAATAAATTGGTTGGAGCTAAATACAGTTCATATTTTGCTCTTAGGTTGGCAACTATCTGTGCAGTAATCACAAGCTTATTAATACTCATAAATGCTGAATTTTTAGCAACTATTCTTAATTCAAACCCTGAAGTTGTTTCTATAGCAGTAACCTTATTATTTTTTGCTGCTTTTTTTCAAATAGCAGATGGATTAGCTATGGGAGGTATTGGAGCATTAAGAGGCTACAAAGATACTTTTGGACCTATGAAAATCCTAGCCTTTTCTTATTGGGGCGTGGGTATGCCAGTAGGCATTATCTTGTCAATAACAGATCTGGTTGTTGATTCGATGGGCGCTGTTGGCATGTGGACGGGTATGTGTCTAGGTCTTCTTTTTGCTGCAACATTAATAGTTAGAAGAGTGAGAATAATATCAAGTAAATATATTGATGAGTCTTAAAGTAGATGCAAAAGGACTAAAATGTCCTGAACCTATTATGTTGCTTCATAAAGCCATCAGGGAATCAAGACATGGGGATACTATAGAAGTATTTGCTACAGACCCCAGCACAGAGAGAGATATAGATAAATTTTGTGAGTTTCTTGGACATAAATTACTAAAAAAAGAGATTAATAACGAAAACTTCTATTATCTTGTTGAAAGACGTGATAAGAATATAATACATACTTAATTAGGAGACTAAATGACAACTTATATAAATCAACAATGGTTACTAGATAAAAGACCTACAGGCATGCCTGAAGATGATTGCTGGAAACTCAATGAACATCAAGTACCAGAACTAAAAGAAGGAGAGATTTTAATTAAAGTTCTTTATCTCTCAATTGATCCATACATGAGAGGAAGAATGAATGATGGCGAATCCTATGCAGATCCTGCTGCATTAGGAGAACCGATGACCGGTGAAAGTGTGGGTGTGGTTGTTGAAAGTAAATCAGATAAATATATTGTTGGTGAATATCTTTGCGTTCACCAAGGCTGGCAAACTTACATAGTGGCTAATGATGAAAACCCTGCATTATTTAAAGCCGACCCCTCCATTGTTCCTTTATCAACCTATTTAGGAACTGTCGGGATGCCTGGAAGAACAGCGTATTTTGGTCTTTTAAGATTGGGCTTACCTAAATCAGGAGAAACTATTGTAGTCTCAGCGGCTTCAGGTGCTGTTGGTACTGTAGTTGGGCAAATGGGTAAAATCTTAGGATGTAGGGTGGTTGGTGTTGCTGGTGGAGAAAAAAAATGTTCATACGTAAAAAATGAACTAGGTTTCGATGACTGCATAGATTACAAAGCTGGGAACCTGGAAGAAGATTTGACCGCTGCATGTCCTGACGGAATAGATATCTACTTTGAAAATGTAGGTGGTCCAGTCAGTAAAGCAGTAGCTAAACTTCTGAACCCTGGTTCGAGAGTACCCATTTGTGGATTTATCTCTGCTTATAATTCAGAAGATATGACCAAAGAAGAAACCCCTTTCCATGTTTTTGGAGCTCTTGATCCTGTACCTGATCACAGATTCTTTGTCGTCACTGAATGGTTTAAAGAGTGGCGAGAAGCCACTGATGAACTTTGTAACTGGATTGTTGAAGGAAAAATTAAATACGAAGAAACTGTTACTGAAGGTTTTGAGAATGCTCCTCAGGGTTTAAGAGATGTTTTGAGTGGAAAGAACTTTGGTAAACAAGTAATTAAAGTTGCAGACGAGTAACTAATTTCCTTCCCAGTTAAACTCAGTTCGATCTTCGATATCTTTTTCTGTATCAAGCATTGAGCGCATAGCTTTAGCTGCATCATTAGATCGCATTGTCACATCAAAAGCTTCTTGTTCCATTAGAAGTCCTTCTTCTAAAGTTTTATCTAGACCGTGATGAATGATTTTCTTTACTTGTCTGAGGGCTATGGGCGCACGTGATGCTAAATCCAAACAATAAGCCATTAGTTCTTCGCGAAACCTTTCGTGAGGTACTAACTTATTAATTAAACCGAAATCAAAAGCTTCTTGAGGGCTTAATAACCTTGCATGAAGAATTAAATCTAGAGCTCTTGAAGATCCTATAAGTCGAGCCAATCTTTGAGTCCCTCCTCCCCCTGGCAATATTCCTACGGAAGTCTCAGGTAAACCTATTGCATAGGGGCCTTCAGACATTATTCTCAGATCGCACCCCAAGGCAAATTCACATCCACCACCTGCGGTATTTCCATTAATTCCCGCAATGACTATAGCTTCAATATCTCTTAAACGAAGAAGCATTTTATGAAAGAGATGAAGTTCTTTTGGAGGGCTATATTCTGAACTGACTTCTTTAGCTTCAGAAATATTCTTTTCTGCGGATTCAGCTAACTCGCCTACTTCATAATGTTTAATAAAAACATCTTCTCCTCCTCCCGTGAAAGCCAGCACCCTCAGATCTTTTTTCTTTTCCATTTGATCTAAGAAATCATGAACTTCCATCAAGCTTTTGGAAGTAAAAGTATGTGTGGGGGGGTTGGTTAAATTACAAATAACTACATGGCCATTGTCTTCAACTTTTAAATTTTCGTATTCTTTTACCATCCGGTTATTTCAGCTACACCCTTTCCTATGTCAGCAGGGCTTTTAACAGTATGGACTCCAGCTTTCTCTAAAGCTTTAAACTTATCTTCAGCTGTTCCTTTGCCCCCAGCAATTATGGCACCAGCATGTCCCATTCTTTTTCCAGCTGGAGCAGTTACCCCAGCTATATAAGAGACAACTGGCTTTGTTACATTTGATTGAATAAACTCAGCAGCAGCTTCTTCAGCAGTTCCTCCTATTTCTCCTACCATAACAATTGCTTCTGTTTTAGGATCATTCTGGAATAAATCTAATATGTCTATAAAGCTGGATCCAGGTACTGGATCTCCTCCGATTCCTACACAACTTGTTTGTCCAAAGCCTAAGTCGGTTGTTTGTTTAACAGCTTCGTAAGTAAGAGTGCCCGATCTAGATATAACACCAACTTTACCTGGAAGGTGAATATCACCTGGCATAATACCCATCTTGCATTCGCCTGGAGTAATAATTCCAGGACAATTTGGTCCAATTAGCCTTACTCCAAGATTGTCACATCTAACTTTAACCTCTAGCATATCGATTGTAGGTATTCCTTCTGTAATGCATATAATTAAGGATATCCCTGATTCTGCAGCTTCAAGTATTGAGGCCTTACAAAAAGGAGCCGGAACAAAAATAATACTAGCAGTTGCTCCTGTTTGACTGACTGCTTCTTTAACAGAATTAAAAACAGGTAGATCTAGATGCGTTTGCCCTCCTTTACCTGGAGTCACTCCTCCTACTAATTGAGTGCCATACTCTATGCACTGAATACAATGTTGAGTTGCTTGTCCACCAGTAAAGCCCTGACAAATTACTTTGGTATCTTTATTAATTAAAATACTCAACTTATTTCTCCTTTAGATGCCTTAACTGCCAGTTCAGCAGCTTCTTGTAAATTCGAAGCTGGGATAATGTTTAAATCACATTCATCCAAAGTCTTAAGGCCTACTTTGGCATTATTGCCTTCAAGCCTTACTACCACTGGAACTGAAACTCCCATTACCGTAAGAGCTTCAACAATGCCGTCAGCTATCACATCGCAACGAACAATACCTCCAAAGATATTAATTAGGACGGTGTTAACATTTTTATCAGATAAAATAATCTTAAATGCTTCAGCAACTCTTTTTGCATCAGCTGTGCCGCCCACATCAAGAAAATTAGCAGGTTCTCCTCCATGTAGCTTGATAATATCCATAGTACCCATCGCTAAACCTGCGCCATTTACCATGCACCCTATATTTCCATCTAAAGCAACGTAGCTTAGGTCCCATTCTGCAGCTTTTGATTCCCTTTCATCTTCTTGAGAAGTATCTCGCATTTCATTGAGAGCTTCTTGTCTATAAAGAGCATTTGAATCTATATTTATTTTAGCATCTAAGCAAAGTAAATCACCGGAACCAGTAATTACAAGAGGATTAACTTCCAATAAAGCCAGATCTTTTTCTAAAAAGAGCTTAGCCATTCCTTTGTAAATACTTCTAAATTGCGAGCTCTGAGAATCATTGAGGCCCAAAAGCGAAGATAATTTATCAGCATCCATAGCATTAATGCCTTCAATAGGATCTACTTCTACCTTAAATATCTTTTCAGGCGTCTTTTCAGCTACTTCTTCAATATTTACACCGCCTTCAGTAGAAGCCATTACAACAAGCCTTTGTGAAGCTCTATCAATAACAGCACCTAGATAGAGTTCATTTTCTATTTCAGTACAAGTTTCAACTAAAATTTGATTAACGGGCTGCCCGTCAGCATCGGTTTGAAAAGTTACCAAGTTAGCTCCTATCCATTTATCAGCAAATTCTCTAACTTTTTCAATTTTATCAACTACCTCAACCCCTCCAGCTTTTCCCCTTCCTCCAGCATGGACTTGGGCTTTAACAACCCATTTAGATACTCCTAAAGAAAGAGCAGCTTTTTCAGCTTCTTTAGCTGAGGAGGCAGCAATGCCATCAGATACGGCTATCCCATAATCGCGAAAAAGTTGTTTTGCTTGATATTCATGAAGATTCATAGCTTTATCCCAAATTTAGGGAGCTATATTACGCAATTAGAAAATAAGTTAAATAGGCCTGAAAGAATTAATAAATATTTTATTTCTCTCTGGTAATGAGCTTATTTCTAATATTAGAAATAGCTTCTGTAGGGTTTAAACCTTTAGGGCAAACAGATACGCAATTCATGATGCCGTGACATCTATAGAGACTAAATGAATCCTCTAAAGCATCTAATCTTTCTTCGGTTGCTTCATCCCTTGAATCAGCTATAAATCTCCAAGATTGAAGCAAGGCAGCAGGTCCTAAAAATTTATCTGGATTCCACCAAAAAGAAGGGCAAGAGGTTGAGCAACAACCACATAAAATGCACTCATAAAGCCCATCAAGTTCTTCTCTCTCCTCAGGACTTTGTGTTCTTTCAGTTTCTGGGTTGTCGCTTTTAGTTATTAAATAGGGCTTTACCTTTTCTAATTGATCGTAAAATTGTTTCATGTCTACTATCAAATCTCTTACCACTGGCAAACCAGGCATAGGCCTTAAAGTAAGTTTATTTCTTTTTACAGCTTCCGATAGAGGAGTTACACACGCCAAACCATTTTTTCCATTTATATTCATTCCATCTGAACCACAAACGCCTTCACGACATGATCTGCGATAAGATAATGAAGGCTCTTGATCCTTGGCTAAATGTAAAGCATCTAAAACCATAATATCTTTATCAGTTGGCACTTCAATTACGATATCTTGCATATAAGGTTTTTCATCTAGAGTAGGGTCATAACGATAGATACTCATCGTTACTGATTTCAGTTGTGCAACAGGAATAGCCTGACTCATTAATAACTCCTAACCATTGGTTGGAATGCTTGCACCGTTTTAGGTCTATAATTAACATCTCTCTTGCTTACTTCTTTATTTTCTGAAAAGTAAATTGAATGCTTTAACCAATTTTCATCATCTCTATCTGGGTAATCATCTCTTGAATGGGCACCTCTACTTTCTTTCCTTGAATTTGCAGTTACTGCAGTAGCTTCAGCTACTTCAAATAAGTTTTGCATTTCTAATGCCTCTATTCTAGCCGTATTAAAAGTTGCCGACTTATCTTTAAGGTGCATGTTTTCAACTTCATCTCTTACCTGGGATAAATCTTCTATGCCTTTTTCCATCAAATCTTTTGTTCTAAATACACCAAAATTATTCTGCATGTTTTGCTGCATTCTTTCTTTTAAAGCGCTTACTTGTTCGCCTTCAGAAGAAGCGTTAAGTTTGTTAAGCCTTTCAAGAGCTTTCTCAATGTCTTCATGAGAAGCTTTTTTTAGTTCAACTCCTTGTTTCATAGATTCTTCTATATAAATACCGGCAGCTCTTCCAAATACCACTAAATCCAATAAAGAATTTCCTCCCAATCTATTTCCTCCGTGAACAGAAACACATGCCACTTCACCAGCTGCATACAAGCCATCTACAACCTTGTCTTGACCATCTTGCACTGTAATAACTTGCCCATTGATGTTAGTTGGAATCCCTCCCATCATGTAATGACAAGTTGGAACGACAGGGATAGGTTGAACTGCAGGGTCAACTCCAGCAAACGTTTTTGATAATTCTGTTATACCCGGGAGTCTTTTATGTACAACTTCAGGACCTAAATGATCCAATCTCAAAAAGATATGATCTGCATTTGGTCCACACCCTCTTCCTTCTAGAATTTCTAGCGCCATAGATCTTGCTACAACATCTCTGCTTGCTAAATCTTTTGCATTAGGAGCATATCTTTCCATGAACCTTTCGCCATCTTTATTAAGTAAATATCCACCTTCTCCTCTACATCCTTCGGTAACTAGCGTTCCTGCTCCATGAATTCCTGTTGGATGAAATTGCCACATCTCTATATCTTGAACTGGCATTCCAGCTCTTAATGCCATTCCGATTCCATCTCCTGAATTTATAAGTGCGTTAGTTGTAGAGGCATAAATCCTACCCGCACCACCAGTAGCTAAAACAGTAGCTTTCGATTTAATGTAATAAATCTCGCCTGTTTCAATCTTAAAAGCAATAACACCAACTACTGCTCCGTCAGTATTTAAAACCATATCAACTGCAAACCATTCATTTAGAAAATTAGTTCCCGCTTTTAAATTAGCCTGGTAAAGGGTATGCAATAGGCTGTGCCCCGTTCTATCTGCAGCAGCACAAGTTCTTGTTGCTTGACCTCCTTTGCCATAATCTTTTGATTGTCCTCCAAAAGGTCTCTGATAGATCCTTCCTTCCTCTGTTCTAGAAAACGGTAAACCCATGTGCTCAAGTTCAAATACGGCTTTTGGTCCCTCACTGCACATGTACTCAATAGCCTCTTGATCTCCTATATAGTCTGAACCTTTTACAGTATCAAACATGTGCCATCTCCAATCATCATCAGGGTCATCACTTTGAATAGCGCATGTTATGCCTCCTTGGGCTGAGACCGTATGCGATCTTGTCGGAAAAACTTTAGATATAACCGCAGTATTTAAGCCTGATTCAGCCAATTGCAGTGAGGCCCTCATACCAGCCCCTCCCCCGCCCACAATAATTCCATCAAACTCCATCACTGGTAAATCTTTAGCATTTATTACTTCGTTAACTAGCATATTTATTTAAAAAATTATTAATATTGCCCAAGTTAGAACCAAGGCTATTACGGCAGCTACCAATACTCTGAATATAATATAGGCAAAGCTACCAAAATTGCCCATAATTTTAGGTGTTAAGTAATCACTGGCTATTGCCCAGGTTCCAAACCAAGTATGGACAGCGAAGGCAGCAAAAAAAATTAAGCTTAAAACCTTGTTTAATGAACTCTCAAAAAAAGAATTCCACTTAGCAAAATTATTAATTTCTCCAGTGATGAGATATCCAAGAAGGTACAAAGAATATAACAGCATTAAAAGTGCACAAATACGCACTATTAAAAAGTCTCTAGTGCCCGTACCTAGTTTACTCATTGCTGTCATAAAATTAGGATAAAGAAAGCTAAAGAAATTAAAAAAGTGAGACCAAAGACTACCCAAGAGATTAATTTACCCGAGTGTAAAGTTTCTCCTATACCAAAACCATCTGCTAAAAGTTTTCTTGTACCCGCTAAAACGTGGTAAAGAAAACCTACAAATAACAAAAAAGTAATTATTTTAAAAACTAACAACTGCTGAAATTGATTTTGTAAGTAAGAAAAGCTTTCTTCTGATTCAAGGGAAATACTAAAAAGCCAAACTAGTAAAGGAAAAGCCAGAAAGACAATTAAACCTGAAATTCTATGCAAAATAGAAGAAAGTCCAATAATTGGAAGACTTATTGTAAGTAAATTTAAGTTTACTGGTCGATTATCTTTTTCAGTCACTTTTCCTCTTTAGGATTTGCTTGGTGGGCGTGTTTAAAGCTTGCATATTATAATTATAGAGGCTGTTAAATACCAATACCTTTTAATTTGTAGTTATTGGATTCAGTTTAGGCAAAATAAATAAAACTACCATAAACAAAGGTAAGATGAATAAAAAAGGCAAGTTAATTGAAATAGAATATAACAAGCCGCTCAAGAAAGGGCCCAAAGTAAAACCTAGACCAGGAGCTACCATTGCCAATCCCACAGCTGCCCCTTGATTATTAGAATCCGCATTCAAGGATGCTGCGGAAGTATAACCAGGCGAAGCTAGTCCCATCGCTAATCCCATAATAGCCATTCCAAGGTATATGAAAGTATAAGAAGGAGAAAAAACAATGATAAGACTGCTAAGAACAAACAAAGGAATTGAATACTTTATCAACTCTAAAGGAGGTCCTTTAAACCTTTGAACGAAAGTTAATTGAGAAACGATGGCCATTAGAGCCATGGTTCCTAGAAGTAGAGCAGTTGATCTGGCTGTTTCATCTAAAGTTAAAGAAAATCTATCTTGTACGTAGTAAGCAGTGACAGATTGCACGATAGCAAAAGAGGTAAAAACTATTACCCCGATGGAAATAAGCATTTTCAGATTCTTATCAAGTGTAGGCCTTTCTGAATTTATTTCATCTGGACCAGTGCTTTTCTTATTAGGTAAAAATAATAAAACAAAGAGTATTGCAACTATCATTAAAAATGACATAACAATCAGAGGTGTTAATAAAGTAAACCCTTCTATCTCAAAATTGAAGATATTAATTCCTATTATTGAGCCCACCAAGACCGGTCCTAAAATCGTTCCTATGTTGTTAGCTGCCCCAAATTTTCCCATGCCCGAAGATCTTTCTTCCAAAGAAGTAACATCAGCTACATAAGCTCCGGTTGCTGGACGTGAGGCCGCGCCAACAGCTGAATTAATAATTCTAGAAACCAAGAGTATCAGTAGAAGAAAAAAACCAGAAACATAGCCCAGAAGGCCTATCGAAGCTGAATATAGAAAAATTATATTAGATAAAACATAACCTGTTAGACCTACAAGTAAAACAGACTTTCTTCCTATCCTATCACTAAGTCTTCCCCAGAAAGGTGTGAATATAATGAACATAGCAGCAGAAATGGAGACAACTGTATTAATTTCCATCTCAGAGAAACCGAATTCTCTACCAATTATTGGCATAGTTTGCCAATAGACTGACTGACCCATACTGACAAAAATTATTATCAGCATTAAACTGTATAAAATCTTAGAGTCTTCTTTAATAGCTTCCGTGCTTTTTAAATTCATTACTTATCAACTCTTATCAAAAAAGCATATTCCATTGCAACTTCTTTAAGACTCTCAAATCTACCGCTAACACCGCCATGACCCGCGCTCATGTTTACTTTAAATAATATTGGATTCTTGCTGGTATTGTAATCTCTCAACTTAGCTACGTACTTTGATGGCTCGTAATATTGAACTTGCGAATCCCAAAGACCTGCTGTGACTAAAATACTCGGATATCCTAATTTCTCGATATTGTCATAAGGAGAATATCTCATCATATATTCAAATTCATCTTTGTTTTCAGGATTACCCCATTCGTTATATTCACCCGTGGTTAAAGGGATTGAAGGATCTGACATAGTAGTAATTACATCAACAAAAGGAACATTGGAAATTATTCCTTTGTATAAGTTTGGTTCCATATTAACGACAGCACCCATTAAAAGGCCTCCTGCACTTCCACCTCCTGCAAAAACTCTACCCTTTTGCCCAAAACCTTTTTTTAATAAACCCTTAGTAACATCAATAAAATCGTAGAAAGTGTTTAATTTATTAAACATCTTTCCGTCTTCATACCAAGATCTTCCTAACTCTTGTCCACCTCTTATGTGAGCAATAGCAAAAATATAGCCTCTATCTAGTAAAGATAATCTGGTAGAGCTAAAACTGGCATCAATCGAGTTCCCATACGAACCATAGCCATAAACAAACAGAGGATTATTATTCTTTTTAAAGGTAGTCCTTTTATAAACCAGAGAAACTGGAATTAAAGTTCCGTCTCTTCCTGCAATAAATTTTCTTTCAACCTTATAATCACTTTTCGAGAAAGGCCCTTTAACTTCCGCTTGCTTAAGTAATCTCTTTCTACCGTTCGAAAGGGTAGATGAAAATAAACTATCTGGAGTTCTTAAACTTGAATAACCAAAATAAAATTTTTCTGAATAATACTCAGGATTTGCTGCCAGGTAAGCGCTATAGGCAGGATCGCTAAAGTTGATACTTCTTTCGGTATTATCTTTCTTGGTGATTATTTTTAATTGCCTTAATCCATTTTCTCTTTCCATGATTACCAAATGATTTGGAAATGCTAAAGCAGATTGCAAAAGAATATCTTCCCTATGAGGGATTAACTCGCTCCATTCATTCTTGTCCGCAGATTTTTTTAAATCAATAGCCATCAATCTAAAGTTTTTGGCTAGCCAATTAGTTTCAACTAAAAAACGATTATCTTCAGGATCATGTTCTATTGAATAAAGATGATCTGACTCCCTCTTTAAGAAAGTATAAGGAGACTCTTCTGGAGTATCTGAATTAATCAACCTAACTTCAGAACTTGTAGTAGAAGAAATATTTATCTCAATAAATTGCATTGATCTGGAATTTCCTACTGAAAGATAGAACGTAGAGTCTTTTTCTTCATAGACCAGTACATCTTCTGATTGGGAGGACCCTATTTCATGCCTAAAAAGCTTAAAAGGTAAAAGAGTTTCTTGATCTCTTAATACATAAAATAAATATCTTCCGTCAGAAGACCAGGCCATATCACCTGAACAATTAGATAAAGTATTTTTATATGTTTGACCAGTATTAAGGTCCTTAAATTTAATTTTGTACTCTCGCCTACCAGTTGTATCTTCTGCGTAAGCCATCAGATCTTCTTTAGGAGAAATACTCCAATTAGCTAATTGGTAAAATTCGCTATCTTTAGCTAATTCATTAACATCTATTAGAACGATTTCTTTAGCATTCTTATTCTTCCTTCTAATATAAATGCCATGTTCATTACCAGGCTCATATCTTCTAAAATATTCATAAGATTTAAGTCTAATGGGCACTGAATCTTCTTTTTTTGGAATCCTATCAACAATTTCTTCAAATAGTTTATCTCTTAGGTCTGGACCAGAATCAAACCAGCTTTCTAGGTAATTATTCTCTGCTTCCAAATGAGAAATTACTTCTTTATCTTTCCTAGAGTCATCTCTCATCCAATAATAGTTGTCTACCCTTTTCACTCCATGGGCATCAAAAGTTACTGGAACTTTTTTTGGTGCTGGAACTTTGCTATTCAATATTTCTGCGTTTATTGGATTTAGTAACAAGATCAAGGTGTAGATTAACAGAAATTTTAGATACCGATTAATCATCCCTTTATTTTTTCTTTCTTTTAACAAGCCTTTTTCTCTTTTTTATTTGTCTATCAGTTAATTTATTAGGTTTATTGCTGAAGGGATTATGTTGATCTTTGTAATGAATTGAAAGAGGAGTTTCCCCAAGGTTTAAGTGGTCTCTGAAGAAATTTTCTAAATATTTAGTATACGAATCTTTTAATTGTTTTAAATTATTTCCGTGTATAACAATCTTCGGAGGATTCTTGCCACCGGCATGTACGTATCTGAGCTTTGGCCTGAATCTTCCTGACATTGGTGGTTGTTGATTAAATACAGCTTCTTTAAGAATCTTATTTAACGCAGCGGTATCCAACTCCTTAATACTGTTATGGTAAGCTTTCTCAGCTTTACTAAGAAGTTTCTTAACTCCAATTCCCTGCTTGGCAGAAATAAAATGAGGCTCTAAGTAGCGTGCAAATCTAATCTTTCTATTGATATTATTTTCAAGTTCAATCCTTCTTTTGTTATCCAAAATATCTAATTTATTTGCAGCAATTATTACTGGCCTACCAATAGTTAGGGTTAGTCCAAGCAAGTGTATGTCCTGATCAACAATATCTTCAGATGAATCTAATAATAAAATTACAACATTAGCCTTTTTTATAGATTCCACTGACTTTGATACAGAAAATTTCTCTGTTTCTTCTTTGATAGATCTTTTTCTACGCATCCCTGCTGTATCAATCAAAGTTATGTCTTTTTTGCTAGAGGTGAGAGGAACTTCAATTGAATCTCTAGTTGTACCTGATTCAGGTGACACTAAAACTCTTTCTTCGCCCAACAATTGATTGATCAATGTTGACTTGCCCGCATTAGGTCTTCCTATTATGGAGATTTTTAATGAATCATGAGGACTAGATAATTCGTCAATATCAACCGAATCTTCAAAATTATTTAATGTAGTGCGGATATCTGAAAGTCCAATGTTATGCGATGCAGAAACATTGATAGATTCTTCAAAGCCCAGTTTATTGAATTCAGACGAGTAACTCTCAATATCTTTATTATCTACTTTGTTGATAATTAAAATAATTCTTTTATTTTGCTTTCTAAGAGAGTCTGCAATTGCTTCGTCTAGGGGCAGAAGGCCCTCAATAGCATCAACAATAAAAAGGATACTATCTGCTTCTTCTATTGCATTCTCAGTTTGTCTCTTGATAGCTTCAGACATATCATTGTCTTCCATACTGATCCCGCCAGTATCAATTAATACTAACGATGAATCTTTAACATTGCCGTACTTTCGATCTCTAGTTAGTCCGGAGAAATCAGCTACTATCGCTGACTTTGAGCCAGTCAAAATATTAAACAGTGTAGACTTACCTACGTTTGGCCTACCAACAATTGCAATTACAGAAGACATAGGTTTTGAACAATAACTTGTATTGTTTTTAATTTATCGAGAGTTTAAAAATCTTCCCTGATTCATCTACAGCTAAAAGAAAATTGCTTTCAGAGGTTAATTCCATAATAGGTCGCCTAGAAATCTTTTTCCTTCCTAAGAAATCCCCATTTTTCGAATCCAAAAGATGGATATAGCCCTCTAAATCTCCAACTGCAATAAAATTTCTAATTGAAACAGGGGAGGTAAGTTTTCTTAGCTTTAAATTTTCCTGCTCCCAAAGAATTGCTCCGGTTGCTACCCCAAAAGCTTTTACTTTGTCAGCTTCATCTACAGCCATTACTCTATTTCCGTTTAAAGTTAAGTCTTTTATAGTTGATATATTTTCTTGCCAAGCAGGTCTTCCTTCTCTTAAATTTATGGCTGTTATATTTCCTTGGTATGAAGCTGCAATTAATAAGTCATTAGTTATTAAAGATTTTCCATCAATATCAATGATTCGTTCTAATTCTGATTTGCCTTCATTAATTGTTACAGGTATTTCAAATCTGATGGCCCCCGAATCTGGATAAATCATTGCAATTTTTCCATTAGCAAAGCCAGTAAATACAAAGCCTTGGTTTATGTACGGTCTTGATGTGCCTCTTAAGGTTAGTCTGGGAAGAGTTGTTTGATGAAACCATTGTCTTTCACCTGATTTAAAATCATAACCCGCAATTCTTCCATCGCCCGTTTGAGCAATCAGCATACTACCATCTGTTACAGGCGGGGTAAGTATTTCACTAGAAGCTTGTGATCTCCAGAGCTCTTTCCCATCTTTATAGTCCAAGGCAACTAAATCACCATCAAGTGTTCCATAAGTAATAGTCTTAAAATTTACTTCAAGACCGCCAGAGACATTATCATTAGTATCTATTGACCATTCGGTCCTTCCGGATTCTATGTCTAAAGAAGCTAGGTAACCCTCTGAACTAACAAAATATACTTTTCTTTCGTAAACAGAAGGGATTAATCTTCCAAAATTATTTTCATTTCCAAAAGACTCTGACCAATCCGTTGAAATTTGAACTGAAGGATTAATTGCAAATAATTCAGTAGGGCCCTCTTCTTCATCTTCACTGTCCCAAAACTTTAACCATCCAAAAGATGAGCAGCCAGTAAAAAGCAGTATTGAAAGAAGTAATGGCAATAACCTAAGTTTAATCAATTGTCTCTCCTTCTAAATCTGAGATTTTCATATTTATTAGTGCTCTACTGGTTTGACTAGGCGAGTTTTGTAGCGCTCTCAAATAGCTAACTCTTGCCAGCTCAAATTTACCCAATGCACTTTCTGAATCTCCTTTTAATTCCAATAAAGAGGCTGTTAAGACTTGTGATTTGGAAAGGGTATCTAATGCTTTTTGATATTCTTTTTGGGAAATATATATCCTACAAATTCTTGTTTGTGCAGCTGCAACTAACGGGTTGAATTCTTGAGACGCATTGGAATGTTTATTGATAATTATTTGTAATAAATCTATGGCCTTATCATCTTCACCTCTAGAGAATTCCCTTTTAGCTTCACTCAATCTAACAAAATCTGAATATAGTGTTTCTGGATAAGTATCTAGTAACTCTTTACCGGGCCCGTTCATATTTTCATCTGACTCTAGGTATTTTTGAAATAAAACTGCCAGCTTAAAATCTCTCGCATCTCTAGAATCAGTTATATAGTCTCTTGCAACTATAGAAACTGTGAGAAGAATAAAAAAGGCAATAATTAAATATTTAAATCTATGCCAAATAGATAAAAGTAACTCTTGTTGCTCTTCTTGCGAAGCTGAAAAAAAGTTTGCCATGTTTAACCCTTCTTATAAATTTTCTTAATTCTTTTCACTAAATCATCATAAGAAATAGCTTCTTGATCAGAGTTAGATCTAAGATCTTTTATCGAGATAGTATCACTCTTTAATTCATCGTCACCTAATATGAGAGCTAAAGAAGCACCAGATTTATCAGCCTTTTTAAACTGGGATCCTGCTCCTTCAAGGCCCATATTAATCTTTATTCCAAGATTAGAAACCTTTTCTCTAAGAGATTCTGAATACATTATAGCTTTTTGGACACTCTCTTTAGTTAAACAAACAAAAAATAAATTTACGCTTTTATTATCAAGATTCAATTCTGCCGTTTCTTTCATTAGTAGTATTAACCTTTCCATCCCAATTGAAAATCCAGTGGCAGAGCAAGGTTTTCCTCCTAATTCTTCAACTAAATTGTCATATCTACCCCCTCCACACACAGTATCTTGGGCACCAAGTTGATTGGTTTTCCATTCATAGACAGTTTGATTGTAGTAATCTAATCCCCTTACCAGCTTTTGATTTATAGAGAATTTAATTCCGGCTTCTTTAAGCAAAAAAATTAAATCATTAAAATCTGATTGAGAATTTTCAGAAATAAAATCAGAGATCTTAGGAGCATCGTTTAATAGGTTTTTTATAGAGTCAGATTTAGAGTCCAACACTCTCAGAGGGTTTTCATTTATTTTTTTTCTTAAATCTGGATCTAATTCTTCTTCGTAGTTCTTAAAGTAATCTTGTAAAGATTTTGCATAGGACTTTCTTGTCTTTTCATCCCCTAGGTTATTTATCTCAAGGCTAAGGTTTTTTTCGATGCCTAACTCTTTCCATATTCTTGAACAGAGAATTATCAATTCTGCATCTATCTCTGGTGATCTAATACCAAATACTTCTGCACTTGATTGATAAAATTGCCTGGATCTACCTTTTTGAGGCCTCTCATATCTAAACATTGGACCTTGGTACCATAATCTCGGTGAGTCAATTCTAATAAGGTCATTGTCTATTGCAGCTCTTACACAACCAGCAGTTCCTTCTGGACGCAAAGATATGCTATCACCACCTTTGTCTTCAAATGTATACATTTCTTTAGTAACTATGTCTGCAGACTCATTAGATCTAGTAAATAGTTCTGTCTTTTCAACAATTGGAAATCTGATCTCTTCATAACCATACGAAGTAAAAACTCTCTTAATAATTTCTTCAGCAATATTCCAAACCCTCACCTCTTCCGGGGTAAGATCATTCATTCCTCTTAATGTGGCAATCTTAGACATGACTTAACTTTTCAAAATTAGATTATTTTCTTGGTCCTTTATCTTTTCTATCTTATCCCTTATTAGACCTTCCAAGTGATCTGCAAGTTTATCGCTATTTACTTTATGATCAGGCTTTCCATCAATATAAATTAAATTCTTAGGTGAACCTCCGGTAACGCCTATAGACGTATGTTTGGATTCTCCAGGACCGTTCACATAACAACCTATCACAGCCACATCCAGATCTTCTTTTACATCTTCTAGTCTAGATTCTAATTGGTTCATAGTGCCAATAACATCAAAATTCATTCTTGAGCAGCTTGGGCATGCTATAAAATTAATACCTCTGGATCTTATTTTTAAGCTTTTTAATATATCCCAACCAACTTTTACTTCATCTACCGGGTCTGAAGCAAGAGAGATTCTTATTGTATCGCCCAAACCTTCTAATAAAAGCGCGCCAAGACCTACCGCAGACTTCACAGTTCCTGACCTATAACCACCGGCTTCTGTTATTCCCAGATGTAGAGGCTGATCAATAAGTTTAGATATTTTTCTATAACTCTCTATCGTCATGTAAACATCAGAAGCTTTGATACTTAATTTGAAATCCTCAAAATTTAACTTTTTTAGAATATTAATATGATTTAGAGCTGACTCTACAAGTGCATCTGGTGTTGGTTCTCCATATTTCAGTTGTAGTTTTCTTTCTAAAGAGCCAGCATTGATCCCGACTCTTATTGGTACATTGTTATCTTTTGCTGCTGAAATTACTTCTTTAATTTTTTCTTCTTTACCGATATTTCCAGGATTGATTCTTATGCAGTCAGCTTTACCCTTAATGGCCTCTAAAGCCATCATGTAATCAAAATGTATATCAGCTACAAGAGGTACCCCTGAACTTTTTTTTATTTTTTTAAAGGCATCAGCAGAATCTTTATCAGGGACTGAAACTCTAACTATATCGGCTCCGCTATCTTTCAATTGATTAATTTGTTCTAAAGTTGCTTTTACATCCGTAGTTAAAGTATTGGTCATACTTTGTACCGAGATCGGAGCATCACCTCCTACAGCAATATCACCAACCATAATCTGACGAGATTTTCTTCTATTTATTTGATTTTGGAAATTCACTGTAATTCTTAATGATAATAGAAAAAGAGTATTTATCAGCCTAGATAAGACTCTTAATCAAATATTTTAGCATTAAATTTAACTCTTTAATGTTAACAAGCCGAAAGTAATGGCTTAAATCTGGAATTAATCAATAAAGAAATAATTTATTTCTCTTTCAGCCGATGTTTCAGAGTCCGAACCATGAACAGCGTTAGCGTCTATTGAATCTGCAAAGTCAGCCCTTAAGGTTCCTGGATTGGCTTCCTTAGGGTTTGTGTTGCCCATCACCTCTCTGTATTTAGAAATTGCATTTTCACCCTCAAGTATTTGTACCTGAATGGGTCCTGAAGTCATAAAAGTTATTAAATCTGGAAAAAAAGGCTTACCTTTGTGTTCGATATAAAAACCTTTCGCCTCTGCCTCTGATAAATGTAGTGATTTCTTCGAAACAATTCTTAGTCCTGCATTTTCAAGCCTTTTACAAATTTCTTCAGCATAGCCTTTCGCAATTGCATCCGGTTTAATGATGGAAAGTGTCTTTTCTAAAGCCATAGTTGTCCTTCAATATTAAAAAGTGGGCATTATACGGATAAAAGTAATTATTAGTTAATCTATCTCTTCTATCCAGCTCATTTGAATTGCCTCTAAGATTTTTTCATTACTATTACCCGGATCATCATCGAAATCTTCAAGACTTAAAACAAATTTATGTAGATCAGTAAATAAAATATACCGAGGGTCTATATCAGGATGTTTTTCATATAACTCAATTGCTATTTCATTGATATCAGTCCAAAGCATATTAGTGATCCTCCGAAACCATATTGATTGTATATTTGGGTAATTCTATCTCCAGTTCTTCTTCGTCTACCAAAACTTGACAACTTAGTCTGGATTCAGACTCTAATCCCCATGCTTTATCAAGCATATCTTCTTCTTCATCACTAGCGTAATCTAAAGACTCAAATCCCTTTCGAACTATTACGTGGCATGTTGTACAAGCGCAAGATAATTCACATGCATGTTCTATCTTTACATCATTGTCTAACAATACTTCTGCTAAAGTTTGTCCAGGATCAGCTTCAAGCACTGCTCCATCTGGACAAAGCTCCTTATGAGGCTTAACTTTGATTACAGTCATTTAGGATAGGGTTATATGTCTACTTCGAAACTCTCACCGCAGCCACAAACCGCCTTCACATTAGGGTTTAGAAATTTTAAACCTTCATTTGCTCCATCAATTGAAAAATCTATCTTAGTTCCTTTTAGGAAATTGAATGAATTTTTGTCTATGTAGACTGAAACATTTTCAAATTGAAAAATAATATCTTCTGGGCCTTCCTCATTTACATAATCTAATTCGTAGGTGTAGCCAGAACAACCGGAAGCCTCAAGTACAGAAAATCTTACTCCTAAAAAATTTTTATTTGCGAGACTATTTGAAAAGTGATTGACAGCCGAATCAGTTAACGAAAAGCTATTCGGATCAAAAGATTCTGGTGAAGAACTACTCATTTCTTTATAACTTTGATTCGTAATCCTCTATTGCTTTATGAATACTATCTTCAGCTAAAACTGAGCAATGGATCTTGATAGGAGGCAAATCTAACGCATTAGCAATATCTTTATTTTTGATTTCTCTTGCCTCTTCCAGAGTCTTTCCTACAAGCATATCAACCAGTTCACTCGAAGATGCAATTGCAGAGCCACAGCCATAGGTCTTAAACTTAACATCACTGATAACATGACTGTTATTTTTAGGTTTACACTTAATCTGCAATCTCATTACATCTCCGCATGCAGGAGCTCCAACCATTCCTGTACCAATGTCAGTATCTGAAGGATTCCACCTACCAACACTATTCTTTTCTGGTTCATTTAATGTACTTTCAAATTTATCTATTACTTTTTTACTATATGCCATATTTCCCTCTCAAATAAGCTACGTTGCCATCCACTCCACAGAATCTAGATCCACTCCATCCTTATACATATCCCATAAAGGAGAGAGTTTTCTTAGTTTTTCAACTGAATCCTTAACTAAGTCAATTGTATATTCTACCTCTTCTTCGGTTGTGAAACGACCTATACCAAACCTTATAGAGCTATGAGCCAGTTCATCTTTTAAACCTAAAGCTCTAAGCACATAAGAAGGCTCTAAACTTGCAGATGTACAAGCAGAGCCTGAAGAGACGGCGATATCTTTTAATGCCATAATTAAAGATTCACCTTCTACATAATTAAAACTTACATTTAAAAACCCTGCTGCTCTAAGTTTTTCATCTCCATTTAGATATACTTCTTCCATATCCTTCAAGCCATCCCAGAGCTTAACTCTTAGAGCGTGGATTTTTTTAATATCAGAATCCATATCACTTTTAGCTATTCTAAAGGCCTCACCCATTCCTACAATCTGATGTGTAGCTAAAGTACCAGACCTCATGCCTCTTTCATGTCCACCACCATGTATCTGTGCTTTTAATCTTACTCTTGGTTTTCGGCTTGCGTACAAGGCACCTATTCCCTTAGGGCCATAAGTCTTATGTGCAGAAAAAGACATTAAATCTACATTAAGGGATGCTAAATCTATAGGGAGCTTTCCAGTGCTTTGTGCAGCATCCACATGAAATATGATTGATTTCTCTCTAGTTATTTTTCCAATAGATTCAATATCGTTAATAACTCCAATTTCATTATTTAAGTGCATTAATGAAACCAAAATCGTTTCATCTGTTATTGCATCTGACACCATCTCCGGAGTAATTATCCCTTTGTCAGTTGGATCAAGGTAGGTTACTTCAAAACCTTCTGTTTCAAGCTGCCTGCAGCTATCTAATACGGCTTTGTGTTCAATTTTGGAAGTGATTATATGGTTCCCCTTAGACTTATTGAATCTAGCAGAGCCTTTTATTGCAAGGTTATCTGATTCTGTTGCTCCAGAAGTCCAAACAATTTCTCTAGGATCACAATTAACTAAATCAGCAACATGTTGTCTGGCCTGCTCAGTAGCTTCTTCAGCTTTCCAACCAAAAGCATGTGATCTAGAGGCTGGATTACCAAAGTTTCCATCCATAGATAAACAATCTTGCATTTCTTTTACAACTCTTGGATCTACTGGAGTTGTTGAAGCATAATCTAAATATATTGGTAGTTGCATTTTATCCTGTTGCTATTAAAGAAATTTTATTTCCTTCTGAATCATTCAATCTAGAATTTAAAACTTCTTTTAGAGATTTATTCATTAAAAAGTTATTTATATTGTCGTTTAATTCTGACCATAAGTTATGTGCCATACATTTTGAACCTGCTCTGCATGTCCCTTCTCCAAGGCATTGAGTAGCATCCATTCTTTTTTCTACGGCATTAATAATTTCTCCGATCATTATATCTTCGCTAGACCTTGACAACTTAAACCCGCCCTTAGGACCTCTAGATGCAATTAATATGTCAGCTCTTCTAAGGTAATTAAAAATTTGTTCAAGGTAAGGTGCAGGTATTGATTGCCTTTCTGCAACATCAGAAAGCTTAGAAAAAGAAGTTTTCTTCTCATTCAATGCTAAATCTAAAGCGGCCGTAACCGCATATTTCCCTCTAGTAGTTAAATTCATTATTTTTATAATAAATTGTGCGCAGAACATTATTATAGATTCCTGACAAAATTTGTCAACAATATTAAAACCAGAAAGGGTTATAACAGGTACATGTACCTCTCATAAATTCATAAATTTTAAAGTTTTTATAATTTTTGATGAAAATACTAGTAAATAAGTAATTTTTATGTACCATATCTATGCCAAAATTATGAAAATAACCTTTAAGCTATGAGCAATATGGACACTAGGTACCTTTTTAAAAGGTACAATACTTGGTGGGTTAAGTTAGCTGTACCTAAAGGCCTTAGAGATGAATTAGGTTATGACCTTAGAAAATCACTTCAAACCCATGATTTAAAAATAGCTCAAGAACTGAGGTGGGAAGTAGTAGATCAACTTAGGAATAAAATAAATAGGGCAAAGGGCTTAGAAGAGAATCAGCAAATTATTCCTAAGGTTAAAGAATTTGTTCCCCCTACAGATACATCCAATCCACAGTACTATCACAAAGTAGTAGATTGCCAACATGCTTGCCCTGCTCACACGCCTGTACCTGAATATATAAGACAGATTGCTCAAGGAAACTATAACGAAGCTTATATGCTGAATTGGGAATCAAACGTATTTCCAGGGATTTTAGGTAGAACATGCGACCGTCCATGCGAACCTGCTTGCAGAAGAACAAGAACACATGAGAAGGCAGTAGCTATATGTAGATTAAAAAGAGTTACCTATGACTACAAAGATGATATAGCGAATCTAATACCAAATATTGAGGCAAGTAATGGAAAAAAAGTTGCACTTATTGGAGGTGGGCCTGCATCTTTAACTGTAGCTAGAGATTTAGCAATGATGGGTTACGAATGCACGCTATTCGAAAGAGATGGAAAAGCCGGTGGTCTCATGAGAACAAATATTCCCTCTTTTAGATTGCCTGAAGAAGTTTTAGATGAAGAAGTAAACCAAGTATTAAATTTAGGAATCAAAACAATATTTAACTCAGAAATTACTAGCATGAAGGAGCTCTTAGAAGAGGACTTTGATGCTATTTTTGTTGGAACAGGCGCTCCTAAAGGTAGAGATATAAGGATTGAAGGAAGAGAAGAAGCTAAAAATAATATTCACATTGGCATAGATTGGCTTACAAGTATTGCATTCGAACATACGAAGTCTATTGGAAAGAAAGTTATAGTACTTGGTGGAGGTAATACTGCCATGGATTGCTGTCGAACATCTATAAGACTAGGCGCTGAAGAAGTTAAAGTTACTGTCAGAAGCCCCTTTGATCAAATGAAGGCTTCTGAATGGGAAATTGAAGATGCAATGGGAGAAGGAATACCTATACATGATAATCATGTTCCAAAAAAATTTATTATCAGGGATCAGAAGTTAGTTGGAATGGAATTTGAAAAAGTTGAAGCAGTGTTTGATGAAAATGGAAAAAGGTCATTAGTTCCAACTGGAGAAGATCCTGTTATTTTTGAATGTGATGATGTGTTAGTTGCTATTGGTCAGGATAATGCGTTTGAATGGATTGAAAGAGATTGCGGTATAGAATTTGGAGAATGGGATATGCCTATAGTTGATAAGGTAACATTCCAGTCTACGAATCCTAAAATCTTCTTTGGAGGAGATGCCGCATGGGGGCCAGAAAATATTATTTGGGCAGCAGCTCATGGACATCAAGCAGCTATTTCAATAGATAAATTTTGCAAAAATGAAGACTTATATGAAAGACCGGAACCGTCTACTACTCTAGTAAGCCAAAAAATGGGAGTTCATGAATGGTCTTACGATAATGATATTTCACAAGCAAGAAGATTTTTAGTACCACATGCTGATCAGAAAGAATCTTTAAAAGATCTCAAGATGGAAGTTGAACTAGGTTTTGATGAGCAAATGGCGCTAGAAGAGGCGCAAAGATGTCTAAATTGTGATGTGCAGACTGTATTTGCTGAGGATTTGTGCATTGAGTGTGATGCTTGTGTAGATATATGCCCCACCGATTGTATAAATTTTGTGGTAAATGACTCAGAAGAAAACCTACGAAACAGCCTCAGAATACCTGCAATAAATGTCAATCAGGAAATCTTAGTCTCGAAAAAATTAGAGCAAACTTCTAGAGTTATGGTTAAAGATGAAGATGTCTGCCTTCATTGCGGACTTTGCGCAGAAAGATGTCCTACAGGTGCATGGGATATGCAGAATTTTCTTTATCAAGAAGCAAAGGTATACTCGTGAAGCAAATATCATCTATTAATGATTTTGTAATAAAGTTTGCGAATGTAAATGGATCCGGATCTGCAAGCGCAAATCAAATGTTCGCAAAAGGAGTGTTTCGATCTGGAATACCAGTAAGCCCAAAGAATATATTTCCTTCTAATATTCAAGGACTGCCAACATGGTTTGAAGTGAGAGTAAATGAAAAAGGATACCTAGGAAGAAGAGAAGGAATAGATATAGCTGTCGCTATGAATCCACAATCTTATGGACAAGATGTAAACGAATTGAAAGAAGGGGGCTACTTGATCTATGACTCTTCATGGAGCAGGGACTTTGGAAGAGACGATATCAATATTCTAGAAATACCACTTACAAAGTTATGTGTTCAGGAATTTAGCAATCCAAAACAAAGATTATTATTTAAAAATCTTGGATATGTAGGCCTCTTAGCATCAATCCTTGAGATGAATAAAGAGATTTATGTATCTCTTATAGAAGAACAATTTAAAGGTAAAGAGAAACTCATAGAGCCGAATGTAAAAGCTTTGGAGATAGGGTATAAATATGCAGAAGATAACTTTAAAGATCTATGTCAAATTAAAGTTAATAAATCTAATAAAACAGATGGTTTAATACTTACAAGCGGCAATGATGCTGCTGGTTTAGGATGCGTTTATGGCGGAGCTACTGTTTGTGCCTGGTACCCAATTACACCATCAACGTCTTTAGCAGAGTCATTTGATAAATATAGTGAAAAGTTAAGGGTTGAAATAGGGACAGATAAAAATAAATATGCTTTTATTCAAGCTGAAGATGAACTTGCTGCCATGGGAATGACAATTGGAGCTAACTGGAATGGAGCAAGAGCTTTTACAGCTACTAGCGGTCCAGGTGTGTCATTAATGAGCGAATTCATAGGTTTAGCTTATTTTGCTGAAGTACCAGCGGTTTTATTCAATGTTCAAAGAGGTGGACCATCAACAGGAATGCCTACAAGGACGCAACAATCGGATCTTCTAAGTTGTGCCTATGCTTCTCATGGAGATACAAAACATATAATGCTAATTCCATCTGATCCTAAGGAATGTTTTGAGTTTGCTGTAGAAGCTTTTGATTTAGCTGAAAGATATCAAACTCCAGTGATTGTTCTTCTGGATTTAGATTTAGGAATGAATGATTGGTCTTCAAAAGAGTTTGAATGGGATGATGCTAAAGAATACGATCGAGGAAAAGTTCTATCTAAAGAAGATTTAGATGAAATAGAAGAATTTGGTAGATATTTAGATGTTGATGGTGATGGTGTGCCTTATAGAACGTATCCTGGTACTCACCCTCAAAAAGGAGCCTATTTTACAAGAGGTACGTCTCATGATGAATACGCCAGGTATACTGAAGATGGGGTTAAAAATGCTGAAGTACTTTCTAGACTTACTAAAAAATTCCAGACTGCTTCTTCTACCGTTCCCAAGCCTGTTTTTAATCAAGAAGAAAGTACTAGTTCCATTGGTGTTATTTATTTTGGAAGCACTGACTGCTCCATGCAGGAGGCCTTGGATGGTCTTGAGGACAATAATATCGATGTGGATGCGATGAGAATTAGATCCTTTCCATTTAACTTGGAAGTCTGGGAATTTATTGAAGATCACGATCTTCTATTTATTGTGGAGCAGAATAGAGATGGACAAATGAGAACTCTTTTAATGGCCGAGGGAGGTATAATTCCCGATAAATTAGTTTCAATTTTATGCTTTGACGGTCAGCCCATTACTGCCTCATTTATAACAAATAAGATAATTGCTCATATTTCGGGGACTCCTTCTGTAGCTGCTTCGTAAGGAAAAAAATGACATACATAGTAAAACCCAAAAATCATCATCCATTATTAGAAAAGAATGAATTAGGACTGACTCGAAGAGATTATGAAGGTGCTGTCTCTACTTTGTGTGCGGGTTGCGGTCATGATTCTATAAGTTCTGCAATAGTAGAGGCTTGTTTTCAATTAAGTATAGAATCTTACAAAGTTGCTAAATTATCTGGTATTGGTTGCTCTTCTAAAGCACCAGCTTATTTTCTTAACCAATCACATGGCTTTAATTCTGTTCATGGAAGAATGCCTTCGGTTGCAACGGGAGCAGCTATGGCTAACCATGAACTTCTTTATTTAGGTGTATCAGGAGACGGGGACAGTGCTTCTATAGGTATAGGTCAATTTATTCATTGCGCTAGAAGGCAACTAAATATGACTTATATAGTTGAGAATAATGGAACCTATGGATTAACTAAAGGTCAGTTTTCTGCAACAAATGATCTTGAGTCGAAAAGTAAATATGGTGATGACAACTTATTCCCATCAATAGACCTACCTTCAATGGCTATACAATTAGGTGCTAGCTTTGTTGCTAGAGGATTTTCAGGAGATAAAGAACAACTGGTTCCTCTTCTAAAAGCTGCCATTGCTCACAAAGGGTTTTCTTTTCTAGACATAATCTCTCCCTGTGTAACATTTAATAATCACAATACTTCCACTAAAAGTTATGACTATATAAGAGAGCACAATGATTCTCTCTCAAAACCTGACTTTGTTCCTTTGGGCAAGGAGATAACTGCTGACTATGAAGAAGGTTCTTCGATAGAAGTTCCTCTTCATGATGGCTCTTTATTATCTTTAGAAAAACTATCAGAAGATTACAATCCAAAAGATAAAATAACCGCTATTAAAAATATCCAAGAATCTCAAAGAGATAACAAGGTCCTAACTGGACTCTTATATATTGATCCTGATGCTAAAGATCTTAAAGAAATACTAAATGTATCTGATACACCACTTAATACAATGAACAAACAAGACTTGTGTCCCGGTTCTGAAAAATTAAGTGGGATAAACCAAAGTCTTAAGTAGCTTTTTAAATTACTCCTAAGCGTTTGGCCATGATCTGATAAGATTCAACAACGTCTCCTAAACCCTGTCTGAATCGGTCCTTATCAAGCTTTTCTCTAGTCTCAACATCCCAAACTCTGCAACCATCTGGGGTGAATTCATCACCAAGTAATAGCTCGCCTTTAAATGAACCGAATTCTAGCTTGTAATCAATTAATATCATGCCTGCATCTGAAAAAAGTTTTTTTAATGCGTCATTAACTTGAAAAGTTTTCTCTTGCATCTGATCGACTTGTTCAGTGGTTGCCCATCCAAAAGATTTTATATGATATTCATTTATCATAGGATCGCCCAAATCGTCATCTTTGTAAAAAAATTCAAATGTAGGAGGGTTTAAATCCAAACCTTCTTTTAGTCCTAGTCTTTTACAAATACTACCAGCGGCTACATTTCTTACTACACACTCAACTGGCGCCATTTCAAGTTTCTTAACCAAACTATCTGTTTCAGAAAGTAGTCTTTCAAAGTGCGTAGGGATACCTTCTTTTTCAAGATATTCCATAATAAATGCATTAAATTTATTATTAATAGTGCCTTTTCCTTCTAGGCTTTCTATCTTCTTTCCATCAAAAGCAGAAGTATCATCTCTATAATGCATAACGAGGAAGTCAGCTTGGTTGGTAGAATATAAAGATTTTGCTTTACCTGTTGTTATTAAGTCACCTTTTTCTATATTTTCCATTTTTTTATGATAGTGATTGATTGATTTCTGAAAGGAGATCCCTTTCGTAAAGTTTAGAGTCTTCTCCATCTGAAACTATCGTAACAAAGCAAGTATTCTCATCTACTTCTTTAACAATTACTTGATAGTTTCCTTTAAAAGATTCACCAGAAAAAAATCTCCTGACAAACCCTTTTTCTTCTTGTTGTTTAGAAAACTCTACAAAAAATACACCCTGATCTCTATCTAGATCATTTACAGTTATAAGAGCTTCTTTTAAGGCTCTATCAACAGCCGCCCAAGACCTTGCATACTCAAGATTAAGCTCAATAAAACTGTTTTTATTATCATCAGATTGTTTAAGTACAGCCTTTTGGCCATAGTTTAAATTTAAAGCTACTAAAGACGTCCCACCAGAAGAAGGAGCTGAAGCAAAATAATCTAAGACTTGTCTAAGCACATTAGCTTCAAGATTATCTTCTCCAGAGACTCTAATCCAACTACCGTTTTGTTGGATTACATGAGAAACAAAAACTTCTGAACTGGCTTGTCTTATCCCATGTTCAATTTTCATAATCAGCTTAGAATCACTTCCTGAAGCTTTTATAATTTTACTCTCAATAATGCCAGTATTTGGATTGCTCAGTGATAGTCCATAATTACTTGCTGTCCAAAAATCTTTCATCACTGGCCATGCGCTACTTGGAAGGGTTTCTACATACACCCAACGTAATTCACCTAATTTATGCATTCTTACTTCATTAGATGTGCCAGAAGAAAAAACTTGCTGAGGCATAGGTATTTCATAAGCAGTACTTACTTCATCATTATTTTCCGTATTAATTGGAAAATAGTCTACTATTGGTCTAGAGGACTGATCGTCCGGCAATATAATTGACTTAGTTTGTTTTTCTTTTAAATAATCATTTTTATGATCAGTTAATAAATAGCTGCAAGATGCCAGCAGTACTGAAGTTAAAATTGCAAATAATGGCTTTATAATTATCATCTTTTTAATTTAATAGACTTAATTTTTCTAATATAAGTTCAGCCCTTCTATGGAATGTACTATCTAATTCAACTAATGGTAACCTTAAACCGCTTGGAATCCTACCCAACCTATTGAGTATCCATTTTACAGGAATAGGGTTAGATTCAATGAATAAAATTTCATTAAGTTCTTTTAACTCCTCATCCAGCTTAATTGCCATCTTAGTTTCTCCAGATAAAGCTTTTTTACTTATTTCTGCAATGCTGCTAGGCACAACATTTGCTGTAACCGATATAGTGCCTGAACCACCATTTAACATAAATTGAGTTGCAGTAGGATCATCTCCAGAATAAAGCTTAAATTCATTATCTTTCAAGTCTTGAAGTAAGATTAAAATCTCATCCAATCTATTTAAATCACCTGTTGCATCTTTTAATCCAACAATACTGTCATGAGGAACTAATTTAATGACCGTATCAGAGAGTAAATCACATCCTGTTCTAGAGGGTACATTATAGAGAATTTGAGGTAAATCGACTTCATCTGCTATATTAGAATAATGTCTATATAAGCCCTCTTGAGAAGGTTTATTATAATAAGGAGTTACTAGAAGGGCTGCATCTACTCCAGCAGATTTTGCTGATGCGGTTAAATAAATTGCTTCTTTTGTTGAATTCGCTCCTGTACCAGCTATAACCATAATTCTGCCATCTGCGATCTTTACAGATTTCTCAATGACTTGAACATGCTCAGCAACGTCTAAAGTAGCTGACTCTCCCGTTGTACCAACGATTACTATTCCTGCGCTTCCTGAATTAATATGCCATTCAATAAGATCTTTCAAGGCCTGCCAGTCAATAGTCCCATCCGAATTCATCGGAGTCACTAAAGCAACTATTGAACCTTTTAAATTGAACATTAAATAATTCTTTATCTGATGATAAACTTATTTTTATATTATAGATAGATTGTATAGGAGGATACATGCCAAAACCAAAAATAAATAGTAAAGCGCCAACATTTAAAGCTCCCTGTACTGGAAATAAAGAGGTCAATTTGGCTGATCTAAATGGTCAGAATATTGTTTTATACTTCTACCCAAAAGATAGTACTCCTGGATGCACTACTGAAGGGCAAGACTTTAGAGACCTGAAGGGCCAATTTACCAGAGCCAAAACAGTAATTTTTGGTTTATCTAGAGAATCCTTAAAATCTCACGAGAACTTTAAAACTAAAGAGAAATTTAATTTTGAACTGATTTCCGATCCTGATGAAAAAATATGTAAACAGTATGATGTAATAAAAGAAAAAAGTATGTATGGAAAAAAATACATGGGAATAGAGAGAAGTACTTTTTTGATAGACAGCAAAGGAAAGTTAGTTAAAGAGTGGAGAAAAGTTAAAGTTACAGGACACGCAAAAGAAGTTCTTGAAGCTGCAAAGCAACTCTAATTTTAATCTGCTATTGGGTCTGGCCAAGAATTAATAATTGCTTTAATAAAAGTGGCTAATGGTATTGCAAAGAAAAGTCCCCAAAAACCCCAGATACCTCCAAAGAACAAAACTGAGATTATAATAATTACAGGATGAAGATTATTTCTATTAGAAAATAATAAAGGAACAAGTACATTTCCATCTAACATCTGAATAATTAAGTAAAGACCTAAAAGCCAATAAAAAGGTTCGGTTAACCCCCATTCATATAAGCCTATCAAAACAACTGGTATTGTTACCAGGATAGCTCCAAATATAGGAATGATTACCGATAGCCCTACCAAGATAGCAATTAGTACAGCATATGGTAGATTTAATATAGCAAAAACAAGATAAGAGAATGATGCGACTATGAGCATCTCTATAAACTTACCCGTCACATAGTTAAATAATTGACCATTCATCTCGAAAAATACACTCTTCATAAAGTCATTTTCTTTAGGTAATACCGAAGCAGCTATTGGCAAAAGCTCTGCTTTATCCTTCAGAAAGAAAAATACCATCAATGGAATCATGATCGCATATAAAATAGCATTAAACATGAGGCTTACGGTTCCAGCTAATTGACCTAGTGCAGATGATAAGAGGTTGCTAATTTGAGAACTCAAATTTGCGAAAATTAATTCAATATCTTCTTCAGAAAAATAATTATTCATACTCGATAGAGTTTCTTGGAAGGTTGCAACAATTGTTGGCAGATTTTGTAAAAGGTTATTTATTTCAGACCCTAATGAAGGAAGAGCCATAAATAAACTAAGATAAAAACCAAAAAAAACTAATAATGTTATTGAAAAAGAAATTCTTTTAGAAAAGTTAAGAGAAATTAAAGTTTCCATTAAGCCATTTAAAAGGAAAGCTATAACTAGACTTATAATAACCGGAAGAAGAACATTGCCAAATATGAGTATAAAGATGAATGCAGTGACTAATAATATAGCGAAATAAACCGATTCTTCATTCGAAAAAAATCTATTTATGAATTTTTTAATAAAATTACTCATTTACTTATATTAATTTAAGGAACCTAATAAAATATTCGAGGTCTAAACATTCATTTAAATTACTCAAGTTGATATTATAGAAGAAAAGAGTATGAGTCGAATCAATATATCAGTTTTAAGTTTTCTTTTAGCAGTATCAATTTCTTTAGAACTTAAATCCGAAGAAGAAAAATTGCCAGTTTTAGGAGATGCTTCTTCCTCTGCTATTTCTATAGCATCTGAATATAATCTAGGAAGACTCTATATGGCCCAACTTAGAAGAAGCCTGCCAGAATATTTAGATCCAGTTACTCAAGACTACACAGAACACTTAGTCTACAGACTTTCTGAATATAGCGAACTCCGAGATAGACGTCTTGAAATTGCTTTAATTGATGAAAAATCCATAAATGCTTTTGCTGCTCCAGGAGGAATTATAGGAATAAATGCCGGTCTAATATTACAATCAAATGCGGAAGGAGAATTAGCGTCTGTTTTAGCACATGAATTGGCTCACCTTAGTCAACGGCATTTCGCTAGAAGAATGCAGAGGCAGAAAGACAGAAGTTTAGCTAACTCTTTAATGGTACTGGCAAGCGTTGCTCTTGCTGGTGCAACAAGCAACCCCGAAGCCATTCTTGCAGGACAACAGGTCATTACTCAACAGTCTTTATCTTTTAGTAGAGGTGATGAACAAGAAGCAGATCGAATTGGATTTAAAAACCTAGTTTCTGCGGGCTTTGATCCTCATAGCATGTCGCATATGTTTGAAAAATTACAATCTCTTAGTCGTCTGTCTGGTTCTAATGAACTTGAATTTTTAAGATCTCACCCTTTAACTAAAAAGAGAATAAGTGATGCTCAATCAAGAGCAAGAGAATTTGAAGGCTCTAATTATAGAAATTCAATAGAATATAACTTGGTAAAAGCTAGAGCTGCAGTTCACTTTGCACAGCTTCCCCGTCAAGCCATAAGGAAGTTTGATCAAGATCTGAGAAGAGCTAAATCTGATGAAGAAAGATTGATAGCTGAATATGGTCTCGCTTTGGCACATTCTAAAAATAAAGATCACGAGGATGCTCTTCAATTTATGCGAAATGCTTTAGATAAAGATAAAGAAAATTTACTCATCCAAATTGGGATACTAGAAGTACATATTAAAGCAGAAAATTATTTTGAAGCAGAAGCTCTTGCCGTTTCTTTATTGCAACTTAATCCTAAGAATTATCCAATTTCAATGCTCTATAACCAAATCCTAATGAATAAAGGAGATTATGAGAAAGGGGAAGCAGTTTTGAGAACCTTAACACTAAAAAGACCTAATGATCCCCAAATTTGGTATTGGCTAGCTGAAGTGCAAGGACTAGATAAAAATATAATTGGTTTGCATCTATCAAGGGCAGAGTATTTCTATTTGACGGGGTCCTATGAGACTTCTCTAAAACACCTTAGAATGGCTCTTGAATTAGCGGGCAATAATTTTCAATTGACGGAAACAATTTACAACAAGATTGAAAGATCTCATAAGTCTATAGAAGCATTAAAATCTACTTAACCAGGAGGCCAATTAAATTCTCTTCCTGCAATCAAATGAATATGTAAATGAAAAACTGTTTGTTGGGCTCCTGAGCCATTATTTACAACTAGCCTAAACGCGTCTTCTATTCCAAGATCTCTAGCTACATTCCCCGCAACAAGAACTAGATGACCTAGAAGATCCTGATCTTGTAATTGAGCGTCTGCTACCTTTTCTATTTGCTTCTTAGGAATGATTAATAAATGTATCGGGGCTACTGGATTAATGTCTTTAAAGACCAAACAAAGATCATCTTCATAAATAATGTCTGCAGGTATTTCTTTATCAATTATTTTCTGAAACAAAGTATCTACCATTCTATAACTCCTTAGTGTCGTCGTAAGATATCACTTGGCCAGGCTTAGATGTTGAATCTTTTTCTAATATAACTTTATACCCATCAACACTTGATATTTCTTTCATTCCGTCAATATGCATTGATCTTTCCCGGAATTCAGATAATTGATGAGCTTTGCTCTTTGCTTCTTTTGCATCTTTAGCAGCAACAAAATAGTTCAAATGGGTTTCATAAAGACCCTCTCCTATAGATTTATCATAATAGCCAACATGAACCATAAATAACTTCATATTCACTCCCTCTTAATTCAGATTTTTTCCTATTGCGCCTAATATATACAAATACACCCAATAGACAAATGCTATTAGGGTAATTGAAAAGAAAACTGATAAATAAAATTCTAGTTTCATATCAAGAAACAATGGTAGACAAATAAAGAAGGTTAACGAAGGCGGTATCATCAAAAGGATATTTCCGGATAGATTTTTGATATTTTCAAGATCATTTGTATCGATATAAATCCAAATAATGGCAAGCAATGACGTTAAAGGTATGGAAGCAAAAATACCAGCAATGATTGTAGACCATCTAGATATTTCAGAAATGGCTACTACAATTAAGGCAGTTAATAATATTTTTAAAAAGATATACATAAAAACTTATTTAATAATTAAACAACAATAGTTAAGATAAAAGAAGAAATATTATGGTCCCAAAAGAACCTTCCCTAAACATTACGCACAATTTACTTCAAGAAGCTGTTGAAGACCTAGATCCAATTAAAAATGTAAAAGACTTGGCTGCATCAGCAGCAGAAATACTTGCAGAATCTGATTTATCTACTAGTTGGGATGATATTGTTTTGATGCTTGATAGTGAAGATATATCTGAAAGGCTTAGGTTAGCTGCCCATTTAATCTTCAGAGCTAAGTTGATTTTAGAAGAGATGGAGAGAAATCCCAGAGTTAACAATATTGTATATAACACTATGCTAATGATGGATGCTCTTGAGGTAGCAAATATTAAAGGTTACCTCCCTGAAGAAAAGAATCTTAGCTTTCAAAACTTAAAATCAAAACCATCTTCAATTAATGCGGCCTTAAAAAAAGAAAAGATTGTCCATACTATAAAAGAACTATCGATGGAAAATCCAAATAAAGGCATAACTTGGCTTAGAAAAAAGGCTTCGCAACTTTTAACTGAGGAAGGATTAAAAGGTTACAGTTACAGACAAATTATGAGAGATACTAAAGGACTTAAAATAACCTAACTATATTTAGTAATCAACATTCCGCACCAGGTTCCTAGTAGACACGAGAAAACCGTTAATAAAATATAACTTGACGCTAATATGATATTCCCCGAAGAAATTAAATCTATTGTTTCTCTTGAGAAAGCTGAAAAGGTTGTAAAAGAACCCAAAAAACCTATAAATAATAAAGGATTGAATATATGTTCTAATTTTGGATCTAACGAATTAATTAATAAACCTAAGATAAAGCAGCCAATAAAATTCACACTTAAAATTCCTATTGGTAGATTAATAAAAGTTAATTTATTTAGAACTTCAGCTAGATAGTATCTAGACAAAGCTCCTAAAGAGGCTCCTAAACTTATTAAAAGAATCTTCATTTAAGGGTGGTGGGCCGTCTGCGACTCGAACGCAGGACCAATTCGTTAAAAGCGAACTGCTCTACCGACTGAGCTAACGGCCCTAAAAAAAGAGAGTATATTAATGTTTTAATCAATTAAATTCGACTCTTCTGTGATTATTTTTATAGATTTTTTTGATAACTGTGCAGCTCCAGAATCTGGAAAAAGAGAAACTACTTGCTCATAATAATCTATTGCTTCCATAAAGTTAGAATCAATGCGTTGAATTTCTCCTAGCTTATAAAGTGAATCTGCGGTTCTTACATGGTTAGGAAATTGCTCAAATACCTTCTCGTAACTTAATTTTGCATCTTCATACAATCTTTGAGTAAGAAAAAGTTCGCCAGACCAAAAATAAGCATCGGGAGTATAAGTGCCGTTTGGGTAAGTAATAATTATTTCAGAAAAAATCTCTAAGGCTTCTGCGTAACGAGAGTCTTCAAAAAGTTCTAAGGCATTTTTATACAGAAGCTTTTCTTGCTCTTGTTCGCTATTAATAACTTCCTCTACTTCAATTGCATCAGGTATGATTTCGTTTTGAATAGAAGATAATTCTAAGATTCTTGCATCTAGATCTAAATATCTTTGCTGTTGCAGCTCTATAGATCTCTCCACTAAGACAGAGTTCTCTTCCAACTGATTTCTAAATTCGGCTAATTCTTGTTCTAATTCTGAGAGTTTTTGATAAAGAAGTTCTATTCCCTCATCTTTCTCTTCTGAAAATAGATTTAGAGAAAAGGTTAAGGGAATAATTAAAAACTTATATCTTATTTTCAAATCCTTTTAAAAGGTTTTAATCAAAGCGCGTCTATTTTGAGACCAAGATTTTTCATTAGATCCTGAAGCAGCTGGTTTTTCTTCTCCATAACTAACGGTTGTTATTTTAGAAGAAGACACACCATTAATTATTAATAACTCAGCAACTGTTTTAGCCCTATTTTCTCCTAATGCTAAATTGTATTCCCTAGTACCTCTTTCATCGCAATGGCCCTCAACTCTTACACTCAAACCTTCTTTATTAATAGTCTTAGCCAAACTTCTTATTTTAGCTCTTCCTTCTGCATTTACATCAGACTTATCATAAGCAAAGTACAGAATATTACTCGAAGTTAGTCCCTGATCAGAATAGACTCCTGAAGCTGAAGTTGAAACGGCACTTACATCAGATGTTCTTTCATTTGATATAGAACCACAAGCTGTAATAATAAAAAGAGATAGAAAAATAAGAAATGATTGTTTATTTAATGTCATTATTTGCCTCCAGGTGGCTATTATACTTTTATTTGTCTACTAATCTAATATAGGTGACCAAGCAGGTTCTCTTGTTTCACCTTTCAGGGAAGGAAGAATAAATTTAGTTTTACCGTCAATAGTTATCCCTGCTAAAACATCCTCATCATTTTTCTTAGTAGCATAAATAACAACATTTCCATTAGGTGAGATAGTAGGAGATTCGTCTAAAGAGGTATCGGTTAATATCCGAACCTTTCCTGATCTAATCTTCTGGCTCGCAATATGAAAAACTCCATTTCTTCTGTGAACAAAAACTATACTTTTGCCATCAGGTAAATATCTTGCTCTTGCGTTATAGGTACCTTCAAAAGTTAATCGTTTAACTCTTTTAGTTCTTATATTGACCTGATATATTTGAGGAGAACCTGATCTATTAGATGTGAAAAGTAGCGACTTACCATTTGGAGACCAATCTGGTTCAGTATCTATACCAAAATGTTCAGTTATCTGTTTCCAACTGTTCTTTTTTAGGTCATAAATAAAAATGTCTGGGTTGCCTTCCTTAGATAAAACCGCAGCTAATTTTGTTTCATCTGGAGACCAATTAGGAGAGCTATTAATACCTCTTTCTAACTTGATTCCCTTCCTTTCTCCCGTTGCAACAGTCTGCGTAAAAATTCTAGAAGTCCCTTCCTCAAAAGAAACATAAGCAATCTTGTTACCTAAAGGAGACCAATTAGGTGACATTATTGGCTGAGGAGATGAAAAAAGCGAAATGCCATTGTAACCATCAATATCTGCTATTCTAAGGTTATAATTTAAGTCTTGTGCAGAAGGCTTATCAATATAAGCTAGTCTAGTAGAAAATATCCCTGGAATACCCTGAATCTTCTTATATATCTTATCACTCATATTGTGGGCTACTCTTCTAAGTGATTTGTAAGGGCCAGTCATTATTGCCTTATGTATAACTTTTTCCCTTGCTATATCAAATATAAAGTAAGAAATCTTAAGTTCATCTTCTATTTCAGATTTATTTGCCTGACCAAGCACCAAATAATCTACCTTCAACAATCTCCAATCACGATAAAAAACTTCCTCTTGAGTTGAAGGAAAACTTAACATGCTTGCAGGTGGCAAAACTTTAAATTCACCAAATGATTCCAAATCTGAGCGTATGATTTCATGCAAGTATTCGTCTTGAGGAGAATCAAGTTTCCATTCGATAGGTACCACAGCTATATTTATAGGATCATCAGCTCCTCCGGTGATCTCAATTCTTAGTTGCGAGACTCCTACTTGCGAAGTTATAAGCAGAATTATTAACAAAATACCCTTGAGTGTTTTCATATTAAGGTTTATTTACTAGGATTAAAAACTAAAATAAATTGCCTAAAATGTTTTTCGAATAAATTAGATGGCATCTGTAAATTTTCAAAGCTTTCTACTCTTGCAATAGCTGACAAAGCAGATTCATCAAAACTTTTTATCCCACTTCCTTTTATTATTTTTGTATTAATAATCTCTCCAGTAGGAACTAGTGTGATTCTAATTTCTGTAATTAGATTTCCAGATATAGCACTAGGTTTTTTCCATTGCGACATAACTTGGCGCTTAATTATTGAGGAATATTTACTTATATCTGATTGAGAAAAACTTATAATTTCTCTATTGAAATTATTTTTAGCTACTTGTGTACTTTCTGCGATCTCTTTTAAAGCAATAGAAGGTTCCGAAACAGTAATATTGTCTTGTTTCTTTTGAAAGTCTTGTTTTACTTCACTAGGAATAGATACTGTTTTACTTTTCGATTGCTTCTGAATAGCTTGTTCATAAATTATATATGCTGGAATTGGGTCTAATTCATATAGAGATAGAGATTCAGTATCAATTCTGAATAAATTAGAAAAAGATAGAACTAATCCTAAGTGAATAAAACAAGAAAGGCTCAAAGGTGCTAAATAATTCATTTCTGTCTTGAAGGAGGTTTCGTAATCAGGCCTATATCTTGAGCTCCAACCCTCTGAAGTTCTGCCATTATTATCATCACTTTCTCATATAGAACTTTACTATCTCCTCTTATAACAATTTGAAGTGTTGGGTCAGCTTCCAGTAATTTTGAAACATTTTGATTTAACTCTTTTAGGTTCAATTCTTGTCCACCTAGTGATTCAACCTCTAAATAAACTGCGCCATTATCTTTTATAGAAACAATAAGAGGTTCTGATTTTCTTACTGGCAATGGATCTGCAGAAGCCTCTGGTAAATTTACTAAAACTCCTTGTACCATTAATGGAGCAGCAATCATAAAGATTACTAATAATACCAACATAACATCTATATAAGGAACAACATTGATATCAGATATTAAGTTTCTCTTTCTCCTTTGCATGCTATTTATTAGAATGGATTTCTCTGTGTAGAACAGCGGAAAACTCTTCCATAAAGCCTTCATAATTTGATAGCAAAGTATCAGACTCAGATATAAATTTATTGTAAGCAATTAAGGCTGGTATAGCTGCAAATAAACCTATAGCTGTAGCGACTAGAGCCTCTGAAATACCTGGTGCTACTGCTGATAAAGTTGCTTGACTTGCTCCTGCCAAACTCCTAAAAGAATTCATTATCCCCCAAACAGTTCCAAAAAGACCTATATAGGGACTAACAGAAGCGATAGTAGCTAAATATGGAAGATTTTTTTCTATTAGAACCTGCTCTCTTGAAAGAGTTACTCGCATATTTCTTTGAATACTCTCCATAACTATCTCAGGATCAAGGTTTTGTGAAGTTAATCGCTTAAAATCTAAATAACCTGCTTGAAAAATACACTCTGCTCCAATGGCTTCGTGCCCGTCTTCATGACTTTTCTCTAACAAAGCCTCTACTCCTAGATCAGACCAAAAGTTATCCTCAAAGACTAAAGCCTCTTCTTTAGATCTATTAAGATATACCCATCTTTCAAAGATTATCATCCATGAAAGTATCGAAGCAGCTATTAAGATAACAATAACAGACTTCACCACAAGACTGGCATTTAGAAATAATTCAATGATAGATAATTCCATACTATGTTTAGATTAGTTTCTTCATACCCTTATGTAAATACTCAGGAAGAGAAGAAGGAGTAAATTTTTGATAATCTAGGCATCCACATTGGATTATTGCTTGAGTTACAAGCGTTTCACCAACATAAACGTCTTGATTAAAATCAAAACTTACTTTTCCAAGCTTAACGAGAGAAGTCGTTATTGAAAGCTCATCGTCAAGTCTTGCAGGTTTTAATAATTTCATTTCTACATTTCTTACTACAAAAATAAGACCTTCTTTCATTAATTTCATTTGCCCATATCCGGCCCCTCTAAGTGCTTCTGTTCTAGCTCTCTCAAAGAATCTTAAATAGTTTGCGTAATAAACAACGCCTTGGGCGTCTGTATCTTCATAATAAACTCTGGTCTTAAAAGTGTGCATTAGTCTTCTAAATCATGATTCTCTATATCTTCCGAATACAACTCCTTTAGAAGAAAGATAAAATCATCCCACAAAAGATCTGCATTAAATGGCGAGTCAATATGCAAATCAGGGTTGATTGCACCAATAGGAACCCTAACCTTAATAGGTCTTCTATCAAATTTATAAACTAGAGCGGGTATACCTTTTTCTTTGGTAGCATCAAGAACTTGTTGCCACCAGGCCTCTAAAGGTTCTGCACCTGAACCATACCTTTTGCATTCTAAATACCATCTACCAATCATTAAGTCAGGAAGGTGTTTTTCTCTAGTTTGTTCGAGTATTCGTCTTATATTCTTCTTGAGACCTAAGTCATTGGTCAAAAGGTTTGCGACCTCTCTCTCAAAAGAAGCTCCCTTATTTCTAGAATTAGTCATAAGTTAATCTAAATATTCCAACATCTCATCGGAGAAATCTATATTTGATGTTACTGTTTGAGTATCGTCCAACTCTTCTAAGGACTCTAATAACTTAAAAACTTTTAAAGAAGTATCTAAATCAGCTTTAACCGTATTTTCTGGTATAAATGATATCTCTGAGTCCTCAACGATTATTTTTTTATCCACTAAAACATTTTTTATGTTTTCAAAATCTTCTGGCCTAGAAGTAATACTCATAGAAGTATCTTCATTTACCTCCATATCATCAGCTCCAGCATCAATGGCTAATTCCATTACGAGATCCTCATTTTGTCCGCTTTTAACCCTAATTAAGCCCTTCTTTTTAAAGAGATAAGCAACAGAACCGTTGGTACCTAGATTTCCTCCCGACTTAGTAAATGCATGTCTAACTTCTGCAACTGTCCTGTTATTGTTATCTGTCATAGATTCAACCATAACTGCGATTCCACCTGGGCCATATCCTTCAAAAGTTACTTCCTCAAGATTTTCACCTTCTAAACCGCCTGCTCCTCTTTGTACAGCTCTTTCTATAGTATCTTTTGTCATATTGGCCGATAAGGCCTTATCGATTGCTGTCCTTAATCTGGGATTATCTTCTGGTACTCCCCCTCCTAATTTTGCAGCTACTGTAAGCTCTCTAATTAAGACAGAAAAAACTTTTCCTCTTTTAGCATCTTGTCTTCCTTTTCTGTGCTTTATATTTGCCCATTTTGAATGACCTGCCACTATTTTTTCTCCTTCTCCAGGCCATGAAATTTAATATGCAATTCATCAAGCTGTTCATTTGAAGCTTCTCCGGGTGCATCGGTTAACAAGCAAGAGGCAGTTTGCGTTTTAGGAAAGGCAATAACATCTCTTATAGATTCAGAATTAGTCATCAACATAATCATCCTATCAAAACCAATTGCTAATCCTGCATGAGGAGGACAACCATGCTGCAGAGCTGCGGTCAAAAAACCAAACTTTTCTTCAGCTTGTTCTTCATGTATATCTAATAAGCTGAGAACCGCCTTTTGCATCTCATGATCATGTATCCTAACCGAACCTCCACCTAACTCAGTGCCATTTAAAACTACATCATAAGCGTCAGTAAGTGCATTTAGAGGCTCTGCCTTTAATTCATCAATACTACCTCTTGGGGCAGTAAAGGGATGATGTAAAGGAGTCAACTCTCCTTTGTTATTCTTTTCAAACATTGGAAAATCAACTACCCAGCAAGGAGCCCAGTCAGACTCTAATAAATCCAGATCTTTACCAAGCAAATTTCTTAAAGCTGCAAGAGAGTCATTCACTATATTTCTTTTCCCTGCTCCAAAAAATATTATGTCACCTTTCTTAGCGTCCAATACCGTAAGAAGTTTATTAATAATCTCATCGTCAATAAATTTAATAATAGGTGACTGCAAACCTTCTTTACCTTTAGAAGGGTCTTCTACTCTTATATAAGCTAGCCCTTTAGCTCCATAGTTTCCAACAAATTCTGTATAGTCATCTATTTGTTTTCTTGTAAGCGTTTCACCTTTAGGTACAGATAAAGCAGCTATCCTAGAATCTTCGTCATTAGCTGGTTCACTGAAGACTTTAAAATCAGAGTCTTTAAATAAATCTTTAACTTCAATAAAAGTTAGAGGGTTTCTTAAATCTGGTTTATCTATTCCATAAAGATTAATAGCTTCTGAGTAAGACAAAATGGGAAAATCGCCTAAATCAATATTAAGTGATTCTTTAAAAACTTTTGTAATCATCTCAGTTACAAGATTCATGATCTCAGAAGCATCTACAAAAGAAGATTCAATGTCTAACTGCGTAAATTCTGGCTGTCTATCTGCCCTAAGATCTTCATCTCTAAAACATTTGGCGAACTGATAATACCTTTCAAATCCAGAGGCCATCAGAGTTTGTTTAAATAATTGTGGAGACTGTGGTAAAGCAAAGAAAGAACCCGGAAAAGTTCTACTGGGAACAACATAATCTCTTGCTCCTTCAGGAGTGGCTTTAGTCAATAAAGGAGTCTCTATCTCTATAAAATCATTATGGTTTAAATATTCTCTTAAAACCTGTGATACTTTCGCTCTAAGTCTAAGATTAGATTGCATTTCATCTCTTCTTAAATCCAGGAATCTAAATTTTAGCCTAGTTTCCTCCCCTACAGATGAGTGCTCATCTAATTGAAATGGTAAAGGCAGAGAAGTATTTAGAATAGTTAATTCAGTAGCTTCTATCTCAACTTCTCCAGAAATTAGATTCTTATTGATTGTTCCTTCGGGTCTTTCTCTTACTTTGCCTTTTGCATAAATAACAAATTCATTTCTACAGCTTTCTGCAAGACCAAAGATCTCTTTAAGTTCAGGATTATAAACAACCTGAACAAGTCCAGTCTCATCTCTAACATCAAAGAAAATTACACCACCATGATCTCTCCTTCTGCGAATCCATCCCGTAATAGATATGTCCTTACCTATTAGGTCTTTTGTGACCTCATTACATTTATGCGTTCTTTTGTTCATCTCAATTTACTTTATGTTCAAGAAGATGCTTTTTCAGTTTTCTTCTTTTTCTCGCTTGTGTCTTTTTTATTATCTTTTGGAGATTTTGATTCAGCAGGCTTCTCGTTGTCACTTTTAGCTATATTCTTTTTATTACCTGTCTTGAAATCAGTTTCATACCAACCATTCCCCTTTAACCTGAAAGAAGGTGCAGTAGGTACTTGGGTGTAATTTGGATTTTTTTCTTTATAAGCATCAAGTTCTGAGATCCTCATTTGAATCTCAAAAACCTCTTCAGTCTTAGTATTTTTAAAAATATAAGTAGGCATCTTAGTAACATTAATTGTAAAAAAAGGTGAATTCTTCACCAAAAATATAATTATAGCAATTTAACTATATAGCTTCTTTAAAATCATCAATATAATAGTATTAAAATATATTAATCATGAAAGCTTCGAATTTAATATTTGCTACTCAAAGAGAGAATCCCTCTGATGCTGAAATAGTTAGCCACAAACTAATGATTAGAGCTGGTTTAACGCGTCAAGTCTCTTCTGGTATATACAACTGGCTTCCGACTGGTAAAAAAGTATTACATAAAGTTGAAAATATTATTAGAGAAGAAATGAATAATGCTGGAGCTCAAGAAATACTTATGCCGATGGTTCAACCCATATCGCTATGGGAGGAGTCTGGAAGGAGAAATCAATATGGTCCGGAGCTTTTGGTTTTTCAAGATAGGCACGAAAATGAATTTTGTTTAGGTCCTACCCATGAAGAAGTAATAACTGATCTATGCAAAAATATTCTTACAAGCTACAAACAGCTTCCTATTACTTTATATCAAATACAAACTAAATTTAGAGACGAGATAAGACCTAGATTTGGTGTAATGAGATCAAGAGAATTTGTTATGAAAGATGCCTATTCCTTTGATTTAAATCAAGAAGGACTGGATCTTACTTATAAAAACATAAGGGAGGCCTATTTAAAAATATTTCAAAGATTTGGATTAGATTATCGTCTAGTTAAGGCAGACAGTGGTGCTATAGGTGGATCTGACTCTGAAGAATTCCATGTTTTAGCAGATTCGGGTGAAGACTTGTTGGCATTTAGTGATAAAAGTGACTATGCAATTAATGCTGAATTACTTGTGGAGTTGCAAGAGGATCAAGATCCTGCTTCTTTAGAAGGGAAAGATAGTCCAGATGGTAAGGGTAAATTAAAGCTTAAAAGGGGAATAGAAGCTGGTCATATCTTTAAACTGGGTAAAAAGTATTCGGAAAGCTTTAATTTAAAGGTTCAAGGAGATAAAGAAAATATCACTCCATACATGGGATGTTATGGAATAGGAGCGTCTAGAATTGTAGCTGCGGCTATTGAGCAAAACCATGATGATAAGGGGATTATCTGGCCTAATTCTCTAAGCCCTTACGAAGTTGCAATTGTAGAAGCCAATCCCAAAGGAAAAGAGGACATATCAGCTAAATGTGGAGAAATCTATAATCAATTGATAGAAAATAAAATTGATGTTCTTTGGGAGAATACAGACAAAAGACCTGGTGTAAAGTTTGCTGATATGGAGCTTATAGGCATACCAGTTATGATAATAATCGGAGACAAGGCACTAGAAAGTAATCAATTAGAATTAAAAATTAGGAAGGATGAGAAACCACTAATGGTTTCTCAAGAAGACCTTTTGAACACTTTAAAAGAACTTAACTAAGCCTTTCAATGATCATGGCATTAGCAGTGCCCCCTCCTTCACATATAGCTTGAAGACCATACTTTCCTTCTCTTCTTTCAAGTTCGTGAAGTAAGGTTGTCATTAATTTTGCGCCTGTTCCACCTAAAGGGTGACCAAGCGCCATAGCGCCACCATTAACATTTAATTTATCTAAATCGGCTTTTAATTCCTTAGCCCAAGCAAGAGGTACAGGAGCAAAGGCTTCATTTACTTCATATAGATCAATATCATTAATGTTAAGTTCAGCTTTCTCAAGCACTGTTTTCGATGCAGGTATAGGACCAGTAAGCATAATTACTGGATCATCTCCAGCTAAAGCAAGAGCTACAACTTTTGCTCTTGGTTTAAGTCCTAATTTTTTTAGGCCTTCATCATTTACCAGCATAATTGCAGCTGCACCATCACAGATTTGGCTAGAAGTCCCTGCAGTTAATACTCCATCTTCTGACAAAGTGTTCAAACCAGACAAGCTCTCTTCGCTTGCATCAAATCTAATACCCTCATCTACAGTGACCATTTCTTTATCGCCGTTCGGTAAGTCCCCTTCCACTGGAACTATTTCTCTATCAAAAAAGCCACCTTCGGTTGCATTAACTGCTTTTTGGTGGCTTGCAAGAGCAAACGAATCAAGCTCTTCTCTAGACAACTCCCATCTTTTAGCCATCATTTCCGCCCCAGTAAATTGACTAAATTGAACGCCAGGATATCTTTCACTAGTACCTTTTCCTCCATAGGGCTGCCCGTGACCTGCTTTAAAGCTATCTACTATAGCTGCACCTATAGGTACTTGACTCATAACTTCTACTCCACCTGCAATAACTATATCTTGAGTTTCAGACATAACAGCCTGAGCAGCAAAATGTATAGCTTGTTGTGAGGATCCACATTGTCTGTCTACAGTAGTTCCAGGCACTGATTCCGGTAATGAAGAAGCAAGAACAGCATTTCTCGCAACATTACCTGATTGAGCTCCCGATTGACTAACACAGCCAAAAATAACATCATCTATTAATTCTGGCTTAACCCCTGTTCTTTCAACTAACTCATCTAAAACTAAAGCTCCTAAATCAGTAGGATGCCACTGACTAAGTTTTCCATTTTTTCTTCCTCCCGGTGTGCGTACTGCACCTACTATATAAGCATTTCCCATATTTTCTCCTATAAGTGAAAGGGCATCCCCTCATCATGAATGGATGCCCAATAGAAATCCTATACTAAAAAGAGATAAAAAAGAAGAATGAATAAAACTTAATCTTCTTTACTAATAGCATCTACAACTTGCTTTTCAATAGCATTAAGAAGTTTTTTATTTTCTTCTAAGAATTCAATTGATTTAGACTTACCTTGGCCAATCTTTTCTCCTTCATAGCTATACCATGCACCGGCCTTCTCAATAATATCTAGTTCAACTCCTTTGTCTATAATTTCCCCTAGTCTATTGATGCCTTTGTTATAAAGTATTTGAAACTCTGCTTGTTTAAAAGGAGGTGAGACCTTATTTTTGACAACCTTTACTCTTGTCTCATTGCCAACAGCTTCGTCACCTTCCTTAACTGTCCCTATTCTTCTTATATCCATTCTTACGGATGAATAAAACTTAAGAGCATTACCTCCCGCAGTTGTTTCTGGACTTCCAAACATTACGCCTATTTTGTGTCTAATTTGATTAATAAATATAACCAGAGTATCTGACTTCTGGACATTACCAGTAATTTTTCTTAAAGCTTGTGACATTAGTCGTGCTTGCAGACCAACATGATGATCACCCATCTCTCCTTCTATCTCTGCTTTTGGTACTAATGCTGCCACTGAATCTATGACTAATATATCAATGCCACCTGAAGCAACCATAATATCAGCTACTTCTAGTGCTTGCTCTCCAGTATCTGGTTGCGAAACTAATAACTCATCAACATTAACGCCTAGCTTTCCAGCATAAATTGGGTCTAATGCATGCTCTGCATCTATAAAAGCTGCTGTTCCTCCCATTTTCTGACATTGGGCGATAACTTCTAAAGTTAATGTGGTCTTGCCCGATGATTCAGGCCCATAAATCTCAACAATCCTACCTCTTGGTAAACCGCCTATACCTAATGCTAAATCGAGACCTAAAGAACCCGTAGGAATAGATGGAATTTTTTCATGCCTCTTATCTCCCATGCGCATTACAGTTCCTGAACCAAACTGTCGTTCTATTTGACCTAATGCATTATCTAAAGATTTTGTTTTATCTACTTCTTTAATGTCTGTCACCTTTTTTTGAGCCATAATACTTCTCCAATTGAATTATTGATGGCATTATACAATATACTGTATAAATAAACAGTATTTTTTTAATTATCATTTTTTAATAGGTTGATAGTACCCTCTAAGGCTTTTGAAACGCTTTTAAACCTTACTTCTTCTCTAGATCCATCAAAAAGTTCAGTAGAACTTATTGCTGGTAAATCATTTAACTTCCAAGCTAAGCAAACAGTTCCAACTGGTCTTTCTGAGCTACCTCCTCCAGGTCCAGCAATGCCGCTAATAGCTACTCCAATGTTTGCATAGCTCTTTATCAAAGCGCCTTCAACCATCTCTGTCACCACCTCTTGGCTAACTGCTCCATGACTATTTAAAGTTTCCTTTGAGACATCGAGGATCTTATGTTTAGCAATATTAGAATAGGTAATAAAACCGCATCCATACCAAGACGAACTACCCGGTACCGATGTTAGAGATTGTCCTACCCATCCACCAGTACAGGATTCGGCTGTGGTGAAGAAATAGTTCTTCTTATTGAGAAGAACTCCTAAATCTAAGCTAAGTGATTCTAATTCTTTTAAGTCCAATTTTTAAATATTTGTTTAAGGAGTTTATTAGAACAGATATGAAATCTTTGTCTAGATCAATAGTTACTGGTAAATTCTAAGATGTTAGAATGCGCGACCATGGCATTTATAGTTGGAGACGCATGTGTAAAATGTAAATTAACGGACTGTGTGGAAGTGTGTCCTGTTGATTGCTTTTACGAAGGCCCAAACATGTTAGTCATTAATCCAGATGAATGTATAGACTGTGCTTTATGCGAACCTGAATGTCCAATTGAAGCAATATATTCGGAAGATGAAGTTCCAGAAGATCAAATACCATATATAGAACTAAATGCAGAGTTATGCATGGAATGGCCAAACATTGTTGAACAAAAAAATCCCTTACCAGATTCTGATGAATGGAAGGAAGTTAAAGGAAAGTTTAAATATATAGAACGTTAATTGCTTTTAATTTTATTAAAGCTATACATTATTAAAGATCCTGTTAACAAACCTAGAATTATAGAAACGGCATCTTCTGTAAGCACTGGACTCACGTCAGAAATAGAATTTGCTTTCCAAATAAGCGGAATGCTAAAAAGCACTAAGCCAAAGAATATCGATGTTAGCTGAGTTTCGTTTCTTTCGTAATACCTTCTAATTAACCTAACAATAGTAAATAAGCCAAAGAATGCACCTACTATGAAATATAAAATTCTTACTACCTCTAGATTGCTTACAGCTTCTATTAAGAAAGGGTAACTACCTAATAATACTAAAATAAAACTACCTGAAATCCCAGGAATCACTAGCGCGGAAATTGCTATGAATCCAGATAAAAATATATAAAACCCGGTAACACTCTCAAAAGTAATTGAAGGTGAAAAAAATATTACTGAGCACAATGATCCAGAAATTAATAATCCGATCACGAGCTCTTTTCTAAATTCTTGCTTTAATGGTTCTATAAATAATGAACTAAATAATAAGGACGAAAGAAATGACTTAAAGAATATTGGCAAAGTTATCATTAAAAATAACACTAGATTTGATAGGATATAAACAGAAGAGACCATACCCAAACCTAGAAATAGGAGAAAGTTGCCATCAATAATACTCCACACATTCCTATACTCAAACCTTAGTAATTTTCTTAAAACACCTTCATCTATAGAACTTATTGCAATAATCAATCTCTTATAAATACCTAGAATAAGAGCAATAGTTCCTCCTGATATCCCTGGTATTATCTCTGCAGCTCCCATAGCAAGACCTTTAACAAAAACTATTAATTTATTATTTAAAGAAATTATGAGACTACCCCTTTTAATAAAGGAACAAAAAGGACGTCTTCTAGTTTGTCTTCTGTAAATTCTTTCTTAGAAGTTCGAGTTACTAGGGTTAAAACTTGCTTAGTTTTATCACCAACAGGAATAATCATTTTTCCTCCAACCGAAAGCCTTTCTTTTAAAGCTAAAGGAACTTCAAGAGGAGCTGCTGCAGATAATATTGCGTCAAATTTAGAACCTTTTATTGCGCTTCCATCGTCAACATTAAAAATTACGTTTGTTACCTTTAGTGCTTTAAGCAGTTTCTTCGCTTTTTCTTGGAGCGGCTTTATTCTTTCTAAAGAAACAACTTCCTTAGAAAAAAGTGACAATATATAAGATTGATAGCCACATCCTGTACCTATCTCTAATACATTCTTCAAAGGTTTCTGAGACATCTTATCATGTTGGATTAACGCTTCTGTCATCTTGGCAACAATATAAGGTTGAGAAATAGTTTGTTGGTAACCAATAGGTAAGGCAAGGTCTTCATAGGCTCTAGTAGATAAGGCTTCATCTAAAAATAAATGTCTAGGAGTATCTCTCATTGCTTCTAAAACTCTAATATCTGATATACCTTTTTCAGTTAAGCGTTCAATTAATCTCTGACGCGTTCTCAGAGAAGTCATACCTTCTCCTTGAATCATTTCTTTATCTAGCCCCATTGCTCAATCCATTGCGTTATTTCTTTAATACTAACTTCATTAGAGAAATTAGGAACTATAGGTGAGATAGATACCTCTTCATCCATAAGACACGATATATCTGTATTTTTATCATTCAAAGGAAATTTATCTCTATGTGTTGTCCAAAACTGCTCAGTTCCATTATCTTTTGTTTCTTTATATGGAGGGTTTCTTTTACCCCAACTGCCTATTGTAGTTACTCTTTTATTCAATGATTTAGAATATTCTACATTTGGAACATTCACATTAAGAACGACAGATGAATCTAATTCTATAGATTCATAATTTTCTATTATTTCTTTCAGAACCAAAGCGGCAGTTATATTATTGGGTTCTAAAAAATTTTCCGAACCCGGTTGATTAAAGGCAGCTGCTGAAACCGCAATAGAAGGATATTTTAAACCTCTTCCTTCAAGTGCAGCTCCAACAGTACCAGAATAAAGTAAATCTTCTCCCATATTGGCTCCAAGATTAATGCCGCTTAAAACTAAATCTGGTTTCCAAGGTGCTAGTTCGTGAATTCCTAAATGAACACAATCTGCAGGTCTTCCATTTACAGATATAAATCCATTTTCATGACGAGTAGCTTTTAAAGGTCTATTTGTTGTAATTGAACAGCCCGCCCCGCTATTATTCATTTCCGGGGCAACAACAAATAATTCTGCCACTTCCTTTATATGTTCAAATAAAACTTCGAGTCCTGGAGAGTCATATCCATCATCATTAGAAATTAAAATCTTTAGCATGTTAGAAACTACTTTTTAATTAAACAAACTGCATGACAGGAAACGCCTTCTTTTGAACCCTCGAAACCTAAAAAATCTGTTGTGGTTGCTTTGCAACTTATGCAATCTATCTCAATTTTTAAATCTTCTGATAGGTTTTTCCTAATTTGTGGAATGTATGGATTTAATTTTGGCAATTGGCCTACGTAAGTTACGTCCACATTGGATATTTGATATTGATCTTCTTTAAGCTTAAGAACAACTTCCTTTAATAATTCTCTACTTGAGATATCCTTATATTGATCATCTTCTGAAGGAAAAAAAGTTCCTAAGTCTCCATAGGCTGCAGCGCCAAGAAGAGAATCTATAAGGGAGTGAATAATAATATCCCCATCTGAATGGGCTTCTATAGAAAATTCTGAATCTATTTTTATACCTCCGAGAATAACATGGCTTCCTTTAACTAATTTGTGGGCATCGTAGCCATGGCCAATTCTCATAATTAAATCCTCTTTTGATTGAATAAAATACTTTCAGCTAATTTTAAATCTTCTTGAAAAGTTATCTTTATATTTTCTGATGAGCCTTGAGTGATCATTACCTCTTCAGTCAAATTATCAAATAAACTAGCTTCATCAGTTAAGTTGCTTAAATCTTCTGAGTTTAAATTATAAGCGTTTTTGAGGGCTTCTTTAGTAAATAGTTGGGGAGTTAATGCCCTCCAGATATTCTCCCTACTAATTGTTGATTTAATAAAATTATTCTTAGAGAGTTTTAATGTATCACTTACTGGAACTGCCGATATCAGAGCTTGGAGATTACTATCACAGAATTCACCAAGTATTCTTTTCAATTCAGTATTAGTTAAGCATGGTCTTACTGGATCATGAATTAAGATATTATCATAGGTGAAGTCTACTGAATCTAAGAAATCTACTCCTATCTTGACTGACTCTGCTCTTGATGCACCTCCTTCAATGAAATGGAATTTAGGATGTTCTTGTATTTGTTTATGGTAAAGATCTATTTTGGAAACTGGGATGCAAACAGCCTGGCATTCATCTAAGTTAGCAAGTAAGTCCAAAGAGAATTCAATTATCATTTTATTCCCAATAGAACAGTACTGTTTAGGTATATCAGAATTAAAACGAGATCCTGACCCTGCAGAAGGCAATATAGCTACAAATGGACTTATCAAATCTATCTAATTGTTTTGAGGTGATTCTTCTTTTGCGTCTTTAAAAACATAAAAAGTTTCGCCAGGTTTAATAAGTCCAAGTTCAGATCGGGCTAAGCCCTCTATTGCCTCTCTGCCTGAGCTTAATTTATTTCTTTCTTCTTCCAGTAATTTATTTTCAACTAATAATTGTTCATTTTCTTTAGAAATTAGAACGATCTCTTCCTTCATAGAATTTAGATCAGATCTATTGTAATCTCCAAACCAGTAATTAAATTGCGTCATAAAAACTACTAGAGCCAGCATTGACGCCAATAGGTAAAATTTAATTTTACCGTTGAATGTCTTTTTTAAAAGTTTGATTACCCAAAACATATATTCGAATTTTTCTCTATCATCAGAAGTCTGTTGTACTTGGCTACCCTATCAGATCTTGAAGGAGCCCCAGTTTTAATTTGCCCAACTCCCATTCCAACAGATAAATCAGCTATAAATGCATCTTCTGTTTCTCCGGACCTATGAGAAATAATGTTCTTAAAATTATTTTCTTCAGACAGTTTAATTGCTTGGAAGGTTTCAGATAATGAGCCAATCTGATTAACCTTAATCAGCACAGAGTTAGCAGAATTCTCTTCTATTCCTCTTTTAATTCTAGCAGTATTAGTGACGAACAGATCATCACCCACTAATTGGGTTTGGGCCCCCAATTCTTCCGTAAGAATCTGCCAACCTTGCCAGTCATCTTCGTCTAAACCATCTTCTATAGAATAAATTGGATATGAATTTTTCAAAGCCTTAAGGTAATCAATCATTTCACTTGAATTAAGTTCTCCTTTACCATTTATTTTGTAAATAGCATCAGAATAAAACTCAGTTGCTGCTACATCCAGACATAAATTAACTTCTTCGCCAGGCTTATATCCAGCTTTTTCGATCGATTCCATAATTAAATCAAGCGCAGATTCTGGTGTATCCAGTTTCGGAGCGAAGCCACCTTCATCTCCTACAGATGTATTTAAATTCTTATCTTCTAAAGTTTGCTTTAGTGTATGAAATATTTCAACTCCACACCTCAAGGAATCAGAAAAAGTATTGAATCTATAAGGACGAATCATAAATTCTTGAAAATCTATAGGATTGTCAGCATGTGCACCGCCATTTAAAATGTTCAACATAGGAATAGGCATCTTTTGTTCAATTTTTCTGTCGTAAAATTCAGAAGCCTTATTATTTATATATTCATGTAAGTTTATTTGACTAGAATTAGCTGCTGCTTTTGCACAAGCCATAGAGACAGCTAATATAGCATTAGCTCCAAAATTGCTTTTTGAATCAGTGCCGTCTGCCTCGATCATTAATAAATCATTACCGAATAAGTCGGACGCATCCTTGTCTCTAAGTAACGGTAAAATATCATTGTGAATATGATTTATAGCGTCCAAAACTCCCCTCCCAAGATATCTATCTTTCTTGCTATCTCTTTTTTCAATTGCTTCGTACTTTCCGGTAGAAGCTCCTGAAGGCACTAAAGCTAGTCCTGCGCTATTATTAGATAAAATAACCTCGACCCCTATAGTCGGATTACCTCTTGAATCCAATAATTCGTAAGCTTTAATTTCTTTAATCTTCATTAGTCAATTAACTGATTACTTATAAAAATGATTTTACTAAGTCATCTATAGCTTTTATCTGCACTAAAAAGTCTTCAAGTAAATCTATTTTTAATGCACAAGGACCATCACATAAAGCATTCTTTGGATCAGGATGAGTTTCTAAAAAAAGACCTGCCAAACCAAGAGCCATTCCAGACCTTGCTAGGTCTAATGCCTTAGAACCCCTGCCATCAGTTCTATCTCCCAAACCGCCAGGTCTTTGTAAAGAATGAGTAACGTCAAAAATAATAGGATAACTAGATTCCTTCAATTGAGTCATTCCTAGCATATCAACTACTAGATTGTTATATCCAAAAGAACTTCCTCTTTCACAAATCATGATTTGATTATTACCAAAATGTTCGCATTTATTAATGATATTATTAGTATCTTCTGGGGCCATGAACTGCCCTTTTTTTATATTCAACGGGATGTTAGAAGAGGCAGCTTCTCTAATTAAATCAGTTTGCCTGCTTAAAAATGCAGGTATTTGGATGACATCAAGTACTTCTGAAGCCTTAGAAACCTCTTCAATATTATGAACATCCGAGATTATTGGTACCTTAAATTCTTTTTTTAAGTCGGAGAGAATATTTAGACCTTCATCGACACCAGGGCCTCTATAAGAATCAACAGAAGAGCGATTGGCTTTGTCGTATGAAGCTTTAAAAATATAAGGAATACTTAATTTCTGTGTCACCGCTATACAGTGAGTGATCACTTGTTCAATTACTTTATCTGATTCCAAGACATTCAAGCCAGCAATCAAAGTGAAAGGGTTTGAATTACTAATCTTTAATTTATTTATACTTACTTCAGTCATAAATTATTTCTTTAATCTTTTATATTTCTTAGCAGCTTTAATAAAACCTGAAAAAAGAGGATGACCCGCTCTAGGATTGGATGTAAATTCTGGGTGAAATTGACATCCAACAAACCATGGATGGCTATTTAACTCGATAACCTCGACTAAAGACCGGTCTTTAGATCTTCCTGCTACTTTCATTCCCGATGAGATTAACATATCAAGGTAGTTATTGTTCACCTCATATCTATGTCTGTGTCTTTCTAAAACTTTTGCTTTTTTATAGAGCGATCGAGATAAAGAATCTTTATCAAGCATACATTCCTGGGCTCCAAGTCTCATAGTGCCTCCTAAATCTGAATTTTCATCTCTTTTCTCAATAATCCCTTCTAAATCCATCCATTCACTAATTAGACCTATAACTGGGTGTTTAGTTTCTTTATCAAATTCTGTGCTATTAGCACCTCTTAAGCCAACTACGTTTCTAGCAAACTCAATAACTGCTATTTGCAAACCTAAACAAATACCTAAGTAAGGTATCTTACTTATTCTTGCAAACTTAACTGCTGCTATCATCCCCTCTATCCCCCTTTCTCCAAAGCCTCCAGGAACAAGGATGGCATCTGATCCTTTTAATAAGGATTTAGCGTTTCTTGTATTTATCAGTTCAGAATCTATATATCTAATATCTACTTTTAAATTGTTCTTCAATCCCCCATGCCTAAGAGCTTCATTTAAAGATTTATAAGCATCTGCTAATTCTGTATATTTTCCTACCATGGATATGGTGACAGAATCTTTTGGATTTAAATCTTCATCTATAACCCGCTTCCAGTCAACTAGAGAGGCCTTGCGGCATATTAAGTTAAGCTTTTTAACTACTATTTCATCTACTTTTTGGTTATTTAATTCTACTGGTATTTTATAAATAGAATTAACATCAGGCATTGATATAACAGAACTCTCTTCAACGTTAGTAAATAGAGCAATTTTTTTTCTCTCTTCGTTTGCTAAAAAACCGTTAGACCTGCAAATTAATATATCTGGTTGTAATCCATGAGATAACATCTCTTTCACTGATCTTTGGGTAGGTTTGGTCTTTGTTTCACCAGCTGACTGAAGAAAAGGCACTAATGTTAAGTGTATAAATAAAGTCTTACTTGAACCTAGTTCCAGTTTCATCTGCCTAATAGCTTCCAGAAAAGGTTGCGATTCTATATCTCCTACGGTTCCGCCTATTTCAACTATAGCTACTTCAGAATTTCCTGCCCCTTTAACTATTCTATTTTTAATCTCATCAGTTATGTGAGGAATAACCTGAACAGTTCCTCCCAGATAATCTCCTTTTCTCTCTTTTCTTAGTACCTCCTCATAGACTTGGCCCGTAGTAAAATTATTATCTTTTGTCATCTTGGTTTTCAAAAATCTTTCGTAATGGCCTAAATCCAAATCTGTTTCAGACCCATCTTCGGTAACAAACACCTCTCCGTGTTGAAATGGGCTCATGGTTCCAGGATCTAAATTAATATAAGGATCGAGCTTAAGGATTGTTACAGATAGACCTCTGCTTTCAAGTAATGATCCAATAGAAGCAGAAGCAATTCCTTTACCTAAGGAGGAAACGACACCTCCAGTGACGAAGATATAACAAGTTGATACTTTTCCCATCTAAAATAGCCTTTAGAAGTTATAAATAAAAACTCCTATAAGATGGGAGTACAGGTTAACAAAAACCTGAAGCTTGAACAATATAATTAATAGATTATGCAGATAAATCTAGAGGTTTCTCTAACTCAGCCCAAGAAATATCTCCATCATTAGAATGGGATTCAAATTCTAGAACACCAAGCTTATCATACAAAGGTCTAACTTTATCAGTTAATAATCCTATTCTAGATAAGTTAGGCATGACTCTTGCAAAGAGTAATCTTTGAAATTCTAGAGCGAAACCTGCATTGTTCGAAAATTCTCTTGCTTCATCTTCATTCCAACCAAATTTTCTAAAGACATCAGTTGGAAATAATCTCTCTTTACTTATAACACAAGCCTCATAAGCAAACATTGCTCTATCTTCTTTCTCATGATCAGATAAATTTTCTATAAACTCTTCTAAATAATTTACTCCAAAAGTAACATGCCTAGCTTCATCTCTAATTATGAAATGCAATAAGTCTCTTAAAACTGGATCTGGTGTAACTGCTTTTGCAGTATTGAATGCTGCTAAAGCTAAACCTTCTATGATGATTTGCATCCCAATTAATTTAAGATCCCATCTTTTATCAGTTAATATCTTATCAAGGAGACTTTTTAAACCAGCCCCTACTGGATACATCAATTTAGATCTTTCTTGGATATACCTATTAAAGGCTTCAACATGTCTAGCTTCATCAAATGCTTGTGAGGCGGCATAGAGTTTTGCTTGATAAGTAGGTGCACATGAAACCAACTGGGAAGCAACTAATAAAGCCCCTTGTTCACCATGTAAGAATTGACTAAATTGGCTAGCTCCTCTGTGCCTTAAAAATTCTCTCTTCCCATCATCATCTAATTGTTTATAAGGAGGATACTCATCCCAAAACATAGGAGGGATCTCGTCTGAAACCACTAGGGGTCTATCCCAATCTATATCTATAGAAGTATTCCAGTTAAGCTTCTTTCCTAGTTCATATAATTTAGAAATCCTATTATCTTGAGCCGTATAGTCCCAATTGTAGGTTCCTGTTAAGGGAGTTTTAAAGATCTCTGCTATATCCTCTACTTGTTCAGGATTAAGCTCTAATTCTTCATCATTAAAATCTTTAATCTTTCTAGGTGTATCATCCGTGTACTTTACTTTCATAATTATTAATCCTCTTCTTCGTCATAAAAATTTGGAGGCTGAAAAGTATCAGCCTTAGAAAGATTCTGAAATGTCGCAATATGCTCAATAAATGCTACCTCTATAGCACCGGTAGGTCCGTTTCTTTGCTTAGCTATATTCACTTCAGCTTTTCCTTTACTTTCTAGATCATATTTATCATAAACACTATGTCGGTATAAAAAGGCAACAACATCAGCGTCTTGTTCTATAGCTCCTGAATCTCTTAGATCTGACAATATAGGTCTTTTATTTGGCCTAGAATCAACTGCTCTACTTAATTGAGATAGAGCCACTACAGGGACATTTAGTTCCTTAGCTAATGCTTTTAAAGATCTGCTTATTTCACTTATCTCTGCAACTCTGTTTTCACCTTTTCCAGGAACTTGCATTAACTGCAGGTAATCAATAACAATTAATGCTAAATCTTCATTCTCACGTTTAATTCTTCTTGCTCTGGCTTTGATTTCAGAAGGTGTTAAAGCAGGTGTATCATCTAGCAATATGCGTTTTGAGCTTAATACAGATAAAGCTTTATCAATACCTTCCCAATCATCATCTTCTAATTCTCCTCTCATTAATCTCTGTAGGTCAATGTTAGAAATACTTGATATAAATCTTCTAACCACTTGCTCAGAAGACATTTCCATACTAAAAAGCAATACGCTCTGGTCTGTTTGTCTAGCAACATTCTCAGCAATATTAAATGAAAAAGCTGTTTTCCCCATAGAAGGTCTTCCGGCTATAACAATTAAATCTGATTTCTGAAATCCTAGAGTTAAATCGTCTAGCCCAGAGAATCCTGTACTAACTCCTACAAGTGAACTTCCACTTTCTGCAGATTCTTGTATATCTGCGTAAACAGGCCCTAATAACTCTTTTACTATTCTTGGACCAACTGATCTATTTAAGTCATCCCTTAAACTTAATATTCTTTCTTCAGCTTCATCAATAATCCTATCGCTGCCAGATGCATCAGATTCTTTTGCAACTTTAGATATATTATCAGCGGCTATGATTAATCTTCTTAGATTAGATCTTTGTTTAATTATATCTGCATAACTCTGGATGTTAGCTACACTAGGAGTTTCTTTTGCCAAAAGAGTTAAATAATCTTTTCCCCCTGAGTTAATAAGCTTTGGAAGGTCTCCATTACCTTCAATTGCTTCTTGGACGGTAATCACATCTGCAGGTTTTCCAGCATCTTGCAAAAGATTTATAGTTCTGTAGATTAATCTATGTTCTTCTTTATGGAAATCATCTTCTTTTACTAGGTCAGAAACTAGATCCCAGGTTTCATTTCTTAACATGATACCGCCTAGAACAGCTTTTTCAGCTTCTGTAGAAAAAGGTAATTCTTTATTTATACTAGTTTCAGATGCCATACTAATTTATAGGAAAGAGATTAATTCTCCCATTCAAGAGGGATTAAAACAAGGTGTTTTAAATTAAATTTCTTCTTTAGCGGTGATTACTACCTTTATGTCTTGAACGACTTCTGGATGAAGTTCTATATCTATGGAGTATTCTCCAATCTCCTTTAAAGTTCCGTCCGGTAGTCTAATGGAACTTTTCTCTATATCTATTCCTTTTTCTATTATGAAATCACTTATTTCTCTGGTTCCAATAGATCCATACAAAGTACCCTCTTCCGATACTGGAGCCTCTATATTTACAATTATAGACTCAAGTTTCTTAGCTTCTTCTATGGCCATCTCTTTTCTCTTAGTTTCAGCTTTCAGGAGCTCTTCTTTCCTCTTCTCGTATTCAGCCTTATTCTCTTTGTCTGCTCTTATAGCTTTACCTGAAGGAATTAAGAAATTTCTTCCATATCCAGACTTTACTTTTACTAAATCACCTGGATCACCTAGTTGTGCTACTTTCTCTAAAAGGATTAATTCCATGTCTTAATTGTAATGTGAATCAGTATAAGGAATAAGAGATAAATGTCTCGCTCTCTTTACTGCTTTATTTAGTTGTCTTTGATATTTTGCAGAAGTTCCAGTCATTCTTGCTGGGATAATCTTACCAGTCTCAGTGATATATTCTTTTATTAATTTTAGATCTTTAAAGTCTACCTCTTCAATACCTAAAGAAGTAAATTTACAAAACTTGGGTCTATTGTCAAAATCACTCTTTCTTTTTTTGAAATTCTTTTTTTGTTTTTTAGCCATAATTAATCCTCTTTGGGCTTTTCATTAACTTCTTCAGATTGCTTTGGTGTTTCTATTTTTTTAGCTTTTTGCAAGTCATCATTCTCCGATTTTTCAACCTCTTTTCTAGCTTCTTGATAAGAATCTTTTTCATTATCTTCCTTAGTTTGAATTAAAAGAGCAGAATCCTCAGTATGCGCCTTCTTGGTAACTATAACCAAGTTTCTGATGATGGAATCATTAAACTTAAATGAATTTTTGATTTCTTCAATTGCTTCCTGATTACACTCTACATTGATTAAGCCATAACTAGCCTTGAATTGATCTTGTATTGGATAGGCTAATTTTCTATTACCTATATTCTCTGATCTATGAACCTCACCACCTGAATCCTTAACTACTTTGTCTAATTTAGAAAGAATAGAAGAAGTTTGATCAGATTGATCAGGGTGGACTAAAAAAACTATTTCGTAATGTCTCATAAGATCCTCTTGGTATTAATTCCCATCATAAGTAATGTGGAATGAGGTAGGGGCAGCATTTTATGGCCAACTAAGTGCCTTTGCAAGCTAAAAGCAATATTTTAGCTATTAAATCTTCGAAAGTAATACCTTCAAAAAAGGCTGCTTTTGGGAAGAGGCTATTTGGTGTTAGTCCTGGCACTGTATTTACTTCTATAATCTGGAAATTATCATTCTCATCCTGCATAAAATCAACTCTACCCCAATGCTGACAACCAAGAGAAGAGAAAGCATGCCATGCTATGTCCTTTAACTCTTTAAGATCATGCTCTTCAAGATCTAATCTGAGGTACTCTGTTTTGTTACTTTCATATTTAGATTTGAAATCATAGAAAGATCCACTAGGTTTAATATGAATAGGATGTAAAACTTTATCACCTAGAATAGAAACTGTTAGTTCTCTTCCTGGTACAAAAGCTTCAACCAAAATATTATCATCAAATTTTAAAGCATGATTCATTGATTCTTCTAAACTTCCTTCTCCTGGCTTTACTATAGAAATCCCAAAACTTGAGCCCTCTCTTGAAGGTTTAACTACAAAACTCTTATCTAATGCAGTTATGTCCTTTTCTTGAGATAAATATGGGGTTAGCTTCATTTCTGCAGTACCTGCTTTTTTGATCTCAACAAAATCAGGGGTAGGTAATGTTAAATCTCTCCAAATCTTTTTAGATTCAGATTTGTTCATGGCAATTTCGCATGACTGAGGATCACTACCGGTGTAGAGAATGCCTTTTTCTTCAAGCACCTTTTGTATATAACCGTCTTCGCCACCCCTACCGTGTAAAGCTATAAATACCAATTCAATATCAGGAGATATTTTTTTTATGTCTTCTTTTGATTTAAGATCAATGAAATTAAAATCGATACTTAACTCTTCTAATGCCATGGAAACAGCTGCACCAGATTTGAGAGAGATATCTCTTTCAGCAGACCAACCGCCAGCCAAAATAGCAATTTTCTTTTCTTTTAGTAAAGAATAATCTTCCATCAATTTATATATGTCCTCTTTATTTCTGAGCTTATCTTAGATATGTCTCCTGCTCCCTGCATAATCAAAACTGAATCCTTACTCATTTGATCTTTATGAAAATCCATAATTTCTTTTCCTGTATTAAGAATCCTGACTTTTTTAAACCCGCTGTCTATAAGTTTTTTCATTAATGCTTTACTACTTATGCCTTTTATTGAAGGTTCTCCAGCGGAATAGATATCTAATAAGGTAAGGTTATCCACTTGCATTAAAACGTTTACGAATTCTAAAAATAAATCTTTAGTTCTGGTGAATCTATGGGGTTGAAAAACCATATTTAGTTCTTTATTGGGATAGGATTCTCTAATAGATTCGATTGTAGATTTAATTTCACTAGGGTGATGACCATAGTCGTCAAGTAAAATACAACTAGATCCATTGATAGCAATCTTGCCAAGAACTTGCATCCTTCTATTTATACCCATAAAGTTTTTGAGAGAATGATTAATTACTTCAGCAGAGATTCCTTCTTGGATACAAAGAACAACTGCTGCTGCTGCATTTAAAACATTATGCCTTCCAAGCATATTAAAATTTAGTTTCAAATTCTCTGTTTCAGATTTTAAGTTAAATGATGATTTAAAATCTTTTGAGGAATAATTAGAAATGACATAATCATTTTTTTTGTTAAACCCGTAAGTTATATATGGCCGAGAAAATTTTGGTATTAATTTTCTAATTACTGGATCATCTCCACAAACTATTGCCATGCCATTAAAGGGAAGTTTTTTAACGAAGTCTAAAAAAGCCTTCTTAAGATTCTCAAAATTATTTTTATAATTTACTAAATGGTCTGCTTCAATATTTGTAATAATCGACATACTAGGTTGCAAAAGAAGGAATGATTGGTCGCTCTCATCTGCCTCAGCAATTAAATATTTGCCTTTGCCTAACTGGGCATTGGAATTAAAACTATTAATAATTCCTCCGTTGATGAAAGTTGGATCTAGGCCAGCTTCTGCCATTATTGAGGCAATAATACTTGTCGTTGATGTCTTCCCATGTGTCCCTGCTATAGCTATTCCTCTCTTTGTATTCATTAGACTGGAGAGCATTTCAGCTCTAGCAAGTATTGGAATAAATCTCCGCTTAGCTTCTTTAATTTCTGGATTGGTTTTAGAAATCGCACTTGAAACAACAACCATTTCAGCTGCTTTTAAGTTAGCTATTGAATGCTCATAATTAATCTCTATACCCATATTGATCAGACGTTCTGTGATTTCAGATTCTGTTTGATCAGAGCCAGTAACTTTGTAACCCAAATTAAATAAGACTTCAGCGATTCCGCTCATACCGCTCCCACCTATTCCAATAAAATGGATATTATTTAAAGAGAACTTAGAAGGATTCATTAATTATCTCAATAATTTTATTACAAGAAGAAGTTGGAAATGTATTAAAAGCATTTACGCTCATCGAATGTCTCGCATTATGATCCTTTTCTAAATCATTTAGAAGCGTAAATAAACTATCAGCACTATCTAAAGTTGATTCCAAAACAATTGAAGCATTTTTATCTTCCAAAAACTTTGCATTCAAGTATTGATGATTATCTGTTGCCCAGGGTAAAGGCAATAAAATTGATGGTTTTGAAGAACAACAAATTTCACTAATTGTCATTGCTCCAGACCTTCCAATAACTAGGTCAGATTGATGATAAGCCTCTCCTATATTTGTGATATAGGGAATGACTTCATAGCTACAATCATGTTTAGAATATGCCTCAACTATTGAACTTCTATCTAAATCACCAATTTGATGAACTATATGCCAGTGAGAAGGAATCATCTTATTTTTGAATGCCTTTAAAACTATTTCGTTTAATTGTCTAGAACCTTGACTACCACCCAGGATGAGAATATTGAAATGTTCCTTGATAGTTGATTTAGGTGGTGGGCTCTTAATAATCTCTAATCTGACAGGATTACCGACCGTATGAATCTTTGGAGATTTATTAAAAGAACCAGGGAAGGCTTCAAAAGTTAATTTAGATAGCCTATTAAGAATCTTATTAACCAACCCAGGTACGCTATTTTGTTCATGGATGAAAAGTGGAATAGACAATAAATAAGAAGCCAGGGCTGGTGCTAAGGTGACATGCCCGCCAGTTGAAAAGACCATATCAGGCTTTATCTTTTTAATAATAAAAATGCTTTTTAAAAAATTAATCTCAAGGTAAATCAAAGAAACGATCTTCCCAATAATATTTTTCCCTTTGAAACCTTTTGTTTCAAGACTTGTAAAGTTAAAACTCTCTTTTTTAGACAGTTCACTTTCAAGTGATAACTTTTTGCCTATCCAGAATATAGAATGTTTGCTTCTGCTGAATTCTTTGGCAACAGATAATGCTGGATAAACATGACCTCCTGTTCCACCAGCTAATATTAAAACTTTCATTAAAAATTAACTCTCCTCTTTGCGCTGGCTATTGGCATTGAAATCTTATTTTCATAATCAATTCTTAGTATAAGTCCAATCATAGAGCACATTATCAAAATATTTGTACCACCAGCGCTAAATAGAGGAAGTGTTAAGCCTTTTGTAGGTAAAAGGCCTATAGCCACACCTACATTAATAAAGACATGCAAACCAATTAGTATTGCTGCTCCAAAGCAGAAGAAAAAACCAAAATGATATCGTCTTTGTAGAGACTGTCTACCTATTAGGAATATCCTGAAAGAAATACCAAACAGCATACCAACAATCAGAATTCCGGTAAGTAGACCTAATTCTTCAATTAAGATTGAGAAAATGAAATCTGTATGAGCGTCGGGTAAATAGCCCATTTTCATTAAACTCTGTCCTAGACCAACACCAAACCAATCACCTCTTCCAATTGACATGAGAGATAAGGTAAGTTGGTAGCCCTTATCAAAAGGATCACTCCAAGGATCTACAAAAGAAATAATCCTCTCCCATCTCCATGGGACGTAAGTTATCAAAAGAACTATCCCTATCAAGCCTATTAAAAAGACCAATATAAATTGTCTAATAGGAACACCGGCAACAAATAGCACTCCCAAAGCAGCAACAAAAATAACTGCAGAAGCACCTAAATCAGGCTGAATGAGGATTAATGAGATGATAGCTACTAGCAGAACCGCTGGTCTGATGAAACTAAATATATCATTCTGAACAAGTTCAATTCTTCTCACACAGTATGTAGAAATATATAAAATACTTAAAAACTTCATAATTTCTGATGGTTGTAGACTGAACCCAAATAATCTTATCCATCTATTAGACCCGTTGACTTCTAATCCTATTCCAGGGATAAAAACAAGAATTAGTAAAATAATACCTAGAGCTAACAGCCATCTATCAAATTGACTCCAGAAATTTAAAGGCATTAAAAAAATAGTTATCAAGAAAATCAGACCTAAAAGAAGATGTAATATTTGTTTATTTAAAATATATGTAGGGTTTGCGTATAAAGAATCTGAGAAGTGCACTGAAGCAGTAGTTAAAACAAGAAGTCCTATAATTCCTAGCAATAAGAACAAAGAGATTAAGAAAAAATCTAATTTTCTGAAGTCAAAATTTAAGATTTGTTTATAAAACATAGAATTAAGATTGTTTCAGTAATTCTTTAAATCTATCACCCCTTTCACGATAATCTGTAAACATATCGGTACTTGAGCATGCAGGAGAAAGCACAATAATATCTCCATTTCTTGATTCTTCTTTGGCTAGTAAATAAGCGGAATCTAGATCGTCGCAACAAAAACAGTTAGTGAAAGATGAGAATACTTCTTTCAATATTTCTTTATCCTTTCCATAGATAAAACACTTATTTACTTCTTTCAGATGAGAAGCATTCTTTCTGTTTAGTTTCTGCCCTTTTAAGTCTCCTCCGCATATTAAAAAAATATTACCTTCTTCGTTCATATTCCTACAAGATTCAATACATTTTAGAGTAGCATCAAAATTAGTAGCTTTTGAATCATTAATATGAAGGATGTCATTTATTCTTTCTATCACTTCAAATCTATGCGGTTGTTTTTTAAAGGAAGCAATAATTCCAATAGCCTTATCTAAGAAGGAATTAATATTAGTAACATTAATTCCTTCTTTATGCTGAAGTATTAATTTTAATGCAACTAAAGCAGCCTTTAGATTTAAAACATCGTGGACAGGCCAGCTCTCTATGATTGGATTATTTAAGATACTATCTTCAGGAAAATAATTTTCATAATCATGAAATTGTTTTCCTTCTATTTCGTAATCTACTTTAGAAATATTGAGACTAGATTCTTTAAGTACACGTGTTTTTAGAGACTTATAAATTTCAAAAGACCTATGCCTATCTATATGATCTTCTTCTATGTTTAAAAGTATGCCCATTTCTGAATCAAGATCTGAGCTAGCCTCAATCTGAAAGCTAGAAATCTCTATAATTGCAATATCAATTTTTTGGTCTAAAGAATCTAAAACTGGTTTTCCTATGTTGCCAATTGCTGATACAAAATTATTTTTTAAATATTCTCTTAAAAGATGCTCTAACATAGATGCTGTCGTCGTCTTACCATTGGTTCCCGTAACTAAAATGTTGTAACTCCGACTATTTTTTAAGAATATATCAATATCAGTTTGAATAGGTATATTAAGGCTCTTTGCGAGCATGAATGCATCATGCTCCATGCTTATTCCGGGACTTGGATAGATAATAGAAATTGAATCGAAAGTTCTTGCAGATACTTCTGGATTAAGAATGCAATCTACATCTAAATCATTTAGCTCTCGTAAAAATTTATCACTTGGAGATGAATCCAAGATGTAGATACTCTCTTCTGACTTAGATAGATATTTAGCTAAGGAAACTCCTGTCTTGCCAAGACCTATAATAAGAGGGATCTTATTCAACTTTGAGAATCTACCTTAATCTCAATAAAGCAAGACCAAGTAAAACTAACATGAAAGTAATTATCCAAAATCTGACAATCACCCTCGGCTCAGGCCAACCTTTAAGTTCGTAATGATGATGTAAAGGAGCCATTTGAAAAATACGTTTACCTGTAAGTTTATAAGAAGTTACCTGAACAATAACTGACAGGGCTTCAACAACAAAAAGACCTCCCATTACTAATAAAACATACTCGTGCCTGATGATAACTGTAACTATGCCTAAAGCAGCACCTAAAGAAAGAGATCCAACATCGCCCATAAAAACCTGGGCGGGATAAGTATTAAACCATAAGAAGCCTATTCCAGATCCAACTAAAGCACCACAAAATACAATCATCTCACCGGTTCCAGGCAAATAAGGGATATTTAGAAAGTCAGCGTAAATAATATTTCCAGCAAGATACCCGATGATTCCTAATCCAGCAGCTACCATCACGCAAGGTAAGATGGCTAAGCCATCCAAACCATCAGTTAAATTAACTGCATTACTGGTTCCTAAAACAACAAAGTAAGAAAGAAAAATAAAGCCTATGCCCAAGGGTATTGATATATCTTTAAAGAAAGGGACTATTAAGCTAACTTCTTTTATATTCTCATGACTATAAAATAAAAAAGAGCAAGCTGCTATAGCTATCACAGATTGCCAAAAGATCTTACTAGAAGCTGAAAGTCCATCGCTAGACTTGTGTTTGATCTTTAATCTATCGTCGATCCATCCTAATACTCCAAAAGAAATAGTTGTTAAAAAAGCTACCCACAAATATCGATTTTCTAAGTCTCCCCATAACAAAACACTTAGGAATATAGAGCTTAATATTAATGTTCCTCCCATAGTAGGAGTTCCTTGCTTAGAAAGGTGGGTTTCTGGGCCTTCCTTTCTTATAACCTGACCTACTTGAATATCTTTCATTTTATTAATGAATTTTGGTCCTAGAATTAAGGCAAAAAGCAATGAAGTTAAAGTCGCTAATATTGCTCTTGTAGATAGAAACTCTACTACTCTAAACGGTCCAAAAAATTCACTTAGGTATTCAAATACAGGTAATAGCATATTCTAATTTTTTAATTTATCAGCAACAATATCCATTCTCGTTGATCTTGAACCTTTTACAAGTGTTACAGTGTTTTGATTTATTAATTCTTTAACACTCTCGTATAATTCCTCGTGACTAGAGAACATCTTGAAATTCTTATTTTCAAAACCTCTAATATCCTTCCAGTCTTCGCCTAAGCAGTAAAAATAATCTACCTTATCCTTTGCATATTGATAAGCATCTAAATGCAAAGATCGTGAATCCTTTGCAAGCTCCTTCATTTCTCCAAATATGCAGATCTTTGTATAGTTCTTCATTGAATCTATAACATCAATAGAAGTTTTCATTGAGGCTGGATTGGAGTTATAAGAATCATCTATGAGAATAGAATTGGCTATGGATTTATGAATAGAAAGTCTTCTTTCTGGAAAATCTACATAGCGAAGTGCACCTTTAACTTCTGTAATATTTAAACCTAGAACAGAACAAATTGCTAACCCCATAGCTGCATTTAAAGAATTATGAATACCAATGCCGTTTATTGAACATTCTTCTCTATAACCGCTATGTATCAACTGAAAACTTGTTAAATTATTTACTACATCAATTGTAGGGCTCATAACCCTAAAATCAGAATCCTTATGGAAACCAAAACTAACTATCTTCTTTGCATTAGTACTATTAATCCAAGAATTAAAAAAACTAGAATCTCGAGGTAAAACTGCCACTCCTTCAGAATCAGAAAATTGAAGAATATCTCCTTTTTCTTTTGCAATTGAATCTGTATCTCTTAGACCTTCTAGATGTCCAGCAGAAACATTCGTTATAGCTGCTATATTAGGCCTAACGAGGCTGGTAAGGCTCTTGATTTCTCCAACTTGACTAGTACCTATTTCAATCACAGAGCTTAAATATTCATTCACCATATTTAACATAGATAAAGGAACACCTATGTGATTGTTCTTATTTCCTTCTGTCTTATGAGTTTTATGTATTTGCGATAATAAATTTGAAATAATTTGCTTAGATGTTGTTTTTCCATTGGTTCCAGTTATTCCAATAACATTCCCTTTGAAAGAAGATCGATTATGCGCAGCTATGGCTTCCATAAAATTAAGCGTATTGCTAACAACTACAAAGGGTAAATTAGATCTAACAACTTTATTTACTATTAGTGCTTTCGCTTTTTTATTTTCAGCTTCTTCAATAAAGTCATGCCCATCAAAATTATTACCTTTAATTGCAATATAAACGTCCCCCTCCTTTACGGACCTAGTATCAATACTAAATTCTGATATTTCTAAAGAATCTCCATGTAACAAACCATTTGAAACTAGAGCAAGATCTTTTAATTCCATTACTCTTATTTTCTACCTAAGGAAATTAATGTTTCTCTATCATCAAATGGTTTTCTTTCAGATCCTATAATTTGATAATTCTCATGACCCTTTCCCGCAAGTAACATAATATTCATACTCTTTCTTTTAGCCATTTCTTCTAATGTAAATTTAATTGCTGCTTTGCGATTTGAAATAGTTTTTACAGTTGCAGATTTTTTAGTTCCTTCCAATATCTCAGCCATTATCTTTGTAGAAGCTTCATTTCTGGGATTGTCGTCAGTAATTATTACATGGTCGCTATAATTCTCTGCTATTTCACCCATAATAGGCCTCTTCTCTTTATCTCTATTTCCACCACAACCAAAAACGCACCATATTTCTCCTTCATGAAACTCCCTAATTTCTGATAAAGAGTGTTTTAGAGCTTCTGGGGTATGAGCATAATCAACATAGCAAATATCTTTGCCTATTCGAATAGCTTCTAACCTGCCTTGTGAAAGAGCAATATCAGAAACACACCCTGCAAGCTCATTTAGCTCTATGCCTTCAACACAAAGTGCTGCCAAAGAGCATATAACATTTGACGCTATATACCTTGAAATAGTTCCCAAAGTAAATTCAAACGATCCATAAGGCGACTTAAAGTTAACTTCTAAAGAGTCATTATTCTTCTGGAATGAAGCGTAAAAGTCTGATTCTTCTTTTAAAGATACACTGAAAACTTCAGCTCCATCTTTTAGAAGATTTTCATAAAGATTTTTTCCAAATTCGCTATCAATCTGAATAAATGAGTTGCTAGGTTTAAGCTCTTTAAATAGTAACCTTTTTGAATTTCCATATTCTTCTATAGATTTATGGTAATCGAGGTGATCATGAGAAAAACTAGTCAGTACAGCATAATCTATGTCTATCCCCGATAATCTACCCTGGTCTAAGCCATGAGAAGAAGCTTCGAATGCAGCATGAGTAGTTCCTTTTAATAACATCTCAGAGAAACTTTTATTTAATGAAATTGGGTCTGGAGTTGTTAGAGGAGAAGGCTCATTAACTTTTTTACCATCTACCGATTTACCAATGGTGCTTAAATAGCCACATTGTTTACCCAGATTTTTGCAGATTTTTGAATAAGCCTCTACAGAAGTTGTCTTTCCATTAGTCCCAGTCGCACAAAAAGTTGTTAATTTCTTACTAGGAGAGGAGTAAAACCTTGTTGAAAATTTTCCTAACAATTGTTTAAGATCACTGCAATGTATTACCTCCTTATCTTTGACTAATTCCTCCGAGATGATTAATTCAGCGCCTTTAGATTTTGCTTCTTCAATAAAATCAATTCCACTTAGGTTTTTGCCTTTGATTGCAAAAAATACACCTCCTTTCTTTACCTCTCTGCTATCTAGGTGAAGGCTAGTAATTTTACAATTTTTAAAATTAGTAGATCTTACTAATTCTGGCATAAAATCTTTTGAATCCATCATTTTATATTTCTAAATCATTTAACAAATATATTTCATGCATTATGTTTGAGAAAACAGGAGCAGCAACCCTGCCACCAGAAGACTCTTCTCCCTTTAGGCCATGCAAAACTACAACAGCAAGATATTCAGGGTCATTTGATGGAACAAACCCTGAAAAAGTTGCTGTATAAGAAGTGTTTTCTTCTAAAGATTCCATTGCGGTTCCAGTCTTTCCAGCTACTGTTTTTCCTTCAATCCTGGCCGCTCTAGCTGTTCCAGTGTTTGAATTAACAGTCTCTTCAAGCATTTTAATTATTATCCTATTAGTTTCATGAGAAATGACTTGTGTCTCTTGATTGGATTCAAATAACTTATCTTTGAATAGTCTCAACTCTTTAAAATAACCATCATTAGCAAAAACCATATATGCTTGAGCGATCTGCAAGGCAGATAAAGTCAGTCCATATCCATAACAAGAACTAACTTTATCTCTAAGAGTAAATTCACTATGGTGTGGCAAAAATCCTTCTCTAGCAGGTAACATGATGCTTATTGGATATTCGCCTATACCAAACTTCTTATAATAGTCAGTTAAATATTCTATTTCTTGATTAGAACAAAGCTTAACCATTCCAACATTACTTGATAATGAGATTATTTGAGAAAGATTTAGTTTTCCATAATCCTTAAAGTCACTTGTTTTATAGCCAGACACCTCTATCCATCCCGGAGAAGTTTCGATTATAGAATCTAGGTTTTCTTTACGCGATTCTATAATTGCAGACATAGCTATAGGTTTTAATACAGAACCAGGTTCGAAAACATCTATAGAAGCCCTATTCCTAAAGATAGACATATCTTTAATATTTTTTCTATTTAAAGGATTGAAAGAAGGATAACTTACCAAAGACAATATCTCACCAGTCTTTGGTTGCACTATAACTACGGATCCTGAGAGTGCTTTATATTTATCAATAGCTTTATTTAATTGATGGTAAGCAATAGACTGAAAATTGATATCAATGGTAAGGGCAATATCATTTCCAGGCCTAGCTTCTCTTCTTTCTCCTTCTATCTTGGTATTACCCGAACCCTTTACGCCTACAAATTTACCTTCCTTACCTTCAAGTTCATTATTAAAGACTAACTCTGTTCCTTGTATTCCATTTCTATCAATATCAGTTAAACCGACAACATGAGCAGTAGTATTTTTTTGAGGATAAGTTCTTCTTAGATTCTTTTTAAAATATAAACCTTTAATGTTTTGTTTTTCTAGGGCTAATTTAGTTTTGGGACTAATATTCCTAATAATTTCTCTATAACCTTTATTTTGTTTGTTAATTGAGCCTAAAATACTTGCTTCTTGTATATTTAATATTTCTGATAATACAGAAATAGATTTTTGGGTTTTATTAAATTTAGAGAAGTCTATTCCAATTGAATAGCTTATTACGTCAAAGGCTAATATATTATTCTCTCTGTCTAATATCCTTCCCCTTGGAGCTAGTAGAGAATATTCTGAATGTGACCTAGATAAAACTTGACTATCTAAAAAAACATCTTGGAAAAGTTGGAGATAGATCAACCTTGCTACAAGTATCAAAAAACCAAGAACAAAAAGGATCTGGACAAAAACTATCCTTCCTGAAGAATATAAAAATCTCGAGGAAGGCATCGACTGATTGATTAATCTAGTTGTGTCCTAACAAAAGATGGTATATCTAAATAATCATCTTCAATCTCAGAATCTTTAGTTATTACTTTCTCTATAGAAGGAGGATTTTCTAATAATTGCTGAGCTGCATCACTTAGGGGCAAAGGTTGTCTTTCAGTTAAAGATTGAACTCTTTGGTTATTTTTTGTCGAAACACTTTGCAAAGAAGAATTAAGACCTGTAGCAATAACAGTAACTGTTAAATCATTACTAGCATTCTCATCCATTACAGTTCCAGTAACAATAATAGCCTCTTCAGAAGCAAAATTGTTTATGCAATCACCAACAGCTTGTATCTCTCCCAAAGAAAGATCAGCTCCAGCAGTTATATTTACAAGAACCCCTTTCGCATCTTTTAAACTTATATCTTCAAGAAGTTTGCTTGAAACGGCATGTTCAGCAGCAATTCTAGCTCTATCTGGCCCTGTTGCTGTGCCAGTACCCATCATAGCAGTGCCTTTTTCAGACATAACAGTTTTAACATCTGCAAAATCTACGTTTATTAGCCCTGGCCTAACTATGATATCTGATATGCCTCTTACTGCTCCTCCTAAAACGTCGTTAGCTTGCTTAAAAGCCTCTAACATACTGCAATCTTCTCCTAAAACTTCTAATAATTTTTGGTTTGGTATAGTAATTAAAGAATCAACTTCATCTACTAATTCTTTAATACCCTCTTGAGCTATTTTCATGCGCTTATTGCCTTCTAATTCAAAAGGTTTTGTCACAACTGCAACTGTCAAGATTCCCAGTTCTTTTGAAACCTGAGCTACAATAGGTGCAGCTCCTGTTCCCGTTCCACCTCCCATTCCGGCAGTTATAAATACCATATCAGTACCCTTAAGCATATCCCTAAGTTTATCTCTATCCTCTAAGGCAGCTTCTCTACCAATTTCTGGATTAGCACCAGCTCCTAGTCCATTTGTTATCTCTTTTCCTAAAATTAACTTTGTTCCAGCATCATTCTTATCCAATGCCTGTCTGTCAGTGTTAACTGATATGAATTCAGCACCTTCTATACCTCCTTCAACCATGTGTTGCACAGCATTACCTCCCCCTCCACCAACTCCTATTACTCTTATAGAAGCATTTTCTTTTACTTCTTCAACTATTTCCCATTCACTCATATCTATTATCTCCGTTTATTAAAGGTTGCCACCAAACCATCTAGAAATTCTATTTAAGATATTCCTATCTCTATGAATATAATTCATGTGATCTTCTTCTAACTGTTTTTGTCCGTATAAGAGTAAGCCTACTGCAGTAGCATATATTGGGTTATTCAAGATCTCAGAGAATCCTTCAACTGAATGTGGTGAACCCATTCTTACTGGAGCATGAAATATTTCTTCTGCCAACTCAGATGCAGCTTCTACCTTTGAAGCTCCCCCAGTAAGGACTATACCTGCAGGTATAAGCTGGTCAAATCCACTTAAACTTAATTTTTGTTGAGCCATGCTAAATATTTCAACATACCTTCTTTCCAATACATCAGCTAGAGCCTGTCTAGATAATTCTCTTTCTTGCCTACCTCCCATTCCAGGAACCATCATAATTTCTTCTGGTTTAGTCATTGAGCTGACGGCACATCCATACTTTTGTTTAATGCTCTCTGCTTCAGTAGGAGGAGTCCTCAAAGCTTGAGCAATATCATTAGTTACATGATCTCCTGCTATCGGTATTACATCTGTGAAACATATAGATCCATCAACAAAAACTGCAATGTCTGTTGTTCCGCCTCCAATATCAATTAAGCAAACTCCTAAATTCCTTTCGTCTTCTGTAAGGACAGAATAACTAGAAGCTAACTGCTCTAGTACAAAAGCTTCTACATCAAGACCAGAGGCATTTATACATTTATGTATATTTTGTGAGGAATTTTCACTGCATGTTACTAAATGAACTTTCGCCTCTAATCTAGAACCTGCCATTCCTAAAGGTTCCTTAATTCCATCTTGCTTATCAATAATGTAATCTCTTGGAAGTACATGTAGTAACCTTTGATCAGCTGGTATTGCCATAGCTTGCGCTGTTTCAATAACTCTGTCTACATCTCCATATCGTACTTCTCCATCTTTAATTGGAACCACTCCCTCTGAATTTAAACCATTTATATGGCTACCAGAGATACCGACATAACAAGAACCAATATGGCATCCTGCCATGCTTTCTGCTTCTTCAATTGATCGTTTGATAGCATTTGTAGTTGAGTCGATGTCAACTACAACTCCGTTTTTTAAACCTTTAGAAGCATGTGTTCCTAGGCCTATAACCTCTAAAGTATTACCTCTAGTCTCTGCTACAATTGAGACAACTTTAGAAGTTCCTATATCTACCCCAACTAACATTTCGTTTCTGCTCACATTACTCATGCCTACTCCTTTACTTATTAGCTATAAAAAACTGCAATAGCATTGTTATATCTAAAATCTATATATCTGATATGATCTGTTTTTCCTGAGTTCAGTTCGAACGAGATATAATCCTCGAGACGTTCGAGCTGAACCCGGAATTCCTTTTTTGAAAAGATATATTCTGTTCCAGAATTATCTTTAGCTGTTAACTGATCTTTATTCTTTAACTCGAAACTTATTACTCTTAGGTCAACCCTATTAAGTTTTGCCTGTAGGTTTCTTGATTGATCAATTAGGTTCAGTATGGAATCTTCTGGACCTCTAATGTTTATTAATCTTAATTCTTTATATTTACCTTTAGGAAAAATAGAAATTCCTGACTGAGTTATATATCTATCTTTATCTATGCTTGCTATGGGATGGTGTTCTTTTATCTCTACAGAAATAGATTTATCAAATAAATGACTAGTTTTAATGGAAGATAGCCAAGTACCTTCAAAAATATCTTCTATAGAAAAGTTTTGGATAGATGGATTATTGAGATGTTTCAATAAATTTGTTTCTAAACCTTCTAAATCTGAAATTATTTCTTTATCTGACGTAATTATTATCGATTTATAAAGTGATCTTGTTATATTTTGAGAACAACCCAAAACTAATATAGAAGATAGAAAGAGCATAAAATAAAATTTCATGAGCCTTCCCCTCTTGGAATTACATTTCTTTCTTTTGCAATAGGTAGCCTCATACCTAGACTATTTAATGCAACTTCTCTTAAGGAAATATGGTTCTTATAGTATTCAACTTCTTCAATCAAGATGCTTGATTTAAAATACAAATCCTCTTTTTCTAACTTTAATTTATCTAATTCTGAATATGAACTTCTGTATTCATAAGTCTGAAGTACTAAAGCAAGAGAACTTGTAAAGGCAATTATAAAAAGAAGAGCTAGAATTAAATTAAGTCTTATGTTTTCCATTACATCACCTTTTCGGCAACCCTAAGAATTGCACTTCTGCTTCTGGGATTTTTTTTAATTTCTTCTAATGAAGGCTTTATAAATTTGTCTCCAATATAATTGAAGTTAATAGAAGAATAGCGTCGATCCTTACCTTGAATAAACCTCTTCACTATCCTGTCTTCAATAGAATGAAAACTTATTACTGCAAGACGACCTCCAAAACACAATGCATAACTAGATTCTTCTAAAACTTTATATAATTCCTCAAGTTCTTCATTGATTTTCATCCTAATGGCTCTGAAGATATTTGTTGCAGGATGTTTCTTAGATTTCTTTGAAACAGCTGATATAACAATTTCAGAAAGCTCTTTAGTAGTTCTTATTGGATTTTTAATTCTTGTCTCGCAAATCTTCTTTGCGATCTTTCTAGAAAAACGATCTTCACCTAAAATCCAAAAAACGTCTTCTATATCTTTCTTAGAAGCTGTATTTACCCATTCTTCAGCAGATATACCTTGAGAGTTATCTATTCTCATGTCTAAAGGGCCATCTGTCTGGAAACTGAAACCTCTTTCAGAATCATCCAATTGAGTCGATGAAATACCTAAATCAATAAGCACACCATGTGCTGTTTCTTTGTCTATATATGAAGATAGCTTACTGAAAGAATCATTTATGATTTTAAATCTTGAATCTTTTATGAATTCTTCTGATAGCAGATTTGTTGCGTTTCTATCTTTATCCATAGAAACTAATTTTCCTTCTTTGTCTAAATGCTCAAGAATTTTAGAGGAGTGTCCTCCTGATCCAAAAGTGCAATCTACATAAAGTCCCTTTTTTGAAAGGATAAGGTTCTCTAACACTTCTTCTGTCATTACCGCTTCGTGAGTTGAATTACTCAAAACGGTATTTCCTCCAGACTTGGTGGGAGATTATCAATTAAATCCTCACCAGGGATTTCCAAACCGGATTGTTTCTTTTCCCAATTATCTAAATTCCATAATTCAAATTTTGAGCCCATTCCTATAAGAGCTACTTGTGCTTTTAAAACAAGATTAGCAAATTCTCTAAGTATTTGAGGAATCAATAAAGTCATCCTTTCAGTAACCTCAAATTCGGTGACTGAAGCATTTCCCAATACCTTCCACTGTATTGGTCTAACTTTCTGATTTAATCCGCCAAGAGCTTCGAATTTTTTTGAAATTTCTTTCCAAGATTTACCTGGATATATCATTAAAGCAGGATATTGAGGATCTTTAGTAATAACCATTTCACCCTGGCAGCTTTGTCTTAGTAGCTCTCTATATCGCGCAGGAATGATCACCCTTCCCTTTGTATCAAGAGTGAGTGTACTGGATCCATATATACCTAAACTCATTTTTTCTATAAAAAGTACATTTACAACAGCTACATTTTGTTGCACTTTTACACACTTTTACACACTTTATTTAAAATTGCCAGCATAAATTAAAATTTAATTACACCTTTTATTTAAAAAAAGAAAATTTGTTGAATCGTTACTTAAAAAGTAAGATATTTGAAGGATTTGAGCTAGCCTGTAAGCCGGGTTCTGTCTAGGATAATCATTCATCTAGATCTTACGTCACCGTAAGATTCAAGCAACCTACCCAAGTTCAGTTAGGACAAACTATCGAACTTCTATTTGGTCTTGCTCCAGACGGGGTTTGCATTGCCATATTCAGTTACCTGATATGCGGTGTGCTCTTACCACACCTTTTCACCCTTACCTAAATTTAGGCGGTTAATTTTCTGTTGCACTTTCCGTAGATTTACATCTCCCAGGAGTTACCTGGCGTCTTGTCCAAAGGAGCCCGGACTTTCCTCTCAATTAAGAGCGATTATCTAGCTAGCTCTAGTAAATTATATATTGAATTAAAGTAAAGAATAAATTTATAAATTTTATTTTTTGCTTTCTATCTTTTTTTTATACAGATAGTTCCGCTTCTTATTTAAAATTTTTGAACCCAAAGATAAGGCTTCTTTTTGGGTCAATGAGTCCCAAAGTAAATCCATAATTCTATTGTCTTCTTCTGAAAATTCATCTTCTTGCAACTTTTCAAAATCAGAGATAACTAAAACAAATTCTCCTTTTGTTCCATAGTTTGTTGAGTTTAATTGTTCCAGAATCTGGACAACTGTTCCCCTGTAAAAGGTTTCGTAAATTTTTGTCATCTCACGAGCAACCAATATTTGCACTTCACTTGGAAGCTCTTGAGAGATTTCATTTAATAAATTTCCTATCCTTTTTCCAGATTCAAAGATTACCGAAGTTATTCCAGAGGCGCATATCTCTTTGATTAAAGCTAATCTTTCATTTTTTCTTCTAGGAAGGAATCCAAAGTAATGAAACTTATCAATGTTAAATCCGGAAATACTCAGAGCAGTTATTGCTGAAGTAACACCAGGAATAGGAACTATCTTAATGCCCTTTTCAATCGCTGCATTAACCAAGTATCTTCCAGGATCTGAAATCAAAGGCGTTCCTGCATCGCTTATTATTGCAACATCTTTTCCTTCAAGGATTTTATTAATTAAAACATTAGTTTTAGTGTTTTCAGAAAATTTATGATAAGAAGTGAGTTTTGTTTCAATATTAAGAGCATTAAATAGTTGAGATGACTTTCTTGTATCTTCAGCTGCACAAATATCAACTTTGTTTAGTATTTTTATTGCTCTATTCGTAATATCATTTAGATTACCAATTGGTGTAGAAACTACGTATAGAGTACCTAAGTTATTGTCCACAGCTAAGAATGAAAGTTTTATTTAATGTAATCATATTATTAATTTTATTTAGTTGTTCGAGTAATCCTAAAAATGTCACCTTAAGTAATTTTGAGGAACGTATAATAGAGAAACCTCAAATAAACTATAAACTAAACTCCCTACCAAGAGATATAAATGTTATATATTTCTCTAATTCTAAAAGCACAAAACCTTTCCCAGATGAAGTTAAAGGCCTTTTAACCAACTTCTACTCATTTTCTGATAAATATAAATACTTCCCTAACATCAGATTTATTAACTTAAATAAGGCTAATTCTTGTTCTCTTGTGCTTGACCGAAGTGCTTACAATTTTATCTTTCTTCTGAAAGATTCTTTTGAAACTAAACCTTACGAATTATGCTTGAATAAATTTGCAAATAGAGATGTGCTTCTTATTTCTGACTTTGATAACAGATCAGCTCTAAAAAACTTCAGGCAATTTCGTGTAAATAGGAATGATGATAAATACAAATTAATCAACTATATGAGATCTTTTAGTAAAACTACTATGGTTATAGACAATGAGATTACTAAAGATAAATATGAAATAGGAAAATTTTGGGAAGAAGAATTAAATAAAGAAACTGCGGAATACAGGACCTTCGATAAAACTGAATCTGGCCAGTACATATTCTCATATTTGTTGTTGTTAGAACAAAGCCTTAAGAGAAAACGCAAATTATCAAGGATGCTATCTGTAGATTTGAATCTTCAGCCTAGAACAAGAGAGGATATAGATGCTTTGTTCCTATCAGTTAGCACTCAAGAGGCAAGAAGTCTTAAACCTGCTCTAGATTATAATTATTATGAAGGAATGAAAGTATTCTTAGCTAATGATTGGAAGGGAGATAGTCAATTTCTTAAGAATGATAAGGATCTTGAAGATGTAATTTCAATAGATATTCCTTTCATGCTTCCCTTGCCTCTTCCGAGTGATTTAAATACTCTAAATAACAAAACTAGAAATTTTGCCATAGGATACGATGCTTTTGAGATAGCACTTTTGATGGAAGGTTCAAGAAATTTAAATAAAACTGCTTATAAGGGGCTTACAGGAAAAATAACTTTTAAAGATAATACTATCAAACGTAACTCAATAATTTTTAAGATTAAAAATGGAAAATATGAATACTTAAATTAACTCTTAAGCATTTCTGATATCTTTTTCTAATTCAGAAAGGCTGTTAACAAAGCAGGGTTTTGTAAAAACTCTCTGCATATATTCATAAACAGGCTTTGTTTTAGCATCTTTTTGTAGTTCTATACCTATAAGGGGCAATCTCCATAAAATTGGAGCTATGCAGCAATCAACTAAACTAAATTCATCCGACATAAAAAACTCTTTTTCCTTCAATATTGGTGACATGCTTAGAATTTGTGATTTTAATTCTGTTCTCATCTTTTTTGCTTTAGCTTCAGGGACTCCATCCATTAAACTATCAAAAATATCACACCAATCTCTTTGTATTCTTTGAATGAATAATCTTATATGTGCTCTGGAAACTGGATATACGGGAAGAAGAGGAGGATGCGGAAATCTTTCGTCTAAATACTCCATTAAAATAACTGAATCATACAAACATACATCTCTATCCACTAAGACAGGTAATTCTGCATACGGACTAACTTCTAATATTTCAGAACTAAGATTATTAGAATCTGTGTCAATGATTTCACTAGTAACACCTTTTTCACACATAACAATCCTTACTCTGTGACTGTAATGATCTAAAGGATCGGAAAATAATGCCATTGATGTTCTGTTGCTAAGGGATACCATAAATTACTCCAGGTAAAAATTAATGAAGATCTTTTTTAAATTCTATGTAAAGAAGATAGCTCAAAATTGTAAATATAAATAAATATAAAAGAACATAAACCCCAATAGTTTCTCTCTCTTTTTTCATAGGATCAGTCATATACGCTAGAAAGTTCGTTAGATCTTTCATAGATTGATCAAATTCTTCGACCGTTTGAGTGCCTGTTCCTTGCCTTACCTCAAGAAAACCGCATTTCTCTATAGTCAACTGCACTCCTGTTAAAGGATCTTGCTTTATGCCACCATTAGAAGCAATATCAGGAATCTGTTTGCAGACAGAAAATTGCTCACCTTGCATTCCTATCAAAACATGAGGCATACCTACGTTTTCATAGACTTTATTGTTTACACCTAATGGTCTTGAATCATCAATATAAAAGCTTTTTAAATAAGTATATATCCAGTCAGGACCTCGAAGACCAGCTTCTAAAGTTAAATCAGGTGGCGCGTTTCCAAACCATTCTTTAGATTCTTTTGACTCCATTCCAATATGAATTAAATCTCCTAGTTTTTGATCACCAAAAACAAGGTTAGCTTGAAACATTTCTAATGGTATCTCTAGATCTTCAGAAACTCTCTTATATCTAGCGTATTTTAAAGAGTGGCAACCTAAGCAATAATTCATATATATTTGAGCTCCCCTTTGAAGAGAGGCTATATCAAAGGCATCGACTTCAGCAGAATCACATTCTCCTTCTACTAATCCGTCTTCAGATAAATATTTTCCACATGGGGCTCCGCTAGCAGAGCTTAGTGAAATTGAAAAGAATAATAAAACTAAAGAGAAAAACTTCATGATAGCCTTACCCTATCAGGCACAGGTTTACAGGTTTCATATTTAGAATAAATGGGCATCAATAAAAAATAAGCAAAGTAAGTTATTGTAAAGATTTGTGCTGCTAAAGTTCGGGCTGGTGTGGACGTAACAGTGCCTAAATAACCTAATACAAAAAAGCTAATGACAAATAAAGTCAAAAAGAATTTACTATAGATACCTTTATATTTTATAGATTTTACCGGGCTCCTATCTAACCATGGTAAAGCAACAAATATAGCTATCCCTGCAGCCATTACCACAAATCCTAAAAACTTTGCAGAAAGACCGAACAATGGAAATGTGACGGCTCGTAACATTGCATAAAAAGGAGTGTAATACCAAGATGGAACAATGTGTTCGGGGGTCTTTAAATTATCTGCTGCTTCATAATTCACATATTCTATAACGTACCCTCCACCATCAGGATAAAAGAACATAATAGTAACAAAGAATATTAAGAAAACACCTATAGCATAAAGATCGTGCATTACGTCATAAGGAAAAAACGGTTTTGTGTCTAGAGGAATACCATCTTCATCCTTAAATTTTTTAACATCGACACCATCAGGATTATTTGATCCAACTTCATGAAGAGCAAGGATATGAACAAAGACAACTGCAATTAAGGCTAAAGGCAATAGAACTACATGAAATGCAAATAATCTATTAAGAGTTATTCCTGAAATTAGGTAGTCTCCTCTTATCCAGGTTAGAAGATCTTCTCCGAAGTAGGGTATGGAACCAAAAAGTGACATAATTACTTGAGCAGCCCAAAATGACATTTGGCCCCAAGGCAAAACATAACCAGTGAAGCCGAGCATGCATAAAAGAAGATAGGTAATCCAGCCTAAAACCCACAACAGTTCTCGTGGTTTCTGGTAAGAACCGTACATCATGCCTCTGAACATGTGCAAGTAAATAAGAGCAAAGAAGGCTGAAGCTCCTGTAGTATGCATATATCTAATTATGTAGCCATACTCAACATCCCTCATTATGTATTGAATGGATGCAAAAGCCCCTTCTGCAGTTGGCTCATAATTCATCAAAAGCCAAATACCTGAAGCTAGCTGTATGACCAAAACAACAACAAGGAGCACACCGGCAAGATACCAAATATTCATATTTATAGGAGCAGGATATTTAGTGAGGTGTCTTTCAATAGTTGCAGTTATGGGCAATCTATCATCAAACCAATTCATTATTTTAGTAACCATTAAGCTATATCTCCGTCTTCTCCAATGACTAAAATGTCATCAGATTTAAAATAGTGTGGGGGCACAGCTAAATTATCAGGAGCTGGAACTCCTGAATAAACTCTTCCAGCTAAATCAAATTTTGAACCGTGACATGGGCAAAAGAATCCTCCCTGCCAATCTGAATCAAAATCAACGACACCTAGTTGAGGGTAGTATTTCGGAGCGCATCCTAAATGGGTGCAAACAGCTGATAAAACAGAAATTCCAGGTTTGCGTGAACGGTATTCGTTTTTTGCATATTGAGGTTGAACTTCTGTATTTGAATCTGGGTCGGCTAGTCGTTCTAGATTTTTATTAATTTCATTCATGGATTCTTGAGAATGTTTCACCACATAAATGGGAGTACCTCTCCATTCTACGATAATCATTTCTCCTGGAGCCAACTTACTTATGTCAGCAATGGCTGGGGCACCAGCTGCCTCTGCTTTAGCACTTGGATTAAATGCAGATATAAAAGGCACAGCTGCACCGGCTATACCTATTGCACCAACAGTAGAGGTTGCTGTAATTAGAAATTTTCTTCTACCTGGGTTAGGAGGAGATTTTGGTTGCATATTACCTTTTAGAGTATTGAGGTCTTTTTCTTGCTTTCCTTAAACCCACTTTCTTTCTCTCAACCTTCCTTGAGTCTCTTGTTAAAAAACCTTCTTTTTTTAGAGCTGGTTTAAGATCCTCATCAAATTCCACTAAAGCCCTAGCTATGCCTAACCTGATAGCACCAGCTTGTCCAAAACTTCCCCCTCCAGAGACAGTGGCTTTAATATCAACACCCTTAGTTAAATCAGCTGTCTCCAATGGTTGCTTAACCACCATCTGAGCAACTTCTCTACCGAAATAATCTTCTAGCTTCTTCTTATTTACTGTTATCTCGCCTTTTCCCTTTTGCAAAAAGACTCTAGCGGTCGAGGTTTTTCTTCTACCTACGGTTATTATTTGTTCCAATTTTTTTCCCTTGCTTATAATTTTTATAGATCTCTTAATTGTGGATTCTGAGCTATATGAGGATGTTCAGAATCGTCATAAACTTTTAGCTTAGAAAACATTTTTCTACCTAACTTGCTCTTTGGTAACATACCTTTAACAGCGCTTTTAATAGCTTCGCTTGGGGAACTATCTAACATTTCCCCTAAAAGCTTTGATTGAATGCCTCCAGGATAACCAGAATGCCTATAATATCTTTTTTGATCTCTTTTTTTACCGCTCACATGAACATCTTTCGCATTAACAACAACTACAAAATCACCCATGTCAGCATTAGGTGTGTATTCAGGTTTATTTTTCCCTGACAAAATCTTGGCTATTTGTGCAGCAAATCTTCCTAAAGTCTTACCTTTAGCATCTAATAATATCCAATTTTCTTGTATATCTGTTTGTTTATAACTTTGTGTATTCACTTTGGTAATGTCCAAAAAATTTTAAATTGATAGGTATTTAAAGCAGCGCGCGCATTTTAATGCCTACAAACAGCATATTCAACTAGAACTTGATAAATTATCCATCATAATTAAATAAAAAAATAATAAAAAATACCCATTTAGAGTGTATTTAGTTAAATTATGATGAAAGAGTTATGAAATTAAACATTCTAAAACTTAGCAGTAAAATAATAATCTCATTCCTGATTGGTTTTGCTTTGGCAATAATTTTATTAAAATTTTTTGACCTATTTCAAAAAAAAGATTATCCAGCCATTAGCACTGTGTCCTTTTCATACAATACAGCTGTTTCAAAAGCATCTCCTGCAGTTGTAAATATTTTCAGTGAACAATTAATAAATGAAAGGAAATATAGACAGACTGAAAATATAGATTCCATATTTGGTAAAAAAAGAAACCAAATAAAAACGAGTCTGGGATCTGGAGTAGTTTTTAGTTCAGATGGTTACATTCTAACTAATCAGCATGTGATTGGAGATAAGAATCTAAATATAATTGTTGAGTTATCTGATGGAAGGATACTTGATGCCAAAATTATTGGTATAGACAAAGGTACAGATCTTGCGGTGCTCAGAGTAGATTTAGGAAATAAAGCATTTCCTTCAATTGAAATTGAAGATTCTGATACTGTCAAAATTGGAGATGTAGTATTGGCGATCGGTAACCCCTATGGATTAGGTCAATCTGTAAGCATGGGAATAATAAGTGCAACTGGTAGAGAATATGACAATCCTTACTCAAATTATTTGCAAACGGATGCTTCAATAAATAAGGGTAATTCTGGTGGAGCTTTAATTGATACAAATGGTAGATTGGTAGGGATTAACACTATCATAAGGTCAACGTCTGGTGGCTCTGAAGGTGTAGGCCTAGCTATCCCTTCTTCTGTTGCTCTAAATGTTATCAGTGATCTTATTCAATATGGTGAGGTGAAGAGAGGATGGTTAGGATTTAGTATCAATCAAGTCGATCTACTAGAAAACAGTCAACTTGTAGTGTCAGAAGTAGTTCAAGATAGTCCTGCAAGTAACTCAGGAATGACTAAAGATGATCTAATCTTATCAATTAATGGTCAACAAGCATCCTACGAAAATCTTTTCAAAACTTTTGCCAGATCAAAACCAGGTGATTTGGTATTCATAGACGTATTGAGAAACAGAGAAACTTTAAAATTAAAGCTCATTTCAGGAGATCAGAATTAATCTTTTCTTCGCTTTTCAGCGGATATAGCATGAGCCGTTAAACCTTCTGCTCTGGCAATTATCGAAGTATTTTCAACTAATTCATTGTAAGAATCTTTATTGCGTTCAGAGTTTAAGATGACTTTTGATGAGCTAACAATAAAATCTTCTACAGACAAAGGTGAGCTGAATCTGGCACTAGAATTAGTAGGCAGTATATGGCTTGGTCCTAAGACATAGTCAGAAAAAGAAACAGCAGAATCTTCTCCCTCAAGAATTATTCCTGCAATAATTTCCTTTGTATCTATCTGTTTATTATCGAAAGCTAAGTGAAGGTGCTCTGGCGCTAATCTATTAATAAGTTCTATAGATTGTTTTAGATCTTCTATTTGTATTATTAAACCATTACTGTTCATTGAAGATTTGATGATCTCAGCTCTTTCGAGGTTTGGTAATTCACTTTCTATAATCTCTTTTATTTCTTCAGTAATTTTATCTGAAGTACTAATTAAGATTGTACTAGCATCTTCATCATGCTCTGCTTGGGCCATAAGATCCCAAGCAACTATTTCTGGCGAGGATGTTTCATTGGCTAAAATAACTATTTCAGACGGCCCTGCAATTGAATCAATACCTACTTTACCAAATAATTGCCTTTTCGCTTCTGCAACATAGGCATTCCCCGGGCCTACTATTTTGTCTACTTTAGGAATAATTTTTGTTCCAAAAGAGAAAGCAGCTATCGCTTGAGCGCCGCCTAGCCTTGCAATCTTGTCAATACCAACTATTTTTGCAGCCGCAATGGTCAAATCATTTATATGACCTCCGATGGAAGGTGTTGTAAGAAATAACTGTTTTACTCCAACCGCAATAGCCGGACCAGCTGCCATTAATACTGATGAAGGATATGAAGCTTTACCTCCAGGAGCATACAACAAAACACTTTTTATTGGCTTAAAGGACCTTGTTACTTCAGAGTTACTGGATTCTAAGTTGAGAGAATCCCTGCAAGCGGAATGGAATTCAATTATATTTTGGAAAGAAAACTCTAACGCAGAAATAATCTTTCTATCAATCCTTGCAAAGCTAGCATTTATTTCTTCTTCTGAAATGAAAAAATCTTCTATCACATAGTTGTCTAACTTTTTTGTTATTTCTACGAGTGCCTCTTCTCCTCTTAACGAAACGTCTTTAATTATTTCAGATACAGATGATATAACTTCCTTATCTGCCGAATCTCTCTTTGATAAAAAATTAGAAATATCTGATTCAAATCCAGCATTTGATATATTTAACTCTTCTAACAACATATATCTAACTAAATACTTCTAAAAGTTCATTAATTAATCCAGATTTTGTCTTCAAAGCAGCTCTGTTGACAATCAATCTTGTAGAAATTTCTCTAATCATTTGTATTTCATGTAACCCATTGTCCTTTAGGGTATTTCCGCTTTCGACTAGATCAATAATTGCATCTGATAAACCCAATAATGGAGCAATTTCTTGAGCTCCATGTAAATAAATGATTTCTGATTGTATCCCTATTGACTCCATAAATTTAATAGAACTTTTGGGGTACTTAGTAGCTATTTTCATCCTAGTTGAGCCAAGCAGTAAGTCCTTCTTACCTGCTAAAGATAGTCTGCATTTACCTATCTCTAGATCCTTTAATTCAATAAATTCCTCAGATTCTTTTTCAATTAATATATCCTTTCCTACAATTCCTAAATGCGCAGCTCCTGCAGTTACATACGTTGGTACATCCCAGCCTCTTACTAATAATATTTTAAACTTACTATTCTTTGTATCTAAGAGTAATTTTCTTGTTTTATTTGGATCATCAAGTAGTTCTAATTCGCTACCCTTGAGCATAGGGATGATATCTTCAAAAACCCTTCCTTTGGGTAAAGCCAGTATTAATGAATCTTGAGCGTCTTCCATGATAATTATTAAGAGATTCTTTCTATGTCTGCTCCAAGCATTTTTAATTTTTCTTCAATTCTTTCGTAGCCCCTATCAATATGATAGATCCTATCAATTGTTGTAGAACCTTTAGCAACTAGGCCAGCTAGTACTAAACTGGCCGAAGCTCTTAAATCTGTAGCCATAACTGGAGCTCCCTTCAGGCCTTTAATTCCCTTAATTACGGCAGTATTTCCTTTGAGGGCAATATCTCCTCCCATTCTTGCAATTTCTTGTACGTGCATAAATCTGTTTTCAAAAACTGTTTCAGTAATAGTAGAGTTCCCTTCCGCAATAGAATTTAATGCAACAAACTGGGCTTGCATATCTGTTGGAAAAGAAGGGTAAGGGCCTGTAGTAAGACTTGTTGCAACTGGTCTATCTCTCTCCATAGTAATTTCAACCCAATCTTCACCAATCTTAATTACGGCACCAGTTGACTCAAGCTTAGTGATTACAGAAGAGAGATATTGTGGCTTAGCTGATTTTATCTTCACTTTACCGCCAGTCATAGCAGTAGCAGTTAAATAAGTACCTACCTCTACTCTATCAGGCATAACTGAGAAAGAAGTTCCGCTTAAAGAGTTTACTCCTTCAATTTTAATTATATCCGTTCCTGCACCTTGAATCTTAGCACCCATACTGCTTAAGCAATTCGCTAAATCGATAACTTCAGGTTCTTTAGCAGCATTGTTTATGGTGGTTAGTCCTTGAGCTAAACTGGCCGCCATAATGACATTTTCTGTACCTGTTACACTGACAGGATCAAAGGAGATTTCACATCCTTTCAATCTTCCATTGACTGAGGCTTGTATGTAACCATCTTCGATGTTGATTTCAGCTCCCATGGCACTCATTGCTTCGATATGAAGATTTACAGGCCTACTTCCTATAGCACAGCCACCTGGTAAAGCTACTGTAGCCTCTTGATACTTAGCTAAGAGTGGCCCTAAAACTAATATTGAAGCCCTCATAGTTTTAACCAGCTCATAGCGAGCATCAAGATTTTTGATAGACGATGTATCTACTTCTACTTCCATATCGTCGCTCAACATAACATCCACACCCATGGACCCTAAAAGTTCTAACATGGTAGTGACGTCATTAAGATGAGGCAAATTTCCTACTCTTACAGGAGAATCGGATAAAAGAGAAGCAGCTAGAATAGGTAAAGCAGAATTCTTAGCACCTGAGGCATAGATTTCACCGTTCAAAGGTGACCTTCCTTTTATTAAAAGTTTATCCATTTATACAGATGTTATCCATTTATCTATTACGATAGTTATATCATTGTTATTTTTTTCCATCAAAGAATAGAATTGGCTTCTAAAGGTTAATCCTAAATTAATACCATTTACTACTATATTTATTATCTTCCATTCATTATTCTCATCTAAATACATGCTATAGACGCCAGGATAACGCTTGGAGGATGTAACTATTTCGATATGAACCTTTGCCTTATTTATTGATTTCGATTTATTCTTAGGTGGTAAAACTATTATTTTTTCGTCTTTAAACTCAATTAAAGTTTTTGAATAGGTATTTAACAAACTGGTCCTGAAAGCCTCAGAAAATCTTTCTTTTTGTGAAAGATTAGAATCTTTATAATGCTTCCCCATAACATTTCTGGCTATTCTTTTAAAATCTACTATAGGACTAAAAGCATTACTAATTTCCTCGATAAATAGCTCCGAATTTTCTTCAAATAAAGTATTCTTAGTTCTTAAAATCTTAATTATATTATCGTGAGTTTTCTCAGCATACTCATGAGCTGATATATTTTCTGCAGAAATGAGAAAACTATTGGCTGTAAAAATAGTCAATAATATAAGTCGTTTAAATGTGTTTCTCATTGGAGATAAATGTGAATAAGTTACGTTTTAGGATTATTATAACACTTGAGATTTGTCTCAATTAAATAGTTTAGTCTATAAAGATTATGACATTAGCTTTTGTATCCATAATTTCGGGCATTGCACTAATATGGATTAGTGCTGAGAAATTAGAAAAGTACTCTGTTTTGGCAGCTAAACAATTTGGAATGTCGCCCTTCCTTATTGGCTCGACAGTAATAGCTTTTGGAACTTCTGCACCCGAAATGCTCACAACCTTTTTTGTTTCCTTAGAAGGTCAAGGTGTTATGGTAATAGGAAACGTAATTGGCTCAAATGTGGCCAATCTATCACTTGTATTTGGTTCGATGCTATTTGTAGTTTCGTTAAAAAAACAAAAAACTTCGCAACCTAATTCTATTAACAAGAACTTACTAATTCTAATGCTTTCTAGCTTATTAGTTTGGTGCGTCATAGCAATCGATCCATTTACTATCATTTCTTCTATAGTCTTACTAACAGCATTATTTTCCGTTATTTATTATTGGTACAAGAACAATAAAATAATGTCTGATATAGAAAATACTGAGTCTTCGAAAAAAAATAGTTTTATAAAGTTAGTGATTTCATTGCTGTGTTTAGTTTTTGCTGCCTGGCTTATTACCACTGGTGCAAATCTTATTTTAAATAATTTCAATTTAGGTCAATTGTTCATTGGTTATACAGTTTTAGCAATAGGTACAAGCCTACCTGAGATAGCAGCATCTGTTTCCTTGGCGCTTAAAAGTAGGTATGAAGCTGTAGCCGGTACTTTAATAGGTTCAAATATATTTAATGGCTTATGTGTATTAGCAATTCCCGGACTTTTTGTTAATAGCAGGATGTCTGAAGGGTGGGAATATTCGGAATGGTCAAGCTTACTCGTGATTCTTTTTGGAATAACATTAATATTTTGTACCTATATATTTATGCTATCTAAGCGAACTAGGAGAGCTAGCCTTTCACTTAGTATATTATTCTTGAGTATCTATTTTATTTCGCTCATTTATGCTTATTAATTTTAAAACTTAGAAAATTATGAAAAAAAATAATCACCTTAATGTTGGAAGAAGAACAATAAGAATAGAGGCAAAGGGACTAGAAAAGTTAGCAAAATCAATTGGTAATGAATTTAATGAGATGTGCGATAAATTAATACAGACTAAAGGGAAAATTATTACTTTAGGTATTGGAAAATCAGGCCATATCGCAAAAAAAGTCTCTGCTACATTATCTAGCACTGGATCTCCCTCTAACTTCATAAACGCTGCTGAAGCGCTACATGGAGATATAGGTGGAATTCACAAGTCAGATAAAGTCTTAATATTTTCTCATTCAGGTCAAAGCAAAGAAATTATTGATTTATTGCCTTATTTAAAGAACCTAGGCTGTGAATTTTTTTCAATTACGGGATCAAAAGATTCAATCATTGCTAAAAGTTCATGCCTAAACATAGACACAGGTATTTCTGAAGAGGCTTGTCCTTTAGATTTAGCTCCGACTACAAGCACTACGGCTTCGCTAGCTTTGGGAGACGCCATAGCAGTAGCTTTATTGGAAGCTAAAAAATTTGAAGCTGATGATTTTGCTAAATCGCATCCAGGAGGAAAACTTGGTAGAAGTCTAATACTCAAGATTGAAGACATTATGAAGAAAGACAAAGAGCTTCCAATAGTATTGCCTAATGATAGTTTGGCTAAAACTCTTATTGAAATAAGCTCTAAAGGATTGGGTGTAGCTTTGGTAATAGAAAAATCAGCCTTAAAAGGTATCTTTACAGATGGAGATCTTAGAAGAGCTCTCAACAAGAAAGTAGACTTGTTAGAAGCTCCTATTTCACAATTAATGTCTAAAAAAGCAAAAACCATAACTTATTCATCTCTTGCAACTGAAGCAATTAAAGTGATGCAAGAGAATCAGATTTATTCTTTAGTTGTAGTAAATAAAAAGAAAAAACCAATAGGGTTAATTAGAATGCATGATTTAGTAGAAGCCGGACTAGTTTAAATTGAGTAAATTAAGATATTTAACGACTAAGGTAGCTGTAGTAATTGGAGTATCTATACTGACAAACTCATCTTCAATTCTAGCTTCTGCGAACGACTCTTTAGATTTTCAAAACAATATCGAATTGATAAACTTTTCATATATTGCTTTTGAGCAAAGTACTGAGGAGCTTGTCCTTCGATCAAACACAGGAATTATGGACTTAACTACTAAAAATATTACTTTAGTAGGTGATGTTGAAGGGGAATTTAGTTTCAATGAAAAAAATATCAGTTTAAAGGCTCAAAGTCTGAATGGAAACCTTAAAGGTTCATCTGTCTTTTCTGAAGAAAAAACTCAATTGAAGATTGATAACATTGAGATTGTTTCTTCAAGCGTTGTAATAGACCAAACATCAAAGGAGAATATCAAAATCGAATTTAAAAATGCTAATTTATATAAAATAGATTCGAGTTCAAGAATAAATAAAGGTAAAGCTAATAAAATTGAATTATTTCCATCGAAAGATTTAATTTTGCTAGAGGGAAAAGCTGAGTTTTATGAAGACAATATGAAGATTATTTCTGAAGAGATACATTATGATCTAAAGAAAAATACAGTAATAAAATCTATAAATGCAACGATTATTAATTCATGAAATTATCCGTCAAAAGTATTAGCAAAAAATACTCTAAGAAAATAGCTGTAGAAGATATTTCATTTAATATGCTTTCAGGAAATACCCTAGGTCTGTTAGGGCCAAATGGAGCTGGTAAAACCACTTTATTTTACATAATAGCAGGCTTGTTGAAAGAGGATTCTGGGTCTATAAAATTAGACTCTTTAGATATAAGTGGAAAAGATATCTCTGAACGTTCTAGCTTGGGATTATCTTACCTTCCACAAGAAGCTTCTATATTTAGAAGGTTGACTGTCAAAGAAAATATACTTGCAGCATTAGAACAGAGAAATGATTTAAATCATGACTCAATGCATAATGAATTAAATAATCTATTAGATGAATTCAATCTAAACGAATTCTCAGAAACTTTGGGAATAAAGCTTTCTGGAGGTGAAAGACGTAGAACAGAAATTGCACGTTCATTGGGATCAAAACCAAGATTCGTATTATTGGATGAACCTTTTGCTGGTATAGATCCAATAGCAGTCTCAGAACTAAAGGAAACTATCAAAAAGCTTAAATCTAGAAATATTGGTGTATTAATTAGTGATCATAACGTACGAGATACTATGCAAATTTGCGATCAAGTATTAATAATTAATCAAGGAAAGCTAATTGCTGAAGGTAAACCTGAGGATGTTAGTAAAGATCCATTAGTAAAAGATGTATACCTAGGCAAAGACTTTAAATAAAAAGTGAAACAAACTCTTAGACAAAAACAAAAACTATCATTAAATCTAACTCTAAATTTGCAAAAACAAATTGAACTCTTATCCCTTAGTGGCTTTGAAATTAGATCAAACTTAGATGAATTAATAGCTGAGTTCTGCAAAGATTCTAATAATAAGAAATTAATACACTTTAGAGATGAATTTCTTTCTGATAAATTAAGAAATAACATAAAGCCAGACCTCAGCAATCAATTCATTGAAATTCCTATTGAACAAAATAAGGATTTACAAGACAAATTATTGGAACAGTTAGAGATCTCACCATTAAAAGATTATGAGATCTTAATAGGAGAAATAATAATTGATTCAATTTTAGACAATGGGAGATTAGATCCAGAATTAGAATACGAAGATATTAAAAGAATTGTTCATGAAGATTTTAATTTCAATATAGATGAATCAAAAATAGAATCCGTACTTAATCTAATTCAAAATTTTGATCCGCCTGGTTGCGCTTTCAGAACTATTCAGGAGTCTTTAGAAATTCAAGTTTTTAATTTGGATATAGGGAAAGATCAGCAACAAAACATCCTTAAATCGCTTAAAGCTTTAATAAATAAAGAAATAAAAGCTGAAGACCTCAGTCCTGAAATTAAGACTCAAGTAGATAAACTTAATTTTAATCAGGGCTTAAATTTTGGGTCCAACAACAATTTATACGTACGGCCTGATTTAATTGCCGTCTCTCAAAAGAATGTCTGGCAGGTTACTTTGAATGATGATTTCATGAATAAAGAACTCTTAGAAACAATTAAACTTGAAATTAAATCTTCAGACAAAGAAAAAATTATAGAAGCGAAGTCTTTCTTGATGGGACTAGAGAGAAGACAGCAAACTCTTTTTCTTGTTGGTCAATATATATTGACTAGACAAAGTGAATATCTTAATAATAAATCTGATAGAAAGCCTATCACCAACAAAGAAATAGCTAAAGCTCTAAAAATTAGTGAATCTACCGTTTCAAGAATTGTAAAAAATAAATATATTCAATTGCCTGATAAATTAGTTCCTCTTAAGAAATTGCTGCAAAGGAAAGTGAATAAGAGTGCAGAAGGAAAGGACGTAACACCTAAGGAGTTAAAAAATTTCATAGCTTTATTAATTTCTGAAGAGAACTCAGATCAGCCCTTAAGTGATGAAAATTTACGAACCTTATTATCTACAAAATATCTAATAAGTATTGCAAGAAGGACAGTAACTAAGTACAGAGAAGAGGCGGGCATTGGCTCAACTAGAGTAAGAAAAGTAAATTAAATTACTTTTCAGTATTTTCTTCAAACCAACCATTAAATTCTGTCTCTGGTTCAGAAGCAGTTCCTTTAATTGCCCACTTTCCGGAACTTAACTTATCTAGATTTTTTTGAAAAGCTTTGCCCGCTATGTAAACAATTCCTGCTGTAATAGGCCCACCGAAGACTAAAGCATAAGCAGGTAAATACTCCCTTAAAGGTAGGGTCATAATTACTTCTAAATTAAGTTGATCTAAATTTCCTTTGCGATCTCTAGAAATTTTTCCACTCCATAAAAATTGACTTGAGCCACTCTTAAATAAAACAGGCTCTTCTATCTCCAAACTTTTTTTATTTATCTTGAATCTTCCTGTAACGCTATCAGCTGTAAATCCTCTTTTATATAACTTTCTAAAATCTAAATTAGTAACTTTTTCAAATGAGTCAGTTATATTGAAAATATTAACTAACCTTAAAATATTGTTTGTACTATCTAAGTCTTCACTATTTATAATTGTTAACCCTTTAAGATTGGTTGTTATTTCTCCTGAAATTTCATTGAAATCAAATAACCAGGGAAGGTTGTCCCAGTTTAAATCAGCATCTAAACTTATTAGATCTAATTCAAAATTTGGTTTAATGCCTATTTGCAACATAGCTTTTTCAGGGGATCCAGAATAAATATTTGTCTTTAGACTGGAAGTCCATCCAATAGGACTCTTACGAATCTCAAGGGAAGATTTGTCTTCCATATTATTTCTAAGGCCCCATTTTCCATAAACTCCTTTGATATTGTAAAGAATCAGCCTGTTACTTTCGGGTAAAATTGAGAATTCCCAGTTTCCATAATTCCTGCCATTTAAGAAAATTTCCTTTGTACTAAAATCAAATTCAGTGTTAACACTATTGTATAAAGAAAGAAAGTAATCTTTGGACCCATCTGCAGATTGATTAATATTTATGAAATCAAATTTAAAAAATAAATTTCTATTACTATCTTCTGGTACCAAAAGTATTCCAGTTAAATCCTTATTTATAAATTTATATTCAATACCTTCTTTTGTTCTAAAAGATTTATATTGAGTCTCTAATAAGCTCAAATTAGAAAGATTTGTTTCTTGAACAAACAAATCTTTTATAAAAAAATTACCTATACCTTCTTCTTGAAATACTCCTGAAGAAATTAAAGATCCTAAGTCTAATTTTTGTAGCTCTCCTACTAACAAAACCCTCTCATCTTCAATAGAAATGCTTTGCTTTTTCTTTCCAGCAATAACAAATCCTTGAGTTGTGTTATTCAAGAACTCAAATTTTCCTCTAAATAGATCCCCGTATTTAAAGCTTAACAAGGGTGGTTTTTTTAAAGGAAATGTAAAAGCTAACCTGAAATTAATTTGAGAATCTTTTGATTTTGCAAATGGTTCAGGTAAATTAATCTCAATACCTTTTAGATTGGATAAAACTTCAATTTCAGGATCAATAAAAGACTGTCCTTTAATAAAAGATGAAAAGGAAAGCTTTACTTTAAATTTTGAAGAACCACGAACATTGTTTTTGGCATTAAAAGAAGTTAACAACTTAGTTGGCGAGAAAAAATCTTCAGAAACCAACAGAGTGCTAAACGAGTTGTTACCTTTTGCTATTGCTTTTTTGATATCAAATTTAACTGGGATATCATTTATTCTGATCGTAGCAAAACCATCTTTAACGCCATTCGAGCTGTCATACTCTATAGACGAGTAAAGGTCAGAAAAATACAACTCTGTAGCTTTGTTGTGAAAGTTTCCTCCCTTAATTGCAGTTTTTAATATAAGGCTCGAATCTTGCCCTAAAATATCTAGCTTGGAGCTTAAAGGACTATTAAAATAAAAATTTGTATAGTGCTCTCCAGATTCTTCTTGTGTATCAAAGATTTGATTTAAACCTGATAAACTTAACAAAGTTGTTAAAGGACCTTTAACATCACCTTTGAGATCTAACGAATAGAAATTATTATCCTTAAATGTCTTAATAGTTCCTTTGACCCCAGATCCATATAAATCACCATCTAGTATCTCTCCAAGAAAAGTTGAATTATTAATATTTGCAATAAGACTTATATTTTTTATAGATGTATCATTTATAGTGATACAAGAATCTTGAAAAAGGCCTTTAGACAGAAAAGATAAGCTAGAGTTATTATATTCATTGTCTAGAGGACCTCTATAAATAAAAGAAAATTCTTGCAAAGCACCACAGGTTATTGAGTTTTGTAACCAATCTTTAGTTGTCTGAATATAAGTTAAATTTGGGAACAGTTTTAATGCTTCTAAATAATTTAAATCACCGACATTGAGTTTTAATGATAAATCACCACTATCATCAATTGGACTAGGAAATAAATTTATATTGCCTTTAATAAGAGTCTGATTATAAGTTCCTTCAAAGAAGGAATTGGAAACAGATATCTTTTTATCTATTAATTCAACATCTAATACAGATCTTAGATTATTGAAAGTAAGGGGGCTATCAAATAGACCATCTAAATCAATATGCACATAAGGAGTGTCGATAGTTAATCTGGATATACTTTGATCAGAATTAAAACTACCTTCAAGCCCTGAAATAGATAAATCATCTAATTTTAAAGATAATTCTTTAAAATTAGCTTTTAATAGCAACGAATCATATGGTACAAAAATAAGATTATTAATATTACCTTCTAAAATTAGATCTTTTGGTAAATTAAAAAGATGCTGCAATTTGTTAGATAATCTATTTTTTCCTAACTCTATTGTTGGAATAAAAAATACTAATTCTTCATCGGCAATTGAAGTAAATATTTCTGGAATTCTGTTTGAAGGATTGTCGTTTATAAAAGAAGAGATTCTAAAAACACTATTTCTTTGGTCCTCTAATTCAATGCTAGCATTTATTGAATCGATGAAATCAAAATTATAGTTAAGCTGAAATTTAAGATCTCCGGATAACTGCACTAATTTTAAATCAATAAGAGTAAACCAAAATTTGCTATCTAAAGTACCACCAGGACAATCTATGCATAATTGACTTACGATTTCTTTATCTAAACCAAAGTTAGAGGAGGTAAAAAAACCCTTATAATCTCGTAGGGATGAAGAGCCTGCAATGGAATGCATTCTAAGTTCTAGACGGCCTCCATTTTTATTTTGAGTTGCGAAACTTACTTGGGATGAACCAGACTCAGATGTAAATGAAGACAACTCTCCTTCTAAAGAATTTAAATAATTGCCAGAATCCTTTATCGTAAATTTATCAATTCTTAAATTTTTTATAGTAGAGAGGTAAAACCACAGATCATTGATATTCAATTGACTATCTTTTGATGAAGCATTAATAAAAAGATCTATATCTCGAGAATATAAACCATCAATTAAATCGCCTTGGAAAGAAGAAAGTAGATTGAACTTGATCTTTAATTCTTTTATGTCTAATAATTGATCCCCTTCCATGCTTGTTTCAATAGATAAAGTATCAATTAGTATGCTTGGTTTATATGGATGCCAATAGCTATCAACTAAATTTAAATCCACACTAAAGTCTTGATTTAAATTCAATAAGAATTTAAGGCTCTTTTCAGATGTTAAAAGTATAGACATCAGAACTACAACGCCAATAGACAACCCAATTATTGATAAAACTATCGAAATTACCTTGTTCACTAGTATTTTAATTTTTTACCCACCTTCTTCTGTAATACCTAAGAAGTAAAAGTATAAGTGGCCAAGTTAACGAAGAAAATAATGCATATAAAAAAGAATTCTTAAGAAATGTTCTATCTGAAAGATTAGTTAAATCTTGGTTTATATTAATAAAGTCCAAAGCGAATACTTGTTTGTATAGAAAGAATAAAAAGAAAAGAATAAATGATTGCTGCCATAGAGGTGATACTCTAAATTGATAAAAGAATCTTTGGCAAACATAAGTTATTAATACAAAAAGAATTCCATGTAGACCTAACAAAGTGCCTTCAATCAAATCTACAAAGATACCAAAGGATAATGCAGCCGTTATGCCTACTCGATCTGGCAAAGCCATATTCCAATAGATCAAGGTTAATAATACAAAGGTAGGCTTAGTTGATAAGTATTCTGAGGGAAAAAGATAGCTATCAACGTATAAAGCTATAAAAAGTGTTAAAAAGATTAACAACTGATTCTTTTTATCTCTTTTCATCTGTGTAAACTAAGTAGAAGTCTTGGTTAAATGGAGATTGTACAAAAGATACTTCTACATTTAGGAATTCACTATCAGCAAGATCTTCTATTGAGGTTATTTCACCAACCAATATTCCTTCAGGGAAAAGTCCAGCTATGCCGGAAGTGTAAACCTTTTCACCTAATTCATAAGAGGCTGTCTTTTTGATATATTCAATGCTTCCAGGCCTTCCTATGCCACTACCTCTAACATTAGCATGCAATTTTGATATTTCTGTAACAACAGGAATCGATGATCTCACATCATGTAAGAGCATAATTTCTGCACTAAATAAACCTAAAGATACTATCTTTCCAATTAGTCCACTGGAACTAAGTAGAGCATCATTAATACCTAGATTACTGTTAAAGGCTACATCTACAATTAGTAAAGGTTGATATTCACTTGAGGAGATAGAGCGTTTTCTTACAAAAGAGTAATTATCTAAATTTAATCTAGCAGAGGACCATAAAGTATTTAATTCTTCATTTTCTTTAGAAACTTTATGAAGGAATTGATTAATTACTTTTAATTTTTTGTTCTCTTCTTCAGCTCTCTCTAAAGAAAGTTTTAATTGAGATCTTGTCTTTAAAGAGTCTGGAATTGAAATAATTATATCTGCTGGGATGTTGACTATTGCACCTATAGGCATAAATAAATCTTGCGCGTAACCTCTAATCTTAAAAGAAGATTCGTAAAAGATATCAGACAATATTAAAGAGACACAAACAAGCAAAGAAAGAATTACCCTAGAGGGTTTCATTGCAGGTATAGCAAATATTGCTTCACTGCTTAAGTATGATACTTTATGTTCTCTTCTTCGCATTATCTAATAATACTTAGGAGAGAAGAGGAATGAAATCTTTTAAATAAATTTATTGAGTAGATAAAAGATCTATATCGTATTTATCCATAATCTCAAGTGCACTTCCTCCACCTCTTGCTACACAAGTCAAGGGATCTTCAGCTACAGTAACAGGTAGTCCAGTTTGACTAGAAATTAAAACATCTAGATCTCTTAACATAGCCCCACCTCCTGTTAAAACAATACCTCTCTCACTGATATCAGCACTTAATTCTGGTGGTGATGCTTCTAGAGCCATTCTTATTGCCTGTACTATAGATGATAAAGGTTCGAGCATTGCATCATAAGCTTGTTTACTATTCATAGTAAAAGTAATAGGTATACCTTCAGCAAGATTTCTTCCTCTGACCTCCATTTCAATCACTTCAGAGTCAGGAGAAGCAGTTCCTATTACTGTTTTAACCTTTTCTGCAGTTGCATCACCAAGTAAAACTCCTTGATTTCTTCTGACATACGAGATTATTGCCTCATCCAGCTTATCTCCACCAGTTTTTAAAGAATGCGCATAAACAACACCATTTAAAGCTAAAATAGCTATCTCGGTTGTTCCTCCACCAATATCAACAACCATAGATCCTGTTGCTTCTTCAATTGGTAAACCTGCTCCTATGGCTGCAGCCATCGGTTCTTCAATTAGTCTAGCTTCTCTTGCTCCTGCTTTTAAGACTGACTCTCTTATAGCCCTTCTCTCAACTTGAGTTGATTCACAAGGAACACAAACTAAAATTCTAGGGCTTGGACGCACAAAACTATCTTCATGAACTCGTTGAACAAAATGTTTAAGCATTTCTTCTGTAACTTGAAAGTCTGCAATAACTCCATCTTTCAAAGGCCTGATAGCACTAATATTGCCTGGAGTCCTGCCAAGCATCTTTTTAGCTTCGGCTCCAACGGCTACTACGGTTCTTTGACCTCCAGTATCTCTTATTGCTACCACTGAAGGTTCATCCAATACTACCCCTTTATCTTTGACATATACGAGAGTATTTGCCGTACCTAAGTCGATAGACAAATCATTAGAAAATATACCCCTTAAACGTTTTAACATCAAAAAATAATATAATTGGAATTACCTCAATTCCAAAATAGTCCAACACTCTAACAACAGCGATGTTTTTGAGCAAGCTACAATATGATACATTACGCACCTTTTTTTTCATAAGATATTACAATGACATATGGCTTTAAGTGACAAAGAACTAAACGAAATAGCATATTTAGCTAGAATAAACATTAATGAAGATTCATTTCCTTCTTTAAAGGGAGAGTTAGAGAAGATCTTGGATTTATTTGAAAAACTTAATTTAGCTGAAACTAGTAAAGTTGAAGCTATGTCACATCCATTAAATCTTTCTCAACCAACAAGACCTGATGAAGTAACAGAAGAGGATCAAAGAGAAAAACTTCAAGAAACAGCTCCCTCTGTAAAATCCGGACTATTCTTAGTTCCTAAAGTTATTGAAGGGGAAAACTAAAAGATGGAAATTCATGAACTGTCTCTAATAGGGCAATTAAATCAGTTAAAAGAAGGCTCTTTATCCTCTACCGAACTTACTCAACATTACTTAGATAGAATTTCTAATTTTGATGAGGGTATTAATAGTTTTATCACAGTAACTGCAGACTTAGCCCTTAAGCAAGCAAAAGAATCAGATAAAAGATACAAATCTAATAGCGCTCTACCTTTGGATGGTATCCCTATTGCTCATAAAGATATTTTTTGTACCGAAAACATCCTTACAACCTGTGGTTCAAAGATGTTATCAAATTTTAAAGCGCCCTATTCATCTACAGTAGTAAACAATTTGTCTGCAGACGGAGTTGTTATCTTAGGAAAAACTAATATGGATGAATTTGCTATGGGATCTTCAAATGAAACAAGTTACTTTGGGCCTGTAAAAAATCCTTGGAATAAGGAATATGTTCCAGGCGGCTCTTCAGGAGGATCTGCAGCCTGCGTCTCAGCTCAACTAGCTTCAGCCGCAACAGCTACAGATACAGGCGGGTCAATTAGACAGCCGGCAGCTCTCTGTGGTCTAACAGGTATAAAACCAACTTATGGAAGGGTATCGAGGTATGGAATGATTGCATTTGCTTCCAGCTTAGATCAGGGAGGTGTTTTAGCTAGATCTGCAGAAGATTCAGCCCTATTGCTTGCATCCATGTCAGGTCATGACCCTAAAGACTCCACGAGTTTAAACGAAAAAGTTCCTAACTTTTTAAAAAATATTAATTCGCCAATTAAAGGCATGAAAATAGGTTTACCTAAGGAATTTTTTGAAAGAGATCTACCAAAGCATGTTGAATCCTCAACGAAAGAAGCAATTAAAACGTTTAAAGATTTAGGAGCTGAAATTCATGAAATATCGTTACCTAATGTAGACCTATCGCTACCTGTATATTACATAATAGCTCCAGCGGAATGCTCTGCAAATTTATCAAGATACGATGGGGTAAGATATGGATATAGATGCGAAAATCCAAAAGATATAGAAGATTTATATATGAGAACTAGAGAAGAAGGATTTGGTCCGGAAGTCAAAAGAAGAATATTAATCGGAACATACACTCTATCTGCCGGATATTATGATGCCTATTACTTAAAAGCACAAAAATGTAGAAGATTGGTGGCGAATGATTTTAATGAAGCTTTTAAGTCTGTTGATGTTATCTTGTCACCAACTACACCTGACACTTCTTTTAAATCGGGAGAAAAGAGTAATGACCCTATTGAGATGTATCTACAAGATATATTTACCATACCAGCTAATCTAGCTGGCTTACCAGGTATTTCTTTCCCCTCCGGCCACCATGAAGGATTACCTCTAGGAGTACAACTTGTTGGGAATTCATTGAAAGAAGCCGAATTATTACAAGCTACACACCAGTTCCAAAAAGTAACAGACTGGCATAAGAAATTGCCTGAGGTTAAATAATGACAATTTACAATAAGTCTTGGGAAGCAGTAATAGGATTAGAAATCCACGTACAACTTGCGACTAATTCGAAACTATTTTCTGGTGCTAGTACCCATTTTGGTGCCCTTCCTAATACCCAAGCATGTAATATTGATCTAGCTCTACCTGGAGTTCTTCCTGTTCTTAATGCAGAAGTTCTCAAAATGGCTGTTAAGCTTGGAAAAGCCTTAAATGCAAATATCAATACCCCAACTAGTTTTGCAAGAAAGAATTACTTTTACCCAGATTCCCCCAAAGGTTATCAAATAAGTCAAATGGATAAGCCTATAGTTGAGGATGGTTTCTTAGATATAGAGTTAGAAGATGGATCAAGTAAGAAGATAGGAATTACTAGAGCACATCTTGAAGAAGACGCAGGAAAGTCACTACATGAGGATTTTGAAGGACAATCCGGAATTGACTTAAATAGGGCAGGTACCCCTCTGATAGAAATCGTATCCGAACCAGATATCAGTTCTCCTGCTGAAGCGGTTGCTTATTTGAAATCAATTCATTCCATTATTCGATATCTAGAAATTTCTGATGGAAATATGGCAGAAGGTTCAATGAGATGTGACGCAAATGTTTCAGTAAGAAAGATAGGCTCAAAAGAATTAGGTACAAGAACAGAAACTAAGAATGTGAATTCATTTAGATTTGTTGAAAAAGCAATACAGTTTGAGATAGAAAGACAAATTGATGAAATTGAAACAGGAAATACAATCACTCAGGAAACTAGACTTTATGATTCTCAACTAAATACAACGCGACCAATGAGAACTAAAGAATTTGCAAACGATTACAGATACTTTCCAGAGCCAGACTTGTTACCAGTTGTATTAGAAGATAAGTTTATTGAAGAGGTATTGAAGGAAATGCCCGAAATGCCTGACGAAAAGAAATGTAGGTTTGTAAATGAATATGATCTTAGCGAATATGACTCTTCCCTTCTTGCAGCAGATAAAGACTTAGCTGACTTCTTTGAAATAGTTAGTAAAACGTCTAAAGCAGCTAAACTTTCTGCTAACTGGGTTATGGGGGAACTTTCTGCTGAACTAAATAAGGAAAATTTAACTATTCAAGACTCAAAGATTAAAGCTAAACAGTTAGGTCAACTCATTATAAGAATAGAAGATACAACTATCTCAGGCAAGATAGCTAAAGAAGTCTTTGAAAAGATGTGGTCTACAGGCGATGAAGTAGATGCCATCATTGAAAAAGAAGGATTGCAGCAAGTTACTGATTTATCGGAAATTGAATCTATGGTCAATAAAGTAATAGATGGAAACCCGGATCAACTTAAACAATATCTTGCAGGAAAAGATAGACTATTCGGTTTCTTTGTTGGGCAAGTAATGAAAGAGTCTCAAGGTAAGGCGAACCCCGCTCAAGTCAATCAAATTTTAAAAGAGAGATTAAAAGAATAACCTATCCTGAAGATGGAGGTTAAGCATGTTTATGAAATCTTCAAGAATAGCCTTCCTATCCTTTTTCTTTGTCCTAGCACAATACTCATATAATCCGTAAAAAGATAAAATTACTAAGTCAGTTTGCCTATCTAAAACAGATTCAATTTTTCCTGGCCAACCTTTTTTTATTATTCGTTTAAAATTTTTCTTTAAATAAGTCTTCATCCTTATCCTTTCTTCTAAACATTTAGGTAAAAACGGCGTAGCTGCCCAAACCACATCGGCATAATCCGGCAAGTCTTGAACAAACAGTCTGATTATCTCTTCAAATAGGTATTTAGCATCATTTGCAGTCTTAACTTCTGAAAGTCCTTTCTCTAAAAACTGTTTTATTTTTCTATTAGATCTTGCTTGTTCATTAAAATAAATATCTTCTATGGTAAGAAAAAAAGAGGTTAATTCTTCATAGGGCATAGAGAGCTCCTCAGCAACCCTTAAAAGAGAGACGTTAGCTAAACCTTTATTGTCCTTTTTAATAGATTCAAAGGTTTTCTCTATAATTCTAACTTTATTTTGTGTCTTTTTATCCATACTAAAAAAACTTTCTATCTTGTAGTTGCAAATTAATCATATTTCTAAAGTCTCTTAACAGCTTAAGTCGCTCTATTTTTTTAATATGAACCACATGATCAACGAATCCGTAAAAGATAATTGTGATTAATTCTGTCTGCCTTTCCAGAACTTTATCATCCTTTCCGGGCCACCCTCTTTTAATTAGAGAAAGAAACTTTTTTCTAACTTTCTTTCTATTTCTTTCTCTGTACTTGATGCAGGCCGGTAAATAACAAGACATCTCTAACATTAAATCTGCATCATCACTTAAACTATCTACAAATCTTTCAAAAAATGCTTCAAAGGCATTTTTATAATCGCCAGGAGTTTTAGCTTTTTTAATTTGTTTATCCCAATACCTGTGCAGTGAGTCCCAGTCCCTTTTTTGAGCTTTAAGGAAAATATCTTCTATAGAAGAGTAGTAGGTTTGAAGGTCTTCAAGACTAACATCTAATTCATTAGCTATAGCAGAAAGATTAATTGCCTCTACTCTTTTATCTTTCTTGAGGGTATTTATTGCTCTTTTGACAGCCCTGTCTTTAAGTTTAGAGGGGAAATTAGCCACGGGACAATATTAGAAGTTAAGTTATGAACATAGACAAAGTTTCTGCCACGTAAGCTGGTTTCTCTTGCCCTTCTATTTCCATTACTACTTCAGTTTTCATTAAATAACGTCCGTCACCCTTATCATCAACTGATACAACTTTACTATGAGTTCTTACCTTAGAACCTACGTTTACTGGGTTAACAAACCTTACTTTATCTAATCCATAGTTGAAAACATGTTTCAAGTTTTCCGGTGCAAGCACGGCCTGAGCAGTTAGATGAGGTATTAAAGACAAAGAGAGAAATCCATGAGCAATTGTTGAACCAAATAAAGGGGTAGCCTTTTCAGAATCAACATGTATAAACTGATGATCTAAGGTTGCATCAGCAAACTGATCAATTCTATCTTGATCGACCTGAAACCATTCTGAAGAACCGATCTCTTTACCCACATAATCCGCTAATTTGTCTGCTGGAACTAACCCAATCATATTTTTCTCCTATTTATTGATTAAATGATTTTTATAATCTTCCCTTAAGCCTGTTTTTAAAAGTTTTCCTGTTGCAGTATGAGGCAACTCTTCTACAAAAATTATGTCATCAGGAAGCCACCATTTGGCAACTTTGTCCTCTAAGTAATTGTTTATATCATCTTTGGACGGGTCTTCGTTATTTGCTTTGACCACGAGAAGTAAAGGTCTTTCGTCCCACTTGGCATGTAAAACTCCAATAACGCAAGCTTCTGCAACGCCCGGGTGTCCTACTGCTGCATTTTCAAGATCTATAGAACTTATCCATTCTCCACCTGATTTGATAACATCTTTACTTCTATCAACAATTTCCATGTATCCTTCAGGGTGAATTTTTGCAACATCTCCAGTATCAAACCATCCATTTTCATCTTTGGCACTTTCTTCGCTCTTAAAATAAGTATCAACTATTGTTGGTCCTTTTACGAGCAATCTACCAAAAGCTACCCCATCTTGAGGTAATTCGTTGCCTTCATCATCAGCTATAGTCATATCAACACCAAAGAAAGCTTTACCTTGTCTTTGTTGCAGATCATATCTATCTTCTAGGTTCATATCATCCATTTGTTTAGTTTTGACAGTAGCGGTCCCTAAAGGACTCATTTCTGTCATTCCCCAACCGTGCATAAGAAACACGTTATGCTTTTCTTCAAATTCTTGAATCATAGCTCTTGGAGCTGCAGCTCCACCAACCAAAGCAGTATCTACACAATCTAAAGTTTGGTTTGTTTCATTCAAATATTGCAACAAGCCTAACCATACAGTTGGAACTCCCATCAATAGATCTGGTTTTTCAGAATCTATAAGTTCATAGATTGAGGCTCCATCTAAAGCAGGACCAGGAAAAACCAACTTTGCTCCAAACATAGCACCAGCATAAGGTATGCCCCATGCGTTAACATGGAACATAGGCACAACAGGAAGAATTGATGACGAACTCGAAACCTTAGCTACGTTCCCAGAACTTACTATCCATGTATGCAGAATAGTTGATCTATGAGAATATAAAACACCTTTAGGATTTCCTGTGGTGCCAGACGTATAACATAGACTTGAAGCAGTATTTTCATCAAAACTAGGCCAATCAAACTCTTCAGATTCTTGTTCTATAAGATCTTCATAACAAATAACATTTTTTAAGCTGGTATCAGGCATATTCTCTTTGTCAGTTAAAATTACGACTCCTTTGATACTGTCAAAGCTAGATTCTAGCGATTCAACTAACTCTACAAACGAAAGGTCTATAAAAAGATATTGATTTTCAGCATGATTTATAATGTAAGTTAATTGTTCAGGAAATAATCTCGGATTTACTGTATTCACGACACATCCAATACCAGAGACGCCGAAATATAATTCAAAATGTCGAAACGTGTTCCATGCCAGAGTTCCAACAGTATCGCCTTCTTTAAGACCTAAATTAACTAATGCATTCGCAAGCTTTCTTGACCTTTTAGCTGCATCTGAATAAGTATATCTATGTATAGGTCCTTCTACAGTTCTTGAAACAATCTCTGCGTCACTATGATATTTTTCAGCATGTTCAATAACTCCTGAAATAAGCAGTTGATTGTTCATCATATTTCCTAACATATATAGTCTCCTATTCGTCTAATAATTGCTGAGAAAGCGGTTCAGAATATCTTCGCTTAACAAACTGTTCAAGCTTCTTTTTACTTTCTTTGTTAATTTGCTTTTTAAGAAGATGTAGATCTCCAAAAAATCTCCATAGATGTTGAGACCATTCTAGTTGCAAGTCACTTTTCCAATCTATACAAAGTTCTTTTTCCGATTTTTGAAGTCTTTCAATAGTCTTGATATTTAACTTATTATTTGTGCTCATGAACGGCCCTTCAAAGTATGGAAATATCTTCATAAAGGACTTCGGTATTCCATAATCTTTTAATATTTGAGAAGTACTTTTCTTCAATAGAAACCTATCTAGAATAATGCAATCAGTTATTGGCATACCAGTTGGATTCAAACCAATTGCTGAAACTGTTTTTTTTGAAAAAGATCTGCCCTTATAAGAACCAATAAAAAACTTATTTGAGCAATAATCGTTAGCATAATAATTATCCCAAATGACGACTGGGTTCTTAAAAATTTTTTTTAATGAATATATATCATTATCTTTAATGTTTCGACTCACAACCTCTCTTCCCGTCCAGAGTATAGGTATATTTTTGTTTACCTTTGAAGCTAAACTTAAAAGATATTTATTATTTAACAAATCTCCTTTAGCAAAGCTATTGCAATAAACTGTGGGGCAGAACATTAAAGAAGAATTTTTAAGGTTTTTAATCAGTGCATATACTAATTCGAGTACTTCCGCATGAGAAGAAGCCAAGTGCTGATCCTTTTTTTGATCTAAATCATCAAAAAAAATAGCAAAATGCTTAAAACCCATTTTCTTAGCTTGATTAATTTTATTTTTAAGACCTTGTAGATCCTTTTTTGACCCAACATCCATACTCATTCCTGGAGATAACGCGAATACTGGCTTTATATTGTTTTTAGCAGAAGATCTAAGGAAAGCCTTTAAATCGTCACATTGTTTCTTTGGATAAAGGTTTTGCCAATTAAGTCTGTGGAAGGGGTCTTCTTTAGGTCCATAAATATAAAAATCCATTTTTAGATTTCCCATATGATTGATCACCCTCTCTCTCTCTTCTTTAGAGAAAAGTCTTCCGTAGTAACCTTCAATGTAACCTTTTTTCATTAGGATTCAATTCTTCCAAAAGAGACCCTATCATCTCCATTCAAATCTTTAAATAGTCTTATGCTTTCATAAGAAAAATTTTTAAAAAGAGCAATCACTTCTTTAGACTGCTCAGGAGCATGCTCAACGAGAAGACAGCCACTGCCTTTGAGGTATGCTTTAGCGTGCTTAATAATATGTTTTAAATCACTTAAACCTCTTTCTTTAGCAACAAGGGCTTCGTTAGGCTCATACAAAACTCCGTCTCCAAGTAACCTAGTATCATCTTTATCAACGTAGGGTGGGTTAGAAACGATAATATCAAAAGAGTTATTCTCAAATGCACTCAACCAATCTGCATTAATTAAATGAGCATTTACTAAATTATTTTCCTTATTTTCTTTTGCAACTTTCAGAGCATCAAAAGATAAATCGGAACAATATACTTCCCAAGTAGGGCGCTCTGAAAGTAAAGATAGCCCAATAGCTCCGCTTCCCGTTCCTAAATCAAGTAGCTTCAAAGGCTTCGAATTATAGAAAGATAATATTTTTTCAACTAGTAGTTCTGTTTCCGGTCTTGGTATCAACACACTTGGATTGATAATAAAGTCAAGATTCCAGAATCCCTTATTGCACAGCATATAGGCAATTGGCTCTCCTAAATTCCTTCTTTCAATAAAATTCTTAATCTTTTTTAATTGAACTTTATCTACACTAGGATTACTTCTATAGAGCTCGCTCCTCTTGATGTCTAATATATACAATACTATTAATTCAACATCTGCTTTTGAACAGTATTTATCTAGGTTCTCTTTTGTGAGCCGATTGATAAGCTCAAGAGAATTTACAACACTCATCAACTCTTAGATTCTAAGTCTGCTAAAGCTCTAGCTTGATTTTCCTCTAACAATGAAGAAATCATTTCTTTCATATCACCATCTAAAAAGGCTGGTAAATTATGTACTGACATCTCTATCCTGTGATCAGTTATTCTGTTTTGTGGAAAATTATAGGTCCTTATTTTCTCAGATCGATCTCCAGAACCGACCATTACCTTCCTATTTTCTGCCTGTTCCGAATCTTTCTTTTGTCTTTCTGCTTCTAACAGCTTTGATTGCAGAAGAGATAATGCCTTTTCTTTGTTTTTATGCTGGGAACGGCCGTCTTGACACTCTACAACAATCCCAGTGGGGATATGAGTTAGCCTAACAGCAGAATCTGTTTTATTTACATGCTGTCCACCGGCTCCAGAAGCCCTGAATGTATCTACGCGAAGATCATTTTTATCTATATTTATTTCATCTATCTCATCCATTTCAGGAAGAACTGCAACTGAACATGCCGAAGTATGCACTCTTCCCTGAGATTCAGTTGCAGGAACTCTCTGTACTCTATGCACTCCAGCTTCAAACTTTAACTGCTTGTAAACGTCAGAGCCTTCTATTCTTGTAACTAATTCTTTATAACCACCATGATCTCCTTCTCTAATACTCACAATATCCATATTCCAGTTATTTCTTTCTGCTAATCTTGAATACATCCTAAACAAATCTCCAGCAAAAAGAGCTGCCTCATCTCCTCCCGCCCCTGCTCTAACTTCTAAAAAAACATCTTTTGAGTCGTCAGGGTCTTTAGGAAGTAGCAATCTTTTAATTTCTAGCTCTAGGTAATAAATGGAAGTTGTTAAATCTTGAATCTCAATTTCAGCCATCTCTCTTATGTCTGGGTCTGCGTCCTTAATCAGCTGTCTTGCTTCATCTAAAGCAGATTCGGTTTTTTCATAATCCTTAAAGGCTTTAACAACTGGAGAAAGATCAGAGTATTCTTTTGATAATCTTATATATTTTTCTTGATCGGAGGTAATGTCTGGTTGGCTGAGAAGATTTTCTATCTCAAGATACCTTTCTGAAACCTCAGATAATTTAGATAAAATGCTTTCAATCATTGTTTGAAACCTTCAATATTCTATTTAATTATGAAAAATTATATAAAAAAGGGTTATCAATTAATTCATATTTTGATAATTAACCTTTGTCTTATAAGTTGTATTTCTACATCTGGTTCAATAAAACCATACCAAAACAACTACGTGGACATTACTAATAATTTTTCACTTGAAGGCAAGTTTAAGCTTTCAATGAAGGATAGCAAGGAAACAGGCTACTTCTTTTTAGAAAAGAAAAGAAATTTAGTGAAATTTAATATTGGTAAGAGTTACTTACTTCCTGAAAAAGAATTGCTACTAGATATTAGAGAAGATCTTGATTTAAATAAATTAATCTCAGAAACTAATCAAGATGAATTAAACCTGAAATTTTCTGTGCTTAAAGTAAGTGATTTCATTCAAATAATTATAGGGAAACAAAGCGATCTATCTGCTTATGCCGATTTAGAAGTTTTTAAAGAATTTAAAAATGAAAATGAATTTCTACCTTCTAAAATAAGCCTTAAGACTTCAAATTACGAACTCATAATCTTTAATAAAAAAATATATGAATGAAATTTTAGTTAAAGCTCCTGCTAAATTAAATTTACATCTTCAAGTGACTGCTAAAAGAAATGATGGATTTCATGATTTAAGAACCATTTTTACCTTAATTAATCTTTATGATCACTTAACCTTCGAGGTTGATGAAGAAAAAATTGAGTTAAAAGAAATAGATCCTATAAAAGATAATCTTGTCTTAAAAGCTGCTTATTTATTAAGAGAAAAATCTAATTGTAAAAAAGGGGTTAAAATTTCATTACAAAAGCATATACCTCTACAAAAAGGACTTGGAGGAGGAAGCTCAGATGCTGCTGCAACACTGGTTGCCTTAAATAAATTATGGAATTTAGGACTTACTCAGGCAGAATTACAAGATATGTCTTTAGAATTAGGTTCTGATGTACCTTTTTTTATTTTTGGTCAAGGGGCTTGGGCTGAAGGTCGAGGAGAAAAACTTTCTAAAATAGATTTTTATGAACAATGGCACTTACTTTTCATGCCTAAAACTCAGATAAGCACTAAAACAGCTTTTGAAGCGTTATCTCCAATCTTTTCTAAACCTTACACATATAAAGAATATTCATCTATTGGGGGTTTCAACAGTTTCGAAAAATGGGCTAGAAACTCTTATGAAGAAGTTGATCAAATATTCTCAAAACTAAAAAATATAGGTATACCTATGCTATCAGGGACAGGTTCTTCAATATTTGTTTCTTTTGCTTCATTAGAAGAAGCAACAGCTGCGAACCAGGAATTTCCTGATGGTGTTATAGTAAAAAGCTTAGAACGTTCACCTTTAATGCAAATAATAGAATAAAATACGCGCTTAGAAAGTTGGGGTGTGGCCAAGCGGTAAGGCAGCGGCTTTTGATGCCGCCATGCGCTGGTTCGAATCCAGCCACCCCAGCCAAAAACTATAGGGTAATATACATGATAAATTCTTCTAGAAATGGCTTAGTTCTCTTCTCAGGAAATGGTAATCCGGATTTATCTAAAGGAATAGCAGATCAACTGGGTATGAAATTAGGTAACGCTAAAGTTACTACCTTTAGTGATGGAGAAATAAGTATAAGCATCCAGGAAAATGTTAGAGGAAAAGACGTTTTCTTGATACAACCTACTTCTGCGCCTGCAGGAGATAACCTATTAGAATTAATAATTATGGTTGATGCTTTAAGAAGATCTTCAGCGGGAAGAATTACTGCTGTAATTCCTTATTATGGATATGCTCGCCAAGATCGCAGAGTTAGGTCTGAAAGAGTGCCAATTAGTGCCAAAGTTATGGCAGATATTTTAGAAAGATCAGGAATAGATAGAGTGTTAACTGTGGAGCTCCACTCTGAACAGATTCAAGGTTTCTTTGATATTCCAGTAGATAACGTTTATGGAACTAAAGTGATGAGAGATGACATACAAAAACTGAATTCAGATAAACATTTAATTGTCTCCCCTGATGTAGGGGGCGTTGTCAGATCAAGAGCTTTAGGAAAAGTATTGGGTCTAAGTGATCTTGCAATTATTGATAAAAGAAGAGACGAAGCTAATCAATCAGAAGTGATGAATGTAATTGGTGAAGTGAAAGATAAAGAATGTATCATTGTTGATGACATAGCTGATACTGCGGGCACTTTATGCAATGCAGCTGATGCTCTCAAAGCTGAAGGGGCACTTAAAGTATATGCTTACATAGTTCATCCAGTACTTTCTGGTGATGCAATTCAAAAAATTTCTAAATCAAAGCTTGATCAATTGGTTGTAACAGATACTATACCGCTCTCAGAAGAAGCGCGTAACTGTGAAAAAATAAGAATTATCACTATGGCGCCTACTTTAGCTGAAGCAATTAGGCGAGTTAACAATGAAGAATCTATAAGTGCAATGTTCTTATAGTGGAGAAAGAGAATGTCTGAACAAGTAAACTTAAATGCAGAAAATAGAGAAGTAGAAGGAAAATCCTCAAGTAGACAGTTAAGAAGAGCTGGGTCTGTTCCTGCTGTTATTTATGGAGGTAAAGAAGAGCCACTTAGAATATCGATATTAGAAAAAGATATAGCCAAAGCTTCTGAAATTCCTGGGTTTGCTACTCAGATACTTTCCGTATCAATTTCTGGTAAAGAGCAAAATGTTATTGTTAAAGAAATACAGAGACATCCAGCAACTCAAAGAGTACTTCATGCTGACTTAATGAGAGTAGATCCAGATACTAAAATTAGTATTTCTGTTCCGATTAGATTTATAAATGAAGAATCTTGTGTTGGAGTTAAGATGCATGGTGGTGTAATTTCTCGGCTTATAAATGACATAGATATTACATGTCTAGCTTCTAACTTACCGGAGTACCTAGAAGTTGATGTAGAAAGTCTAGATATAGGAGATTCTATTTTCCTTTCCGCACTTAACCTTCCTGAAGGTGTTGAAATACCTGCTTTAGCCCTTGGAGAAGACAGAGACCAAGCTGTTGTTTCAGTAGCAGAGGCTAAGATCCTTGAAATTGAACCTGAAGTTGTTGAGCCTGAAGAAGGCGAAGAAGGCGAAGAAGGCGAAGAAACTACTGAAGGTAAAGGAGGAAGTGATTCTGAAGACTCTGGAGATTCTGAAAATTCAGAAGAGAAATCTGAGTAAATAGTCTTCTTGGTTCCTTTAAATCTATGAACTCACTCTTATTAGTAGGTCTAGGCAATCCTGGAAAAGAATATGAAAACACTCGTCATAATGCTGGTTCTGACTTTGTTAGGATGCTTTGTAATAAATACGAAATATCTCTTGAAAAAGAAAAATTAGTAAATGGTTACTGTGCTAAATTAAACATTAATGAATGTAATGTGATCGTATGTATTCCAGACTTATTCATGAATGAAAGTGGACTATCTGTATCAAAAGCTAAGAAGTTCTTTGAAGTGGAGAATCATGAAATATTGATTGTTCATGATGAACTAGATTTAGGAAATGGTTGTATTAGACTTAAAGAATCCGGTGGCCATGGTGGCCATAATGGTCTTAGGAATATTATTGATCATCTAAATGGGGATTCGTCTTTTAAAAGAATAAGGATAGGTATTGGTCATCCCGGTAAAGAGAAAGATGTTGTCTCATATGTATTAAATAAAGCTTCTGAATCAGAAAGAATGAAAATGGAAGATAAAATGAGAGATTCTTTACAGTTGATAGAAAGTTTAGTTATTAATGGTTGGGAAAAAACCATAATGAAACTTCATTCCTCCGAGGTAAAGAAAGATGAGTCTTAAATGTGGAATAGTTGGCCTTCCTAATGTAGGCAAATCAACGCTTTTTAATGCATTAACAGCTGCTGGCATAGAAGCTCAAAATTTTCCATTTTGTACTATTGAGCCAAATAAGGGTATTGTTCCTGTTCCAGATCAAAGGTTAATAAAAATAGCTGAAATTGTTAATCCTGAAAAAGTTATACCTACTACAACTGAATTTGTAGATATTGCAGGTTTAGTGAAAGGAGCTTCTGAAGGTGAAGGATTAGGTAATAAATTCTTATCACATATACGAGAAACTCAAGCTATCATTCATGTAGTTAGATGTTTTGAAAATTCAGATATAACTCATGTCCACGATAAGATTGATCCTGTTGTTGATTTAGAGACTGTAGAAACAGAATTATTACTTGCAGATCTTGAAACACTCCAAAACGCTATTCTAAGATTAGAAAAAGCTTCTAGATCTGGAGATAAGGAAGTATTAATAACCAAGCAAAAATTTGAAGAGTTATCAGCTGACCTTAATAAAGGTGTAATGGGAAGAAACTCTAAAGTGTTTACTGATGATGAGGAGTACTTTAAGGACCTCCAGTTGATAACAGTTAAACCATGCCTTTATTTAGGGAATGTAGAAGATTTAGATGCTGATAACCCTTTACTAGAACAATTAATAGGTTGTGCAAAAAATAATGGTTCGTCTGTTATATCAATGTGTAACCAGCTTGAGGCAGAGGTAGCTGAGCTGGAAAAAGATGAAGGTTTAGAATTCCTGAGAGAATTAGGAATGGAAGAACCTGGCCTAAACAAACTTATAAGAGAAAGCTACAAGATGCTTTCGTTATTGACTTACTTTACAGCTGGAGAAAAGGAAGTAAGAGCTTGGACTATAAGAGAAGGGTCTACAGCTCCTAAAGCTGCAGGAGTTATACATACTGATTTCGAGAAAGGCTTCATAAGAGCAGAAACTACTTCTTATTCCGATTTTATCGAATTTAATGGCGAAGGCGGAGCCAAAGAAGCTGGTAAGCTTAGATCTGAAGGAAGTGAATATTTAGTTAAAGATGGAGATATTATGCATTTTAGATTTAATGTGTAATCGCTTCTCGACTTTACGTTCAGTCATCTCTAAAATCCGCATCACGGCTATGTAGCTCAGCTGGTTAGAGCGCAGCATTCATAATGCTGAGGTCGAAAGTTCAAGTCTTTCCATAGCCACCAATCTATAAAATTAATATACCTCTTCAAATATTCTAAATTTCTATGTGGTATTTAATAACAGGGCTTTTAATAATAATTTCTTTTTTATTTTGGGTATATTACAAAGCACATATACTCTTAAGGTTTTGGGGATTCTTAAAGGAAATCTTACAAGGGCAAGCGCAAGAAGATTTCTAAAAAGATAGTAAGTTTGAAGAAAATAGCTCTTTCGAAGAATAGTTAGAGATATTTCTTAAAGAATAGATGTTGTAGTTCAGCAACAGATCTCCCATAACCTCTTGCTGAATCAAAAGCATGATCTTCTTCAGAGAAGATATGTAATTCTGCAGGTATATTTTCTTCCTTCAGTTTTTGATATAAGTCTGTTGAGTCTTGTAACCTAACCACACTATCTGACGAACCATGTACTAACATCGTAGGAGGAAAATCTTCTTTAATCTGTAAAATAGGACTAGCCTTGTCATATTCTTCTTGATCTACATCTCCCATGAGCATTCTGTAAGCATCAATAATTGGGTCGGTATTCTCTATTTTTCTTATCTTTGCAGGCGGGTATATTGCACATATGGCTTTAACTTCTGAGCTGAACTCTGCATGACCTCCCTCTCCTTCAAAATTTTTGTCATAATCTTTCAGGCCAGCCATTAAAGATAAATGACCTCCGGCTGAATTTCCTGTTATGCCAATACGGTCTGGATCTATGCCTAAATCTTCACTATTTGACTTTAAATATCGAATGGCACAATTAACGTCTTGAATTTGAGCTGGCCAAATATCTTCTGTAGATAACCTGTAAGAACTGCAAAGACATACAAATCCTTCTCTAGCTAATAATATGCCATATCCCCTTAACTGCTTTCTGTCTCCTTCCCTCCAGCCGCCTCCATGAACTATCAAAATAGCTGGTCTCTTCTTTTCATCACCCGGGGGAATGAAAAGATCTCCTTCAAGGTCTCTCGTACCAGCTAAACCTATCTTTATACCATCTTTTATATTAACTAAATTTTCCATAAGTAGATTGTAAAAAAAGACACCGAAAAGGTGCCTTTTTTTAAAAAATCCTTTTTTTAATTAGATCTAGAGTTCCAAACACTAAGGATAATTATAATTGCAATAATTAAACCAAGGCCTTCAGAACCAAGAGCATCTATAACTAATTTGGTATTATCTAGTATCCCTCCAAAGAAAGGGACACCTGTACCAAATAACATTGAGATTAGTATTGCAACTGCAACTACTAAAGACAAAAATTTTGTGATTTCCCACAAAGCACTGCCAACTCTGTTCATCATATCTAACATATTTCTCCCCCTTTACTTTAGCCCAAAAAAAAGAAAGGGGTACCTTTACGGCCCCCTTTCCAATGATAGCTAAGAAGAGACTTATCTATACATGTCCAGCAGAACCGCTAGAACAATTAGTCCTACTAAGCCTTCTCCACCTAAAGTGTTAACAAGACCAAGTAAGTTGTCTAGAACTCCACCAACAAAAGGAACACCAGAACCAAACACTACTCCAGCTGCAACTCCCAACGCAACTAAAGAAACTATGATTCCAGTTAAAGATCCAATGATGTCTCTTATATTATTTAAAGCATTCATATTTCACCCATTTATTAGCTAAACAAACGCCCAGATAAATCTGGACATACATATTTAACTAGATGATTTTGATTAAAACAAACTTGATCTACCATATTTGTAAAGAATTTACAAATTTTCAGTCTTCTAATCCTTTCATGGTTAAACGTATCTTACCTTGCCTATCAACCTCTAAAACTTTTACCTTTACTTCTTCGCCTTCAACAAAATAATCTGAGACATTCTCTACTCTTTCCTCTGAAATCTCAGAAACATGCACTAAACCGTCTCTTCCAGGCATGATTGTTACAAATGCACCAAAGTCCATTATATTTGCTACCGTTCCTGTATAAATCTTATTTACTTCAGGCTCGGCAGTTATTTCTTCTATCCTCCTTAAAGCACTCTCTCTGGATTCAGGTGTGTCTCCATAAATTGTAACCTTGCCGCTATCCTCTACTTCTATAATCGCTCCGGTCTCTTCCGTTAAGCCTCTAATAGTTTCTCCACCTTTGCCTATAACGTCTCGTATTTTTTTTGTATTTATTTGGATTACTACTGCCTGAGGGGCCTTATCTGATAATTCTTCTCTAGAAGCAGAGAGGACTTCATTCATACTATTCAAAATGATAGCTCTTGCGTTTTGGGCTTTTTCAAGCGCAACATCAAAAATTTCTTCAGTAATACCGTCAATCTTTATGTCCATTTGAAGTGCAGTAATACCTTCTTCAGTTCCTGCAACCTTAAAGTCCATATCGCCAAGATGATCCTCATCCCCAAGTATGTCTGTAATTACAGCAAAGCCATCCTCCTCTTTAACTAGACCCATAGCTATTCCAGCAACCGGACCTTTCATAGGGATTCCTGCATCCATAAGAGCTAAACTTGATCCACAAACACTAGCCATTGAACTTGAACCATTTGATTCAGTGATCTCTGAAACTACTCTAATGGTATATGGAAAGTCTTCTGGAGAAGGTAAAACAGCCTCCAAAGCCCTTCTTGCTAGTTTCCCGTGGCCAATCTCTCTTCTTTTTGGACCCGACATGAATCCTGCTTCCCCTACAGAATAAGGAGGAAAATTATAATGAAGCATAAATTGGTCTTTAAACTCTCCTTCTAAAGCATCAATAAGCTGTGCCTGCCTGGGAGAACCTAAAGTAGCAGCAACAAGTGCTTGTGTCTCTCCTCGAGTAAATAAAGCAGATCCATGAGTATTCTTCAAAACTCCAGCTTCGATAAAGAGAGGTCTTACAGTATCTAAGTCTCTTCCATCTATTCTTGGCTCACCCTTTATTAAATTGGATCTAACTATTGTTTTTTCTATTTTTTTGAAAACATCCATTAGATCCGAGCTTTTTGGAGAATCTTCTTCTTCATTAACAAGATCTTCTGTAATTTTTTCTTTTAACTGATTGAGAGTTTGAACTCTTTCTTGTTTATCTCGAATTTGGTAAGCGTCAGAAATTAAATCTGAATAAGAATCTTTGATAGTATCTACTAGATCTTTATCCAAAGTCTTTGGTTCATATTCAAATGTTGGTTTCCCTACCTCTGAAGCCATTTCTTTAATAGCACTTATTATTACTTGCATTTCTTGGTGCGCAAAAAGAATACCCCCAAGCATCTGATCTTCAGATAGTTCTTTGGCTTCTGATTCGACCATTATTACCGCAGAATCACTTCCTGCTATCACCATATCCAGCAAAGAATCTTCTAGCTCACTTCTTCTTGGATTTAAGCAATATTGACCTTCTACAAAACCTACTCTAACCGCACCCAAAGGACCGTTGAAAGGTAAACCAGATATGCCGATAGCAGCAGATGCAGCTATGAAAGATAGGATATCTGGATCCACATCTTTATCCGAAGATACGACTGTACAAATAACCTGAACTTCATAAAGAAAATCATCATTAAACAAAGGTCTTAAAGGTCTATCTATTAGTCGAGAAGTTAATGTTTCTTTTTCAGTTGGTCTGCCTTCTCTTTTAAAAAAACCGCCAGGAATCTTCCCTGTTGCATAAGTTTTTTCTTGGTAATTAACAGTTAATGGGAAAAAGTCCTGATGCTCACCTGGAGCTTTTCCCACTACTACCGTTGCTAGAACTTGTGTATTTCCACAAGTTGCTAATACTGCTCCAGTGGCTTGTCTTGCGACCTTGCCAGTTTCTAAGATGATCTCTTGATCTCCTAAATTTATTATTTTTTTATAACTTTCCATTTTATTTCCTATATATTCCTCGCATGACAAATTTCATGCATTTTATTTTTATTGATTAAAAGATTTGAATAAATATGATTTATCTTCTTAAACCTAGGTCAGTAATTAATTTACTGTATGTATCTGGTTTTGAAGACTTTATGTAATCAAGAAGTTTTCTTCTTTGATTAACCATTCTTATTAAGCCTGTTCTGGAATGGTGATCTTTAGCATTGGCTTTAAAATGTGCCTGTAAAGCATCTATATTGGCTGACAATAAAGCAACTTGGACTTCTGGTGATCCCGTATCATTTTCTGTTCGCGAAAACTTAGAAACAATCTCTTTCTTATTTGATGTACTTAATGCCAATTTTTTTTCCTATTTCAATAATTAAGTTTAATTTATAGCTACTAGTCTTCTAGGAGATAGTCTATTTGATGTATTCAGTTCACCAATACCCATAAAACTCTTATTTGTATATATTCTTACTAATCCTTTTTTTTCAAGTTGCGCATTATAGTCTATTGATTGCCCATTTCTAACTTTTTTTGCATCTTCTTGATCTAAAATAGCCTTAGACAAGTGTTTTAGAAGAAAATCACTTGGCAATAAAGAACTAGAAAGATCACAAAATTGTCCTTTAGGCATATCAATCATGTCTCCAGATTTAATTTCACCAATGCCTACTCTCCTTAAAGAAAAAACTATAGCTTTTGTGTTAAGAGCTCTGCCGATGGATTCCGCTAGACTTCTAATGTATGTTCCTTTAGTGCAGGAAACTCTTAATCTAACATAATCATATCCAAAATCTAATAAGTCTATCTGGTGAATAGCAATATTTCTTTCTTTTCTTAATAAAAAAACACCTTTTCTGGCCCAGCTATAAAGAGGTTTACCTTTAATTTTTAAAGCAGAAAACATAGGAGGTGTCTGCATCTGAGAACCCGTAAACTGTCTCAGAACACTTTTAACGTCAATTTCATTAAAATTATTACTACACTTAGAAATAATGTCACCATCAATATCTCCTGTATCAGTTTCTATTCCAAACTTTATTTCCACTTCATAAGTTTTATCTAAATCAGTTGTAAAAGAGCTGAATTTGGTAGCCTCTCCTAAGCAGATTGGTAACAATCCTGTTGCCAGAGGATCTAGGGTGCCACAATGTCCTATCTTCTTAATTCCTAAGAATTTTCTTAATTGATAGACGCAATTAGCAGAAGTAACCCCTTTAGGCTTATCAATTAATAAGAAACCATTCATATTTGCCGAAGCGATTCCTGTTTAAAATAAATTTCTGGGGTTCTCCTTAGATTAAGATTGCTGCTTAACTTTCTTCTAATAAAGCCTTTTGCTTTTTCAAGTCCTTCTAAAATTTCTTCAACATCTAAATCACTAAAACTATTAGAGCTAGAAAAGAAAATGTAAGATTTTTTCATGTCTGGAGATAGTTCTACTTTTAATACAGTTAAACCTTTTACACGAGGGTCTTTTACTTCAAAGCATAAAATATTGGATATCTCTTCTTTAATTAAGTCTGAAATTCGATCAGATCTCTTGAAATCTGGGGAAGGCATTTAATCTAAAGTTCTCTTAACTTCTATTCTATCAAATACTTCTATCTTATCGCCGACTTGAACATCTTTATAATTAGAAACTCCAATTCCACATTCAGTACCCATAGGAACTTCACTAGCATCATCTTTAAAACGTTTTAGAGAATCCAATTCTCCTTCAAATATGACTATATCATCTCTCAATACTCTTATAGGTTTATTTCTTTTTATGGTCCCTTCAATAACAATTGATCCAGCTATAAGACCAAATTTTGGAGATTTAAAGAGATCTTTTACCTCTGCTGTTCCTAATATTTCTTCTTTAACATCGGGTTTTAGGTGGCCTTCAATAGCTACCTTCATACCGTCAATAAGGTCATAAATTATGCCGTAGTACAATATCTCTATAGATTCCTTTTCAGCTAATTTCTTTGCTGCAGAATCGGCTCTAACATTAAAACCTATTACAAACGAATTTGTTGTTAAAGCTAAATTGATATCGTTTGCATTAATTGAACCAACCGATTCATGGACTAAATTTATCTTAACTTCATCATTCTCTAAGTTCTTTAGAGAACCAATGATAGCTTCCAAAGATCCATGAGTATCTGACTTTAAGACAACATTTAAAATGCTGCTAGTTGAGAGCTCAGAATCAAATAACATCTCTAAATTAGAAATTTGGTTTCTTGCTAGACGTTCCTCTCTAGACTTTTCTGCCCTTTTCATCGATATTTCTTTTGCCATTTTTTCACTAGTCACAACTATAAACTCATCTCCTGCTCTAGGAGGCTGATCAAGTCCTGTTATCGAGGCAGGAACAGAAGGTCCTGCAGAATTTAAATTATTACCATTTTCATCCATTAGACTTCTTACCTTTCTGGTTTGATCACCTACTAATATCGTGTCTCCTTTTTTTAAAGTCCCTTTTTGTACCAAAATGGTAGCAACAGCTCCTTTTCCAGTTTCAGTTGTAGAATCTAAAACAATTCCAAATGCTGGACCTTTATGATGGGCTTTAAGCTCTAAGACTTCAGCTTCAAGTGCAACCGCTTCAAGAAGTTCTTTGACTCCATCTCCTTTTAGCGCTGAAATTGGAACAAATTGAGTCTGGCCGCCCCAATCTTCTGGGATCAATTCCTTATTAGATAATTCTGTTTTTACTTTTTCAATGTCAGCTTCATCTCTATCTATCTTGTTGACTGCAACAACAATAGGGACTTCTGCGGCCTTAGCATGACTTATGGCCTCTTCTGTTTGTGGCTGCAAACCGTCATCAGCAGCAACAACTAATATAACTATATCTGTAGAGTTTGCTCCTCTGGCTCTAACTTCAGAGAATGCAGCATGTCCAGGAGTGTCTACAAAGGCGATGGTACCTAATTCAGTATTGGCCTGATAAGCTCCTATCTTTTGAGTAATCCCCCCCTCTTCGCCTTCGGCTACGTTGGCTTTTCTTATATAGTCTAATAATGTTGTCTTGCCATGGTCTACATGACCTAAAACTGAGACTACTGGATTTCTTTTTTCTTCTTCTCCTTCATAAGTAACAAGTTCCATTAATTTATCTTCAACTTCTACTCTCTCGGCAGGTTCACCTTTATGACCTAATTCTTCGGTGACTAGTATTGCTGTGTCTTGATCTAAAGCCTGGTTCAAAGTTGCCATAACCCCAATAGACATTAACTTTTTAACCACTTCAGCACCTTTAATAGATAGATTCTGAGCTAATTCACTAACAGTAATTGATTCTGGGATTTCTATTGTTTTAGAAATGAATTCACTAGGCCTTTCAAATTCTTGCTTTTCTACATTTGAGAGGTAACTTTCCCCTTCCAGCTCTCTCTTTTCTTTTTTTGAAAGATCCGGCTTTGGAGTCTTTAGAGGTTTCTTAGATTTTACAAACTGTTTTTCTTCTTTAGAGGGAGAAGGTGATTCTTTGGATTTAGCTTTTCTTCTTGTAATAAGGGTCTTTTGTTCCTGGTTTTGTTTTCTTTTATCTTCTTCTACTTGTTTTTGATTTTCACCAGCCTGTCTTTTTCTTTCTATCTCTTCAAAATCTATGGTAGTTGATGTTTTTTTTGTTTTTTCTTCAAGACTAGTGGTCGTATCTTTAGATATTTTTTTTCTGGTTATAGCAACTGAACCTGAATCCTTGTCTGTTTTAGTTGATTTTGTTTTATTAAGGGAAATTGTTTTAGTTGTTTTACTTTGTTGATTTTTTAGAAAATCTAGCAAAACTTTCTTATCTGAATCCGTAACTTCATCAGATAGCTCGGAATGTGTTAAACCTGCCTCTTGCATCTGAGAAAGAAGTAACTCAGGAGCTGAGCCTATAACAGTTGCTAGTTTTTCTACGCTTATATTTGCCATAAAATCTTTTAACTATTCAAACCAATGAGCCCTAGCCTTCATAATTAATTCCCCTGCATCTTCTTCAGATATTTGAATTAAATTAATAAGCTCTTCTATCGACTGTTCAGCCAGCTCCTCTCTATCGTTAATTCCTTTTTGACTCAATTCTAGTGCTAAAGTCATATCCATACCTTCTACGGACATTAAATCATTAGAATCTCCTTCTTCATCAGTTATTTGCATTGCTAGCGTTAGAAGAGTCTCTTTAGCTCTATTTATTAATAATTCAGCTATTTCAGTGTCAAAACCTTCTATGTCTATCAAATCTTCAGGTGACGCAGAAGATATTGATTCTAAACTTCTATACCCTTGCTCTATAAGAGTCTGGGCTAACCCTTCATCTACATCTAGATTTTCCATCAATGTTAAGGATTCATTCTGATTTTTCTCTGCTTCATTATCCTGAGCAGTGTCCTCATCAATAACATTTAGCTTCCATCCAGTTATTTGACTACTCAGCCTTACATTTTGACCACTTTTTCCAATTGCCTGAGCAAGGGTATCTTGAGTAACTGCAACATCCATTGTCCCCTTTACTTCATCAAGCACTATGGAAGTGATTTCAGCAGGCCCCATAGAATTAATTAGTAATTGAGCAGGGTCATCGTCCCATATGACAATATCCAACCTTTCATTGCCAAGTTCATTAGAAACTGCCTGCACTCTAGAGCCTCGCATTCCAACACAAGCTCCAACTGGATCAATTCTGTTATCATTTGTTTTTACTGCTATTTTTGTTCTTGACCCCGCATCTCTAGCTATAGCTTTTATCTCAATAACTTGCTCAGATATTTCAGGAACTTCTAGTTTGAATAACTCTCCTACCATTTCAGGGCATCTCCTGCTTAATGCCAACTGAGGCCCTCTATTTTCTTTTTCTTCTTCTTGCAGTACAGCTCTTAAACGATCTCCAATTCTAAAAACTTCTCCAGGAATGAGTTCATTCCTGGAAAGAATTGCTTCTGCTCCATCACCTAAATCTATTATTAAGAACTCTCTAGTTACCTTTTTTACGGTTCCATTAACTAATTCACCTAAAACAGAACGATACTTCTCTACAACCTGAGCTCTTTCAGCTTCTCGTACTTTTTGAACAATGACCTGTTTAGCAGCTTGAGCAGCAATTCTTCCAAACTCAACATTTTCAACCTTATCTCGAACAAATGAACCTATCTCTAATTCTTCATCTGTGGTCTTTGCTTTAGAAAGTGTAATTTCAATACCTTCATCTTCTAAATCCTCGTCTGAAACAACTGTCCATAATCTAAATGTTTGGTAGTCTCCTGTAACTGGATCTATCTCGACTTCTATATTAGAGTTTTCTTCATACCTTTTTTTTGTTGCTGTAGCTAATGCCATTTCTATTGCTTCAAAAATAGAACTTTTTGGTAGCCCTTTCTCTCCAGAAACAGCTTCAGCGACTAATAAAATCTCGTTTTGCATAATATAACCCCTACATTATAAGATTTGCTTGAATAATAGAAGAAAAAGGAACCTTTTGGTGTTTATCACTATTCTGTATTATCAGACCTTTTTGCGTTACTTCTGAAAGCGTTCCTTTGATAGAAATTTTTCTGTTTAAATCATTGAAGTATTTAACTTTAATTGAGCAATTAATATAACGAAGATACTGATCTTTAAAAAAGAATTTTCTTTCTAGACCAGGAGATGAAACTTCTAAAAGGTACTTATTCGAAAAATCATTTTCTACATCTAATAATTTAATAACATGTTTACTAACTTTTTCACAATCTTCTATAGATATTCCATTTTTATTATCAATATAAATTCTAAGGGTCTGGTTCTTTTGTTTTCCAAAGAATTCGATTCCCCATATCTCACATCCCAAAGATTGAACGTCTTTGTCTAATATTTCTTTTATATAATTCTTATCCATTTCTCTTTTACAAAAAAAGCCCACATAGGGCTTATCATTGGTAGCGGGGGCAGGATTTGAACCTACGACCTTTGGGTTATGAGCCCAACGAGCTACCAGACTGCTCCACCCCGCATCAAAGGGAGCGAAGTATAGATTTATGACGAGAAGCGGTCAAGAAAGTTTATGGTGCCGAAGAGAGGATTCGAACCTCCACGAGCAAAGCTCACTACCCCCTCAAGGTAGCGTGTCTACCAGTTCCACCACTTCGGCTTCAAGATTATTCAGGATTATTTTCAGGTAAAATGCCAGTCTCTTCTATTGTTGGTATTTCAACTTCAAGAGCTTCATCTCCAGAATTTCTAGATAAATACGTTATCGAGAGACTGAGTATTAAGAATATGGCAGATAAAATAGCTGTAACTTTAGTAAGAGGGTTTGAGGGACCTCCAGAACCAAACATAGCATTGCTAGAACCTCCTCCAAAAGCACTTCCTATGTCTGAACCTTTTCCTTGTTGTAACAATATCAACAAAATCAGCGAGATAGATATAACTATGTAAATGAATGTGAGTAAGTTTTCCATAATTTATGACATATTATATATTTTTGTAAATGTGCTGTGATTTAAAGAAGCTCCCCCTATAAGCAGCCCATCTACTTGACTTGAGTTATAAGTTTCCTTGTAATTTTCCAAGTTTACACTACCTCCATACACTACTGAAATCTCTTTTGAGAAATCAGTTGTATTTTTAAACTCTTCTTTAATGAAAGAGTGAACTTCTTCTATATAAGAAATCTCAGCACTTTCTCCAGTTCCAATAGCCCATACTGGTTCGTAGGCTATTATACATTTATCTATTATTTGACTTTGAATAACATCTAACTGCTCCAAAAGAACCTCTTTAGTTTGATTAGATTTTTTTTGCTTTGCAGTTTCTCCTACACAGTAAATGGGTGTGAGGTTGTTATCTATGGCGCTTACCAGCTTATTTGAAAGAAGTTCATTACTTTCATTTAAATGAATTCTCTGCTCTGAATGACCAATAATCACGAAACTACAACCGACTTCTACCAACATCTCTGCAGTAATCCCACCTGTTAAAGGTTTAGACAGTAATGAATCTAACTCTTGAGATCCTAGTCTGATGCTTTGATTTGTTTTTTCTATAAGATGCTTAGAAAAGTCTATATAACAACTTGGTGGGCAAAAGATACAATCTTTTCCATCAATAATTTTGATATTTTTAGAAACAAAATTTAACCAAACTTCGATGAGTTCTTTGGACCCATTCATCTTCCAGTTAGCAATTATCATAACTTAGAAGCTAAGTCTGCAAGTCTATTCGAATAATCTTCTGAGTCTTTTTCATTTTCTGATTCAACCATAATTCTAATAAGAGGTTCTGTACCAGAGGGTCTTATTAAAACTCTACCTTTTTCTTTTAATCTACTTTCTATAGTAGTAACTTCAGACCAAAATTTATCATTAAGAATGATTTTATTAGGATTATCTACCGATAAATTAATCAAGGTTTGTGGAAATTTTTTAAATTCTTTTACTGATTCATCTACATTAAACTTATCATGTTTAAGAGCGTCTAAGAGTTTCAAAGCTGCTATTATTGCGTCTCCAGTTTGAGCAGCATCTAAACATATTATATGACCTGATGGCTCTCCTCCAAGCAACCAACCTTCATCTAAAAGTCTTTGAAGGACGTATTTATCACCTACATCTGCTCTATTGAATCTTATATTCTCCTTTTCAAGATGAAGTTCAAGAGCTTTATTAGTCATCAAAGTCCCAACGATCCCACTGTCTTCATTAAGTTGTTTGGATAGAATATATAAAAGATCATCTCCATCTAATACTCGTCCGGCCTTTGAAACTAAAAGAATCCTATCCCCATCTCCATCAAAAGATATTCCAAGGTCATATTCTCCTTTGAGCGTCTCTTCACGTATGTATTCAGGATTAGTGGTGCCACAATTTTGATTGATATTAATTCCGTCAGGTTCTGTGCCTATTGTATGTACCTTGGCTCCAAGCTCCTCAAAGACTTTAGGTGCAACAGAATAGGTAGCTCCATGAGCACAATCTAAGAGTACTGATAAACCATTCAAATCTAGATCTTTAAAATTAGATTTACAAAATTCAATATACCTGCCTTGAGCATCATTCATCCTTGTGGTTTTACCAAGGTTGAGAGATTTTACAGGCTTAATTTCTTGGGTTAATTTAGTCTCTATTCTTTTTTCTAATTCTGATGAAAATTTTTGCCCATCTTTATTAAAAAATTTAATACCATTATCTTCAAATAAATTATGTGATGCACTGATAACAACTCCTGCTTGTTTATTTGAGTTAGCTAAATAAGAAACACCGGGAGTTGGTAATGGACCCAAGAGAATTACATCCATTCCAGAAGAAATAAAGCCAGCCTGTAGAGCTGATTCAAGCATATAACCTGAAATTCTAGTATCCTTTCCAATGAGTACCCTGGATATGCCCTCTTCTAATAAAACTGTTCCTGCAGCCCATCCTAATTTAGTTACAAACAAAGGATTCATAGTTGAATCAACAGGCCCTCTTATACCATCTGTGCCAAATCTTCTATCCTCACTCAAAGGCCTTAAAGACCTTAAAGATTGATCTTTCTTTATTGGAATAGGACTAGTCATGATCAAAGAAGTTTTTAAGTCTAGATTATATTATATAAATTTCTCTAGCTCTGTTCTGCAGCGTCTCCGACAGAGCTTCCTTTAGAATCTTTAGAAGGAGGTTCTTCTGTAGACTTAGGTGCTCTTGGATCTCCTCCAGCCATAATGTCATCTATTTGATCGACATCCAACGTTTCATAATCCATTAAGGCTTGAGACATTTTATGCAAAGCGTCAACATTTTTTTCTAGAATATCTTTAGCATTTTTATAACAATTTTCTAATATTTCCTTAACTTCCTTATCAATTTCAGCAGCAGTTTCATCAGAAATACCTTGTTTTGAAGTGCCAGCAGATCTCCCTAAGAAAGGCTCATCAGTTTCATCGCCGTATTTTATAGGACCTAATTTTTCAGATAATCCCCATTTGGTGACCATGTTATGTGCTAACTCCGTTGCTCTTTCGATATCGTTAGAAGCTCCTGTGGTAACTCCCTTTTCTCCGTAAATGATTTCTTCAGCTATTCTTCCACCGTAAAGACCACAAATTCTATCCAAAATACTTTGATGACTGTAACTGTACTTATCTTCCTCAGGTAAGAACATCGTTACTCCTAAAGCTCTTCCTCTTGGAATAATTGTTACTTTGTAGACAGGATCATGTTCTTTTAAACTCCTTCCAACAATGGCATGCCCAGATTCATGGTAAGCTGTTTTAAGTTTCTCCTCATCAGACATAACCATTGATCTTCTTTCAGAACCCATCATGACTTTATCTTTTGCGAATTCCATTTGTTCCATTCCAACTAACTTTTTTGCAGTTCTGGCTGCTACCAATGCAGCTTCATTAACTAAGTTAGCTAGGTCAGCTCCTGAAAATCCGGGAGTGCCTCTTGCTAAAAGAGAAGCGTCAACATCCTCTGAAATAGGAACTTTTTTCATATGTACTTTTAATATTTGTTCCCTGCCTCTAATGTCTGGTAAAGGCACAACCACTTGTCTATCAAATCTCCCAGGCCTTAAAAGTGCAGGATCTAATACATCAGGTCTATTTGTTGCTGCGATAATAATTATTGCTTGGTTATCCTCAAAACCATCCATTTCCACTAATAACTGATTAAGGGTTTGTTCTCTTTCATCATGTCCTCCACCCATTCCAGCGCCTCTGTGTCTTCCTACAGCATCAATCTCATCAATAAATACGATACAAGGAGATTGTCTCTTAGCTTGGTCAAACATATCTCTTACCCTTGAAGCTCCAACTCCTACAAACATTTCCACAAAATCAGAACCTGAAATGCTAAAGAAAGGTACTCCCGCTTCTCCTGCTATAGCTTTCGCTAATAGTGTTTTTCCTGTTCCGGGAGAGCCAGTCATCAAGATACCCGTAGGTATTTTTCCTCCAAGTTTTTGAAACTTTGAAGGGTCTCTTAGGAAATCAACCACTTCTTGGACTTCTTCTTTTGCCTCTTCTATACCAGCTACATCTGCAAAAGAAGTTTTAACTTTTCCGCCATCTAACATTTTGGCTTTGCTTTTCCCAAAGCTCATAGGACCAGACTTGCCTCCCATACCTCCCTGCATTTGTCTCATGAAAAATATAAACACAGCTAGAATTATTAGAATTGGAAAGCTTGCTATTAAAAGTTGTTTAAAGATAGATTGTTCTTCAGGTCTTTCTCCAATTACAGCTACTCTATGATCAGAAAGAATTTCACTTAGATCATCCTGTAAAAAAGGCGGTCTGACGGTTTCAAAACTCTCTCCATTTACGGTTTTTCCTTTGAGCGTATAATTATCTGAAGAAAATTCAACACTCAACACTTGGTCACTCTCTACTTGAGATATAAACTCTGAATAAGAAAGTTCTTGCACTGCAGACTTTTGATTAAAATTGCTGAAAACAGAAAACATGGTTATAGCAATGAATAACCACATCAATAAATTCTTAACTAATTCGCTCATTATTTTCTTAATCCTTTTCCTATTATGTAAGTTTCTCTGGAGTTTGACCTAGACGCCTTAGGTTTACAAACCTTACAAGTCTTAAATCTATCTCTTAAGGCTTTCGTAGTATAGTCCAAACTCTCACCTTGGAATACTTTTATCAGCGTTGAACCATCTTCTGTTAAAAAATTATCAATAACTGATAAAACGTTATCTACGAGATAGATGATTTGAGCATCATCTTTTTCTCGTATACCACTAATATTGGGGGCCATATCAGATAAAACAAGGTCAAAAGGGATTTTTTCTTTGAATTCTTTGAAATCTTTATCTTCAAGCTGCGATATAGATTTATTTATGAAAAACGTACCTTCAATTTCTTTGATATTTTGGATATCTACTCCAATAACAGTGCCTTTTTCTCCTACCTTCTCCTTAACTACTTGTGTCCATCCTCCTGGAAAAGATCCTAAATCAATAACAGACATACCTTTTTTGACTGAAAGATCTTTTTGTAAAATCTCTTTTAACTTAAGTGATGCCCTAGATCTATAGCCAGCTTTTTTTGACATCCTTGTGAAGGCATCACCATCTCTATAATTTGATTTAGATCTAGGCAATTTCTATATGTATTCAACCTTTTCAATTTCATACTCTGTGGCCCCACCTGGTGTTTCTACTTTAATAACATCTCCTTCAAATTTACCTATCATTTGAGTTGCTAAAGGAGAAGCATATGAAATTTTTCCTAAATTAGCATCTGCCTCATCTTCACCAACAATTTTGTATTGGGCAGATTTATTGGAATCAAAATTTATTACAGTAATGGTGGTTCCAAATATTACTTTCTTGGAAGCTTCAATATTTAAAATATCTATAACTTGTGAATTGCTTAATTTAATCTCAATATCTTTAATCCTAGCTTCAGTTAAGCTTTGCTGCTCTTTTGCAGCATGATATTCTGCATTCTCTTTTAAGTCTCCAAATTCTCTTGCAGTTGATATTGCGTCAATAATCTTAGGCCTCTCTTCATTTTTTAGCCTCTTTAATTCTTCTCTTAGGAGAGATTCTCCCTCCTTTGTCATAGGATTCATAGCTAGTTAATTTTAGCATGAAGGTCTTGTAAACGCTCCACAGACCATAGATCTTTATTACGTAAAACAGAACATACGGCCCTTCCTCCTTCTATTGTGGTAGTACAGTAAATTCTTTCTTCCAAAGCAGTTCTTCTTATAGAAGCAGAATCTTCAATAGATTGTTTGCCTTCAGTTGTATTCACAATGAGATTTACTTCTGAATTTTTCATAGCATCTACTACATGAGGTCTCCCTTCTGCAACTTTCTTTATTACATCTACAGGTATGCCTGCTTCTGATATAGATCTTGCAGTTCCTTTTGTTGCAATTATCTTAAATCCTAAGTCATAAAATTCTTTAGCTAAATCTCCTACGAAAGGTCTATCTGAATCCCTTACGCTTAAAAAAACAGAACCAGAATCGGGAATTTTTTCTCCTGCACCCAACTGAGCTTTAGCATATGCTTCAGAAAAATTAGAACCAACTCCCATAACCTCTCCAGTAGATTTCATTTCTGGACCTAAAATAGGATCTACTCCCAGAAATTTAGTAAAAGGAAAAACGGCTTCTTTTACAGAGTAATATGGAGGAACAATTTCTTCTATAAAACTTTGATCCTTCAAAGAAATGCCAGCCATACATAAAGCACCGATTTTAGCTAAAGACTTGCCTATGCATTTCGAGACAAATGGTATTGTCCTTGAAGCTCTAGGATTAACTTCTAGTAAGAAAAGGGTATTTTGATGATAGGCGAGCTGAACATTTATTAGACCTACAGCTTTTATCTCTATGGCTATTGATTTGACCATATTAGAAATTTCTTCTATCAATTCATTAGAAAGACTATAGGGAGGCAAGGAGCATGCAGAGTCCCCTGAATGTATTCCAGCTTGTTCAATGTGCTGAAGGATTCCGCCTATCACTACATCTTCTCCATCACACACTGCTTCTATATCCATTTCAATTGCTTGGTTGAGAAATCCATCCAATAAAACAGGGCTTTTCTCGCTAGCTTGAACGGCTTCAATTAGATAATTTTCTAAGTCAGACTTTTTATATACTACCTCCATTGCTCTTCCTCCAAGCACATAAGAAGGCCTGACAACCAATGGGAAACCCACTGCATCTGACACCTGCATTGCTTCTTTTAAATTAGTCGCAATACCATTAGGAGGTTGTTTGAAGTTTAACTTATTCACAAACTCTTGAAATCTACCTCTATCTTCAGCTAAGTCAATTGAGTCAGGCGAAGTTCCTAAGATAGGCACTCCA
>CACAGI010000001.1 GCA_902532015.1 uncultured SAR86 cluster bacterium | reverse complement strand
TTTGGATTAATGCTTAGAGAAGGCTTATTAAAAGAAAATGTCGATGGAGAGGCTTTGATTTGGGCACATGACAGGCTGTCTAGAAGAATGGAGCAAAGAAAAATATTAATGGTAATATCAGATGGAGCTCCAGTAGACGACAGTACTTTGTCCACTAACCAGACTAATTTCTTAGACCTTCATCTAAGACAAGTGATTCACTCCATAGAAACTCAGTCGGAAGTTAGTTTAATTGCTATAGGTATAGGTCATGATGTTACTAGGTATTACAAGAATGCGGTAACTATCCACAGAGCAGAAGAGCTTGGTGGAGCTATGCTTGAACAGCTTACAGACCTATTTAAAGTAGATTAATTAGTATAAAATTGATATTAAACACAAGGAATATAGACTAAAAAAATGAAAATTAAGGAAGTAGATAATTGTCCCAAAGGACTTCGATATTTCGAAGATGATGACCTAGAAAGTAAATTACAGCCTAAAGATATAGAGGACATTGTAGAAATCTTTCAAACACCATTAACAGGATCGTATAATTGGGATTACACAGCGGCTGATAATAGACTCAGTAAACTGTATGAACTAGGCAAGAAGTTAAATTGGAATGCTACTTTAGATTTAGACTGGTCTAAAGATCACCACCCTCACACTGAATGGCCAACAAACCCAGAATTTCAACAGCTAGCTGGTTTTAAACCTTATGATGACCTAACGGAAGAAAAGAAAATAGAATGCGCTTGGCATTTATTGGCAAGTGGCCTAAGCCAGATAGTTCATGGAGAACAAGGGGCATTACTCGTTGCCTCTCAACTAGTATCTTGTGCTCCAACTTACAACGCTAAACTGTATGCCGCTTCTCAAACTTTCGATGAGGCCAGGCATGTAGAAGTGTTTAATAAGTACCTACAAGAAAGAATAGGATGGAACTATCCTGTAATGCCAGGTCTAAAATTACTCTTAGATAAAATTTTATCTGATCCTAGATGGGACTTAAAATTTATAGGCATGCAAATAATAATCGAAGGCTTAGCTTTGGCTGCTTTTGAAAGACAAAGAGCTGCAGCTATGGACCCTTTACTGAAAGATATTTTTTATCTAGTTATAAGAGATGAAGCTAGGCATGTTACTTTCGGTGTAAATTATCTTGAAGAATTCGTTGATACTTTATCTGATGAAGAGAAAGAGGACAGAGCCGAATTCGCTTACGAGGCTTGCGTAGTAATGAGAAATAGATTTGGATCAGATAATGTGATGAATCACTATGGATGGGATGTCGAGGCAGCCCAAGAAGTGCTAAATAAATCTGAAAGTTCGAGATTATTTAACAATCTTCTATTCTCAAAAATTATGCCTAACCTAAAAAGAATTGGTTTACTGACTGAAAAAACTCAAGAAAAATACGAGCAAATGGATATTCTCCAATTCCAAGATCTTGAAGATGATAAAGTTATAGATTGGGACGAAATGTCTAAACCTTTAGAGTACTCCTCTAAAACAGCCTAGATAAAAGTTATGAAAGTAAAAGTTGTAGAAAATCCTCCTATAGACCCTAGAGAATTTGATCTGCCAAAAGATTTTAAAGAAGAACATCTAGAAGATGTAGTTGAGATATTTAATACACCTTTGGTAGGACACTACAACTGGGACTACACTGATGCTGACACCAGAATTAAAAAGCTTTATGAGTTAGGAAAAGAACTTAACTGGAATGGTTCTATTGATCTAGATTGGTCAAATAGTCTAAAAAAAGGTGAGCCACCTATAAAGGCAGAATTAATAGCTCGCATGGAAGGACCGCTTGCTGCGCTACCTGAAGAAGAACGATTGGAATACATGAGGCATGACCAAGCTTGGACTTTAAGTCAATTTTTACACGGAGAGCAGGGGGCAATGCTTGTTGCATCTCAGTTAGTTTCATGTGCTCCTACATACCAAGCTAAGCTTTATGCAGCGTCTCAGACCTTTGATGAAGCTAGACATGTTGAAGTCTTTGCAAGATATATTAAAGAAATTCATGGTATAGAATATCCGATTAACAAAAATCTAAAGGCTTTAATAGATAAAATCCTATCAGATGAAAGATGGGATTTGAAATTCATTGGAATGCAGATAATAATTGAAGGGCTTGCTTTAGCTGCCTTTCAAACTACTAAAGAGACATCTAACTGTCCCCTTTTAAGGCAATTAGTTCATTACGTAATTAGAGATGAAGCGAGACATGTAACTTTTGGAGTGAATTATCTGCAAGAATTTCTTGAGACTCTTTCAGAGCAAGAAGTAGAAGATAGAGCAATGTTTGCTTACGAGGCTTGTGTCGTTATGAGGGCAAGGATAATAAACACAGAACTGCCTGCTAAATGGTTTGGAATAAGTGAGGAAGAAATTCTTGAAATGGTAGTCAATGACGATACTCAAGACATGTTCAATAACATGCTATTTAGCAGAGTTATGCCTAATTTAAAGAAAATAGGTCTTCTAACTGATAAAGTCATGCCACTTTATGAAGATCTGAATTTAACTTCATATATAGATTCAGAAAGTGATTTTGAAATAGACTGGGCTGAGCTAAACAAGCCTCTTGAGACTTCTAAAGAGATAGATAATCAATCTGAAAAAGAGTTAGCAGCACATACTGCTCAAGGCTTATTCTGATAATCTAAATTCAATATTAGTAGCAAAATATAATTGATCTTCTTGATTTGAGAAGTGATTAGAATCCTTAATGTATCCAATTCTTGAAGAAAGCAGGCCAGATGAAAAAGGCCAATTGTATATCAATTTAAAATCTAATTCTCTTCCTGTTGGAGCAACGCTCATACTGTATTCTTCAAACAAAACAACTCTAGATTTAGTTCTTCCAACTGGTATAGAGAGATCCATTCTGCCTTTTTCTAATCTTAGAGGTTGATCTATCTGAAAACCAAAAGAATCATATTCTCCGAAACCTTTCTTTGAAAAAAATCCCAAAGTGAATGAAGATGATTTAAAACCATCTAAGTTTGAAATCAGACCTTGCTCTTTAAAATTAGTATCTGTTTTTCCATAAAAAATGGACCCCGTTGAATAAAAATGATTGAATTCGTGAAGTATTTCGAATCCTGAAAAAAAGGTATCAGATTCATCAATACTTCCATAAGCACCTCCAACAGAACTTCCTAACAGTCCATCCGGTTCCTTTAATATGCCTGTTTGTAAAGAAAACTGAGTTTTTGGAAAGCTTCTCTTATATTCAATTAGTAGGCCAGATGTATCAGGTTGTTTGAGAAGCAAATATTCACCTGCAGGGTTTTTACCTTGAAAAGCTACAGCGGAAAAAGAATTATTCAAGCTAACATTGACTTCTGTACCTACAAAGCTCCCTTTTGAGGTCAATTCTAAGAAAGGTGAAGAACTCAATAAAGACCTTCCCATTTTATTTTCTAGGTCTTTATTACGAACTCCTAAATACAAAGATGGGTCTATTCCATTACCCATAAAGTATTTTGCAGATTCAGATAACCTACCTTGGATAGCAAGGTATCTTAACTTCTTGTCATTCTTTGCCCATAAACTTTGAGTATAATCGTGTTCCCCATAATTATTGACAGCCAAGCCTAAGGTAAGAGAGGTTGATCTGGTTAAGATTGTATCTATCTCTGTAATTCTTTGAGTTGCATTTGATTGAGTTGAACTTAGCCAAACAAGTGAAGGAAGATTTTTTGAAAAAGTTGAGCTTAAAGGTTTATAAAAAGGCGCTCCTAATTCATCAAATATCACTAGTCCTTTATTATTAATTGCATTTAAAAAACCATCACCTGCGATAAAACCTATTTGATTCATTGAAGAAGAAAGAGTCGAATATAAGTCAGTATCTAGAGACAAAGTAGTAGCAATCATTGTAGATCCTATAGGCTTAGAGGCTGCATCTAAATCCATTAAACCTTGACCATAGATAGATTGATCAGCGTAAATACCTGTCTTATCTGCTGTCACTAATATTCTCTGAAGAATCTCTGTATTACCGAGTTGATTTCCAAAGTGTTGAGCTAATAAGGCTACACCACCTGCTACAAAAGGTGCTGCATAAGATGTACCACCTCCTACTGCATAACAGGAGTTGTCTAACACACAACTATCAGTTGACTCGTATATACCTGGATCTGTTGTGGAAGTAGGGTAAGCTACTACAATTCCCTCTCCTGGGGCAGCTAAACAAAAATCTTTAGCTACACCACATCTATTAGAAAAATCAGATATAACACCATCTTCATTTACAGAGACAACAGCCAGAGAATGTCCTTGTAACTCTGTTAAATAGTAAGCCATGCCGGGGAAAACATCTGGACTCGAATAATCCGCACCTTGATCTGCATATTGACCAGTATTTCCTGCTGCCCATACAAACAAAGTTTTGTTCTCATCAAGGACGTTTGGCTGACTTATTCTTTCTATCGTTTTGGAGAAATTAGTCCTTAATTGGTCTTCGGTGTATTCAATTATTGTACCTGTATAACCAAAACTATTATTAATAACGTCTACCCCATTATCTATAAAGATCTCAAAAACTTGATCATAAAAATTATCAACTCCAGAATAATCAGGCGAACCTCCACCAGAGGAATCTCCTAAGTCTACTGGGTCATAATCTTCAGGGGCCGAGCCTAGCTGAACTGCTATAAAGAATACTTTTGCATCGAAAGCAACTCCGTGCATTGGAGAGCCATCATCGGAACGTTTACCTATAGCTATAGAAGACACTGCAGTACCATGCCTTTTTTGTCTAGTCGTTGGGGTGTAATTGGAATAATTTAGGTAACTACCGGTTTGCACTTTTAATGGAGTTATTTCAGGATGATCATCATCTAAACCTGAATCTACCACCCCTACAATCATGTTTGAACCTGTTGCTCCTCTTGCATAAGCAGAAGAAGCATTAGTCATTCCGAGACCATATTGTCTAGAATATTCATAAAGAGCTTCAAATTCTTCTTTATTTGCTTGAAAACAAGCATCATCACAAGATGGAGCAGTCGTAGGTACCGAAGTTGGTGTGGATGTTGATCCTTGATTTGGTGTCGGCACCGAGCTTCCGCCGCCACCTCCTCCACATGAAACAGTTATAAATAGAATAAATACAAAATTATAATGCCTTAAGATAGTAAAAATTTTACACCTCCTATAAAAATTTCTTCTTTATGTAATAAACCAATTTCATCAGCTTTCTTAAGCAAAGATTCATTGTCATTAGCTTCTATACAAAAAGCAGAAACTCCGGGACCTCTTCCATCTTCATCTTCCACAAAACGTATCCATGTATTGTCTAATTTTATTTCATTATCTCTTATTTTGTTTTCGGGTACTCTAAGTACGGACTGCCATTTGATCTTCATTGCCTCTGGATTATCTGACTGTATTTCAACACCAACAAATCTATTAATAGTGCTTGTATTTACAAACTGTTTCCAGTTAGGGCCTGCCCACTTCCAACTCTCTTTTGGGTTCATCCAATCTAAGGAAAGGATAGCCCCACCCATTTCTTTTGGATGTAGATGCATAGCCCTAGCTTCAGGGTGTTCAGATTCCCAAACTACTGTCACGTTGTTTTCTTTAACATTGTTTTGAACATCAGAAAAATCATCCACTTGAATAATTACCATATATCCACCATCCCCAGATCTTCTATCTAAATACCTTCCTGCAGTAGTATTTTTTTCTACAGGGCTTACTACTTCTAAAAAATCAGTTCCTACTGGCAATACAGCATTTTCAAGACCAAAATGGCCTACACCAGGATCATTGAAGGAGACTTTTATATCAAATAATTTGCAGAGACTGTCTACAATAGGGTCTCTTAAGCTAGAGACCATTACCAGTTGTCTTAAATCCATTTCCCACCTACCATCATATCAATCTATAATAATTAACTATCTTCACTAATACCAATTAAATTAATCAATAAAAATGGACATTTCTATAGATTTTGGGATTACCGTTACAGACATAATTAAAAGAGATAATGGAGTTATATCGCATGAAATGAACCTTAGTAAAGAGGAACCAAGTCTAACTTTACTTAATAATTTATTTTCTGACTTAGATTTTAAATCTGATGTTGATTTACTTGCTGTAACAGGTGGGAAGCATTTAAATCTTGGCGATAAGATAGAATCTACAAAGATTGTTCACGTCAACGAAATAGATGCTATTGGCGAAGGGGCGATGAATTTGTCTGGGCTTAGTCGTAAGAATCCAATTATTATTGTCAGTGCTGGATCAGGAACTGCATGCATACTTGCTCAAGATGGAAATTTTATCCATTGCTCTGGTACTGGCGTAGGTGGAGGAACGATCTTAGGCCTTTCTAAGTTATTATTAGGGACTACCGACCCAATTGAGATTGCAAAATTAGCCAAAGAAGGAAATGAATCTGGAGTAGATTTAATTCTTGAAGATGTTGTTTCTGGTCCTATTGGCGAATTGCCTTCAGATACTACTGCTGTTAATTTCGGAAAAATATCAAAAATAGATTCTGAAATATCCAAACAAGATATAGCCGCTGGGATAGTAAATCTAGTCGGTCAAACAGCTGCAAGGATCGCTACTTCAGTTGCCACGACCTTTAACGCAAAAGAAATAGTAGTTGTCGGGAGGTCTCCTTCATTTAATGGGTTAAAGAATTCTTTAGAACAGGCTGCATCAATAATGGGCTTTTCACCTCATTTTCCTAACAATGGTGAATATGCTTCTGCTTTAGGAGCATTGTTAGTTGCAGAAAAAAACCCTTCTGACTAGAGCCAGAAGGGTTTAAAAAAAAGTCTGACGATGTCCTACTCTCACATGGTCGCAACCACACTACCATCGGCGCTAAAAGGTTTCACTTCTGAGTTCGATATGGTATCAGGTGGTTCACTTTTGCTATGGTCATCAGACATAAACTTATAAATTCAATCTATTAACAATTTGGTTATATCAAGAAATTACTTGATGTAATACGGTCAAGCCAATCGAGCAATTAGTACAGGTTAGCTCAATGCCTTACAGCACTTACACACCCTGCCTATCAACGTCCTAGTCTTGAACGGCTCTTTAGGACCCGAAGGTCCAGGGAAAACTAGTCTTAAAGGAGGCTTCCCGCTTATATGCTTTCAGCGGTTATCCTTTCCGAACATAGCTACCGGGCAATGCCATTGGCATGACAACCCGAACACCAGAGGTTCGTTCACTCCGGTCCTCTCGTACTAGGAGCAACTCTTTTCAATTTTCCAACGCGCACGGCAGATAGGGACCGAACTGTCTCACGACGTTCTAAACCCAGCTCGCGTACCACTTTAAATGGCGAACAGCCATACCCTTGGGACCTGCTTCAGCCCCAGGATGTGATGAGCCGACATCGAGGTGCCAAACACCCCCGTCGATGTGAACTCTTGGGGGGTATTAGCCTGTTATCCCCGGCGTACCTTTTATCCGTTGAGCGATGGCCCTTCCATTCAGAACCACCGGATCACTATGACCTACTTTCGTACCTGCTCGACTTGTCAGTCTCGCAGTTAAGCAACCTTATGCCATTGCACTCATTGCACGATGTCCGACCGTGCTGAGGTTACCTTCGCACTCCTCCGTTACTCTTTGGGAGGAGACCGCCCCAGTCAAACTACCCAGCACACACTGTCCTCAACCCGGATTACGGGCCTAAGTTAGAACTCCAAATTTAATAGGGTGGTATTTCAAGGATGACTCCACAAGAGCTGGCGCTCCTGCTTCAAAGTCTCCCACCTATCCTACACAAATAAACTCAAAGTCCAGTGTGAACCTATAGTAAAGGTGCACGGGGTCTTTCCGTCTAGCCGCGCGTATACGGCATCTTCACCGCAAATTCAATTTCACTGAGTCTCTGGTGGAGACAGCGTGGCCGTCGTTACGCCATTCGTGCAGGTCGGAACTTACCCGACAAGGAATTTCGCTACCTTAGGACCGTTATAGTTACGGCCGCCGTTCACCGGGGCTTCGATCACGAGCTTCGCCCAAAAGGGCTAACCCGGTCAATTAACCTTCCGGCACCGGGCAGGCGTCACACCCTATACGTCCACTTTCATGTTTGCAGAGTGCTATGTTTTTAGTAAACAGTCGCAGCCACCTGGTATCTTCGACCCTCTTCCGCTCTGAGAGCAAGTCTCTTCACGTAATGAGGGCGTACCTTCTCCCGAAGTTACGGTACCATTTTGCCTAGTTCCTTCACCAGAGTTCTCTCAAGCGCCTTAGTATTCTCTACCTGACCACCTGTGTCGGTTTGCGGTACGATTCCTTGCTACCTATAGCTTAGAAGTTTTTCCTGGAAGCATGGCATCAACCACTTCTTATTTCCGAAGAAATAATCGTCATCAGTTCTCAGCCTTAGAGATCCGGATTTACCTAAATCTCCAGCCTACAACCTTAAACAAGGACAACCATCGCCTTGCTGGCCTAGCCTTCTCCGTCACTCCATCGCAACAACAAGAAGTATAGGAATATTAACCTATTTCCCATCGACTACGGCTTTCGCCCTCGCCTTAGGGGTCGACTCACCCTGTCCCGATTAACGTTGGACAGGAAACCTTGGTCTTTCGGCGGAGAGGTTTTTCACCTCTCTTATCGTTACTTATGTCAGCATTCTCACTTCTGATACCTCCAACAAACCTCTCGGTTTACCTTCAGTGGCATACAGAACGCTCCCCTACCGTGCAGAGACGACGAATCGTCTTTGCACCCGCAGCTTCGGTGTATGATTTAGCCCCGTTACATCTTCCGCGCAGGCCGACTCGACTAGTGAGCTGTTACGCTTTCTTTAAAGGATGGCTGCTTCTAAGCCAACCTCCTAGCTGTTTGGGCCTTCCTACAACGTTTCCCACTTAATCATACTTTGGGACCTTAGCTGGCGGTCTGGGTTGTTTCCCTCTCGACTACGGACGTTAGCACCCGCAGTCTGTCTCCCTCACTGTACTTGTTGGTATTCGGAGTTTGCATCGGTTTGGTAAGTCGGGATGACCCCCTAGCCGAAACAGTGCTCTACCCCCAACAGTAATATGAGAGGCTCTACCTAAATAGATTTCGGGGAGAACGAGATATCTCCGAACTTGATTAGCCTTTCACTCCTATCCACAGCTCATCCCCCCATTTTTCAACATAGGTGGGTTCGGGCCTCCAGTAAGTGTTACCTCACCTTCACCCTGGCCATGGATAGATCGTCCGGTTTCGCGTCTAATACCTGAGACTGAATCGCCCTATTAAGACTCGGTTTCCCTGCGCCTTCCTTAAAAAAGTTAAGCTTGCCACAGAAATTAACTCGCTGACCCATTATACAAAAGGTACGCCGTCACTATTCGCAAGCGAATAGCTCCGACAGCTTGTATGCAAGCGGTTTCAGGTTCTATTTCACTCCCCTCTCCGGGGTTCTTTTCGCCTTTCCCTCACGGTACTGGTTCACTATCGGTCAGCTAGGAGTATTTAGCCTTGGAGGATGGTCCCCCCATATTCAGTCAAGATTTCTCGTGTCCCGACCTACTCGATTTCACTTTAAATTAGTTTTTGTGTACAGGGCTATCACCTTCTACGACTGGTTTTTCCAGACCATTCCACTAACCAATTAAAAGCTTAAGGGCTGTTCCGCTTTCGCTCGCCGCTACTCACAGAATCTCAATTGATTTCTTTTCCTGCGGTTACTAAGATGTTTCAATTCTCCGCGTTTGCCTCTTTACCCTATGAATTCAGATAAAGATACCTAGGTTATCCTAGGTGGGTTTTCCCATTCGGAAATCTCCGGATCAAAGCCTGTTACCGACTCCCCGAAGCTTATCGCAAGTTACTACGTCCTTCATCGCCTCTAGCTGCCAAGGCATCCACCGTTTGCACTTCATTACTTGACCATATTACATCAATTAACTTAATGATATTTTCAAGCATTTCTATCTACTATAACGCCAAATTACTTTGCAGTTACTCATTAAAGGTTTCGGATTAAAAGAATAATTAAACCTTATATGAGTAGTTAATTTGCATATCAAAAATATAATTTTTGATATGACTTGATTGAACTTATAAAAATTTTAAAGAACTCGTCTTTCATCTTTAATTTAAAGAAGAAGACAAATAAGTAATTCGTGTGAACGCCTATAACAAACGATTTTTTTTAAGGAGGTGATCCAGCCCCAGGTTCCCCTAGGGCTACCTTGTTACGACTTCATCCCAGTCATGAATCACACCGTGGTGATCGTCTTCCAAAGGTTAGACTAACCACTTCTGGTGCAACCCACTTCCATGATGTGACGGGCGGTGTGTACAAGGCCCGAGAACGTATTCACCGCGACATTCTGATTCGCGATTACTAGTGATTCCGACTTCATGGAGTCGAGTTGCAGACTCCAATCCGGACTAAGAAAAGTTTTAAGGGTTTAGCTTCAGCTCGCGCTTTCGCATCCCTCTGTACTTCCCATTGTAGCACGTGTGTAGCCCTACCCATAAGGGCCATGATGACTTGACCTCGTCCCCGCCTTCCTCCGGGTTTCACCCGGCAGTCTCCCTATAGTTCCCGCCTTAACGCGCTGGCAAATAAGGATAGGGGTTGCGCTCGTTACTGGACTTAACCATACATCTCACGACACGAGCTGACGACAGCCATGCAACACCTGTCACAGCGTTCCCGAAGGCACATTTTCATCTCTGAAAACTTCGCTGGATTTCAAGGGTAGGTAAGGTTTTTCGCGTTGCATCGAATTAAACCACATGCTCCACCACTTGTGCGGGCCCCCGTCAATTCATTTGAGTTTTAGCCTTGCGGCCGTACTCCCCAGGCGGAGAACTTAATGCGTTAGCTGCGCCACTGAACAGTTAAATCTGTCCAACGGCTAGTTCTCATCGTTTACGGCGTGGACTACCAGGGTATCTAATCCTGTTTGCTACCCACGCTTTCGCACCTTAGCGTCAGTGACGAGCCAGAGAGCTGCCTTCGCCATTGGTATTCCTTCTGATATCTACGCATTTCACCGCTACACCAGAAATTCTACTCTCCTCTCTCGTACTCTAGCTCAGTAGTTTTGAATGCAGTTCCTAGGTTGAGCCTAGGGCTTTCACATTCAACTTGCTAAACCGCCTACGCGCGCTTTACGCCCAGTAATTCCGATTAACGCTTGGACCCTCCGTATTACCGCGGCTGCTGGCACGGAGTTAGCCGGTCCTTATTCTTCAGGTAACGTCAACATAATAAGGTATTAACTTAAAATGCTTCTTCTCTGATTAAAGTGCTTTACAACCCTAGGGCCTTCTTCACACACGCGGTATACCTGGATCAGGGTTGCCCCCATTGTCCAATATTCTTAACTGCTGCCATCCGTAGATGTCTGGGCCGTGTCTCAGTCCCAATGTGGCTGATCGTCCTCTCAGACCAGCTAAAGATCGTTGCCTTGGTAGGCCATTACCCTACCAACAAGCTAATCTTACGCAGGCTCATCCAATAGTAAGAGCAGCAAGCTGCCCCCTTTCCCCCTTAGGGCGTATGCGGTATTAATCCGGGTTTCCCCGGGCTATCCCCCGCTACTGGGTAGATTCCTACGCGTTACTCACCCGTTCGCCGCTCGTCAGCACCGGATTCAGCAAGCTGAATCTTTATGTCTGTTACCGCTCGACTTGCATGTTTAAAAGTTACCGCCAGCGTTCAATCTGAGCCATGATCAAACTCTTCAATTGAATTTTGAAAATTAAGTGCCTTCTTACAGGCACAAAAAAACCAGAAAATTATTCCGATTAATCGAAGTAATTATCCTGATTTGGTAAGTTGCGCTTAATTACAAGCGCCCACACGAATTACTTATTAATATTTTTAAAAAACTACCCTATGTTTTAAAGGGACGCGCAGTATACATTAAAATAGTGCATAAAAAAGCTATTTTAGAGATTAAATTAAGATAATTTTTGCAATCTTTTTCTTGCCTACTTGTATTAGACTTTCTTCTCCTTTTTTTAGTTCAAATTTATTGTCTAATACTTTCTCCCCATTAACTTTGATAGCTCCTTGTTGTATGAGCCTCATGGCTTCTGATGTACTTTTTAACATACCCGAATCCTTTAGAACCCTAGTTAAAAACTCTGCATCTCCCTCTACATCAATACGCTTATTTTCTATATTTTCTGGAGTATTACCCTTTTGAAACCTTTCAATGAAGTTCTCTTTTGCTTTTTTTCCAAGTCCCGCATGAAATCGGTCAACAATTTCTTCTGCTAAAATAAACTTAATATCCCTAGGATTTTGTCCTTCGTTTTGTGTCTTTTTGAGCTTTTCTATCTCTTCAGAAGGTTTAAAGCTTAATAAAGAGAAGTATCGCCACATCAACTCGTCAGAAATTGACATAATTTTACCAAACATCTCATCTGGCTCATCTTCTAAAGCTACGTAATTATTTAATGATTTAGACATTTTTCTTACGCCATCCAGACCTTCTAGAAGAGGAACAGTAAATATGGCTTGCTGATCAACACCATAGTGTTTTTGGACTTCCCTACCTACCAATAAATTAAATTTCTGATCCGTTCCGCCTAGTTCTACATCAGTTCTGAGTTCAACAGAATCATAGCCCTGAAGCAACGGGTATAGAAATTCATGAATTGAGATGGGTTGTTGAGATTTGTATCTTTTTGCGAAGTCATCTCTCTCAAGCATTCTTGCAACAGTATAAGACGATAGAAGTTTAATAAATTCTGAAGGATGGACCTTATTCATCCATTCCGAATTAAACCTTACTTCAGTCTTTTTTGGATCTAATATTTTAAAAACTTGTGATTTGTAAGTATTTGCATTTTCTTTAAGTTGGTCCTCCGTTAATACAGGTCTAGTTTCGTTAACGCCTGACGGATCTCCAACTAGCCCAGTAAAATCTCCAATAAGGAAAACAACTTCATGGCCAAAATCTTGAAATAATTTCATCTTGTTTAGTAACACGGTATGGCCTAAATGTAGATCTGGTGAAGTGGGGTCAAATCCAGCTTTGATTCTAAGCTTTTTCTTACCCTTAATTTTCTCTAAAAAAGAATCTTCAGGTATTATCTCTTCAGACCCACGAATAAGGATCTCTAAATCATTTTTATTCATTCTTACGTCTATTATATGTCTATTTTCAGGTATCATTCGACTTTATGCTGGTTAAAAAAATCCTAACCATCTTTAAGAATTTTCCGAAAAGGCACTCTGCAGCCATTCTAATTGGTCTGCTGTTACTCATTAGTATAAGTATTCTCGGAAATTTTGATTTTTCTAATCAAAAAAAAGATGCAGATCTTTATAAAAAAATAAATATAGAAATCTTGCAAGAAGAAGATCAATCAGAACCAATCTATACCACTAGAGAAACTTTAATAAAAAGAAATGACTCCTTGTTTACTATCCTTAGAGAATTCGGGGTAAAAAGTGAGAATATAATTAATCTTATAAATTCAAAAAATAGTAGCCTATTATCTAAAATAGAAGTTGGAGACAAAATAAAAGTTAATTTAGATGAAAATGGAGAGATTAGAGACTTATTTTATATTGATGATTTTCAATCCGGAGTAAAGGCCGAAAGATCTAAGAGCACATACAAAATTAATAAATTTAAACAGGAGCTTGAGAAAGTAAAAGTTTTTAAACACGTTGTAATTAAAGACTCTATGTATATGTCTGGGCTGAAAGAAGGCATACCAGAAAGTGTTTTAATGGATGTGGTTTATATAAACGGGTGGGATATAGATTTTACCCACGATATAAGACTAGGAGATACCTATAGTTTGATATATGAAGAAATTCTTGTAGATGGAGAGAAGGTTCTTGATGGCGATGTTCTGATCACCGAGTTTAATAACAAAGGGAAAAAGATAACTTCCGTTAGGTTTGATCTAGAAAATGGGAATTCTGAATATTTCTCAATTGATGGAATTAATGTCAAGAAAGCTTTTCTAAGGTCACCTGTAAAATTAAGTTATATAAGTTCTAAATATAATTTAAAGAGAAAACACCCTATCCTTCACACAATTAGATCTCATAATGGAGTCGATTATGCTGCGAGCAAAGGTTCTCCTGTAAGGGCAACAGGAGACGGAACTATTTCTTTTGCGGAATATAATGGAGGTTGTGGAAATGAAATTAAGATTAAACACTCAGAAGATTATACAACTCGTTACTGCCACTTAGATAAGTACCATCAGAGAGCTAAAGTTGGAAGAAAAGTAAAACAAGGTCAAACAATAGGTTATGTAGGAAGTACAGGCTTAGCTACTGGACCTCATCTTCATTACGAATTTCATGTTAATGGAAGACATACCGATCCTTTAAAGGTTAAATTCCCAAATGCCACCCCAATAGGGAAAAGTGAAAAAATACAGTTCAATAAAGTTGCTTATGATATTGCAAACCAGCTAAATAACTATAAAGATATTTATTTAATAGAAGAGGCGCCAAGTGGCTAATATTTATATTGGATTAATGTCGGGGACCAGTGCAGACTCAATAGACTGCGCAACATTGGATTTATCATCTGATGAAATAAAAATTATTGATTGCAAAAATTTTGAGATTCCTAATAGTCTTAGAGAAGACATTATAAAATCTTCGCAATCTGAAAAAATTGAAAAAGAATTAATTGATAACTTAAATTTTAGAATGGCTGAAGCCCTAATTTTTGCAGTAAAAGAAACATTAAATAAACTAAAGATAAAAGCTAAAGATGTAATGGCAATAGGATCTCATGGTCAGACTATCAAGCATGAGCCCAGATTAACGATTCCGTATACACTGCAAATAGGTGATCCACAAAAAATAAGTGATGAATTAAAAATAACAACGGTCGGTAACTTTAGAGATGATGATATTAAAGCTGGCGGAGAAGGAGCACCCCTAACACCAATATTTCACGAAAGAATTTTTGGAATTGATAAAAAACAAAAGGTTGTAGTAAATATTGGAGGTATAACAAATATTACTGCCTTACAGAGTTCCGAAGTTATAGGATTTGATACTGGCCCAGGGAATTGTCTAATGGACTATTGGTGTAGAGTCCACAATATGGGTGAATATGATGATAATGGATCTTGGGCTTCTAAGGGAACTATTAATCAATCTCTACTTGCAAAAATGATGAGCGATGAGTACTTCACCCTCAAATATCCAAAAAGTACGGGTCCTGACTACTTTAATCATGAATGGATAAAAAAGAATCTTGCAGAATTATCTGATGAAATATCTGCAGAAGACGTGCAGGCCACTCTATTGCAAGTTACAGTCATTTCCTTAATCGAATCAATTAATTTGATTCAACCAATAAATGAAGATATTTATTTATGTGGCGGTGGAGTACATAACAAGTTTCTTTGTAGTGAAATAGATAAACAGACTAAAGCAAGAGTCAAAACAACTTTAGACTTGGGAATCGATCCTGATTATTTAGAAGCAATTTGTTTTGGCTGGTTCGCCAAGCAAAGAATAGAGAATAAGAAATTTAACTTAAACAAAATTACCGGAAGTAAAGGGGAAGTTTATTTAGGCAAAATATACGAACCTTCTAAATAGAAAAGGATTCACCGCAACCGCATGTTGTCGTCGCATTAGGATTTTTAATTATAAACTTAGATCCCATTAAATCTTCAGAATAATCAATGGTAGAACCTTCTAAATATTGAAGACTTAATGAATCAATAACTAAATTTGCTCCATCTTTTGTTATACATGTATCTTCTTCATCAATCACTTTGTCAAATGAAAATCCATACTGAAATCCTGAACAGCCTCCTCCTGTAACATACACTCTTAGATTTAATTTATTGCTATCATCTTCAGAGTCAGCAAGTGACAGGATCTTATTAACCGCCCCGTCGGTAATCTGTAAAACTGAAGGTACGTAATTCTCAACCATTATTTAGCCCTGTGCTTTGATTAAAACCTTTCATCAGATTGTAGCATTCTACAGCCTGACCAGCAGCCCCCTTAAGTAAATTATCAATAGATGAGATTACAATAACTTGGTTTTCTATATTTGAATAATTAACTGAGATATCACAATTATTTGTATGCGCAACAGATTTAATGTCTGGCGCATTACTTGGTTTCATGATCCTTACATTTGGTGAATCCTTATAAAAGGACTCATATAAATCTTGCACGTTCAGGCCTTGAGTCTCCTTTAACTGTAAGTATATTGTTGAATAAATGCCTCTCATGGCAGGTATAAGATGAGGTAAAAAATTTAATTTAATTGGATAGCCTGAAACAAGTTCCACTATCTCTCTTATCTCAGGTAAATGCCTATGGCCTTCTAGACCGTAAGCCCTGAAATTTTCTTTTATGTCATTAGATAAACCGTTTTTTACTGAGTTCCTACCTGCACCACTAATTCCAGACTTAGCATCAATGATTATAGATTCTATATTAAATTCTGATTTCAAAAGGGGGAGAACACCTAAGATGCTTGCAGTAGGATAGCAACCAGGTACTGCAACTATTTTTGCTGACTTTAAATTTCTCAAATTTAGTTCAGTTAATCCATAAATTGACTCAGATAAAAGATCTTTTTGAGTGTGCGGAGTGTTATACCATTGCTCCCAAGTATTTACATCCTTTAATCTAAAATCAGCTGAAAGATCTATAACTTTTATGTTTTTCTTCACAAAATTATCAGCTAACTTCATAGAGATTCCGTGTGGAGTAGCGAAGAAAATTACTTCACACTCATAAAAAACTTCATCATCAGGTGCTATGAAAAATAGATCAGATCCCTCTACAATTTCATTTGTGCTTCGTCCTAGCAATTCTCTAGAACTAACTGCTATGACTTGAGTATTGGAGTGATTAGAAAGAATTCTTAATAGCTCTTCTCCGGTAAAACCAGATCCTCCTAAAATTCCAACTTTTGTTAAATTACTCTTCATTTATTATTACGAGCCAAATATTTGAGGCTGCGCATTATATAAGCAAGCATTGATAGTATCTAGATAAAGCTTTTCAAATAAACATTTAAAAGAAGTCTTTCCCATGAAGAGATTTCCTTTATTAATAATGCCCTAGATGCAAAAGACTTTGATTCATCTGTAAGACCTTGTATAAGTCTTAGATGTGCCAACCTTAAATAAATAGCACTCTCTTTTTTTGTAATTCTTAAAGCTCTTTCAAGTTCAGAGTTTGCTTGAATTAATTTACCTTCTTTCAAGTAAGTATCAGAATTAACTAAAATTCTTTGTACAGAAGGATTTTTTGCATTAATTTTTAGAATTTCTTCTTCTAAGAAATTAGTATCTGAAACTAATAACTCAACTGAAGATGAAAATTCACTAATTGAAATAGAATCTGATGCTATATATTTTTTATCTTGGTTAGAAGCGCAAGATAAGAAAAGAAAGAAAGCGAAGAAAGGAATTACAAATCTAAATTTATTCAACCTTGACCTTCCTTAAATACTTTTTTTAACTTTTTCATAACATCTGACTGATTTCTTTTTGGCTTTGAAGCACATCTATTTCTGACAGACGGAATTGTATTTGGTTCAGTTCCAATAATAAATGGAACTAATAAAGAATTTTTACACTTTTCTCCACTAAGCAAACCGTCATTCTTATCAGTCCAAACGTATTTTATTCTTGGAAAACTATTTTTTTCTACTGAAGAGGGCTGAATATCATTAATAAAATTTTTCCATACTTCTAAGGCTCCTGATCTTCCTGTAAGAGGGGTTGCACGATTATCATCAAACCCTAACCACACAAGAACTAGCAGATCACCAGCAAAACCTACAAACCAGCTATCTCTCTGATCGTCAGAAGTGCCTGTCTTACCTCCAGCCTGCCAAGACTCAATTTTTTTTCTTGAATACCCCCTCGCAGTTCCAGAAATGAAAGTTTGTTGCATAGCAAACTTAAGAAGATACACTGGTTCTGGTCTCATTCTTTGTTCAATTTTATATTGATATGATAAATCTATATCGCCCTTTATATTTTTAATATCCCTTATAGATCTTAGAGGACTATAAAAACCATCAGCTGCAATTGCCTGATAAGATTGAATAGCGTCAAACGGAGACATTTCAAAAGAGCCGATAAATAGCGAAGGATACCTCTCAATTGACTTGCTGATTCCAAGTTTATTAAAAGTTTCCTCTACAGAGTCATAACCCAATTCCAATCCAAGCCTAGCTGAAGCAATGTTATATGACTGCCACAAAGCTACATGTAGTGGAATATTTCCGTGAAACTTCTTATTAAAATTATTTGGTTCCCATATTTCACCACCACTCATAATGGATAATTTTGAATCATCCATAATAGTGGTTAAAGTATATTTATCATACTTATTCAAGGCTGTTAGATATATAAATGGCTTAACTAAAGACCCAATTGGCCTGATTGCATTTATGGATCTATTAAAACCAAATTTAGAAGGATTTGAACTCCCCACAACTGCTTGAATTTCTCCTGTTGATATATCCACCGCAATAGCTGCTCCTTCGAGCTCAACTAGCTTTTTTCCATACTTCTTAATTAATTGGTCTTTAGTGTTCTGAATGCTATTTTCTAATGACTCTTGCAATACTGGATCTAAATTAGTTTGAATTTTTAACCCCTGTGTCCTCAATTCTGAATCTTTATAATTCTTTCTGAGTTCTAATCTAACTAAATCATGAAAAGCAGGATATTTTGTTTCACTCCTAAAACTTGCAGAGACAATTCCTAGAGGTCTAGCTCTATATTCTTCTAAGGAAGATAAGTTAATTCGTCTACCTTTTTGTAAAACTCCTAATACAAGATTTCTTCTATTTGTTGCATTGTTTGGATTTCTTCTAGGATTATATAAAGATGGGCCTTTTAACATTCCCACTAAAAGAGCAATCTGCTCTGTCTCTAGGTTTGACAGTGAAGTGCCAAAGAAATGTTGAGCGCCCATACCAAATCCATGAATCGCCCTCTTTCCAGACTGCGCTAAAAAGACATCATTGATGTACGCAAGCAATATTTCTTCTTTAGAATAATGAAATTCAATTAATAAAGCAGCAATCGCTTCCATTGCTTTTCTTTTAATTGTTTGTTCTGAAGTAAAGAATAGATTTTTAGCTAGCTGCTGAGTTATTGTACTTCCACCCTGCTCTATGTCTCCCGCTTTAACATTAGTAAAAAATGCTCTTGAAATAGATCTTAAAGAAATACCGTTATGATCAAAAAAACTCTGATCCTCTACTAGCAAGATCGTATCAATTAGTATTGAGGGTACTTGAGACCAGTTTAATAGTATTCTATCTTCCATATGAGAGGGATACATCCCTCCAATGGCTATAGGTTCAAATCTAATTAAGTCTTCGGAAATACCTAATTGATTAGTTATTTTTATAACTTTTCCCTCTTTAAATAGGATTTTAAATAAACCACTCTTTTGATCTTCATACCCTCTTAAGAAAATCTTCAGGCTATTCTTTTTATAAATAAATTCTCCTGGTTTAGAAGGATACTTATCCTCAGAATAAGAAAGCATTTCTAATTCTCTAATAAGATTAGATTTATTGACTTTAGATCCTTCGGCCAAATCTAAGGATCTTGAATAAACTTTTGCAGGTATAGTCCATAAGACTCCCTCTAGTTTATTAGTAACTCTTGTGTCAATAATGGCAATTACAGCTGCTGATATTACAAAAAGTATAATCAGTACAATGATTCCTAATGAGCTAAATGTTAACTTAATCTTCATTTATTACTTGAAAAAATATTCTAATTGCAACAGTCTACGTTTTTTAAAAAAATTTAGGATAAAAAAATGAAGTTCGATATATGTGCGGTTGGTAGTGCATTGGTAGATTTTACTTTTAGCATAGACAACGAGTATGAAAAAAGTCTTATCGACTATGGAATACCAAAAGGATCTATGACCTTAATTGAAAAAGAAGAACAAGAAGCCTTAATTAAAGAATTAATGGAGATGGAAAAAACGCCTGACAAGGCTTGTGGAGGATCCGGAACAAATTCGATTGTTGCTGCTTCTCTATTTGGAGCCAATTGTCACATGACCTGCATAGTTGCTGATGATGATCATGGCAGATTTTACATAGAAGACCTTGCAGCCAATAACGTAAGTCATACAAATACGCCCTTCTCATCTGAACTTTCTTCTGGACGGTGTCTGGTAATGGTCTCTGATGATGCTGAAAGGACTATGTGTACTAATTTAGGAATAAATACAGAATTTTCTTCATCTGACATAGATGAAGAAATAATAAAAAACTCTCATTACTTATTCTTAGAAGGCTATCTAGTTGCATCTCCAGAAGGAATGGAGATATGTAAAAAAGCAATAAAAGTAGCAAAAGAAAATGATACCAAAATATCAATTTCACTTTCAGATCCGAATATAGTTAATGCCTTTAAAGATGAAATTAAAACTCTACTAGATATGCAATGTGATCTTATTTTCTGTAATGAAGATGAAGCTCTAGCTTACACGGCAACCAATAATTTATCAGATGCGTTCGAAATTTTTAAAAAAATAGCAGCTAATTTTTTAATCACTCAAGGTTCAGCTGGTTGTATTGGCTTTGATAGTAAAAATGAATTTAATTTACCTGGCGAAAAAGTTGAAGCTATAGATTCTAATGGTGCTGGAGATATGTTTGCTGGGGCAGTTTTATTCGCCATAAATACGGGTCTAAGCCTAGAAAATGCAGCTAAATTTGGATGCTACTCAGCATCAAGAGTTGTTAGTAATGTTGGACCTAGATTAATAAAAGAAGAATATATAAAAATAAAGAAAAATTTTTTCTAGCTATTAAAAAAATATTCTGATAAATTGCTGCGCGCTCACAGTGAACCCGGAAAAATAATATTCAATAATGCCAAAGAAATTATCTAAAAAAGTTACAGCTAAAAAAGCAGCTCCTAAAAAAGTTACAGCTAAGAAAGCAGCTCCTAAAAAAGTTACAGCTAAGAAAGCTGCTCCAAAAAAGACAACTACCAAGAAGTCTTCTCCTAAAAAATATGAAGAGGCTCAATTTCTTGCTTCCATAAAACCTTACGCTCTCAAAAAGAATGAGAAGTATATGAATGCTAAGCAAAAAAAACATTTCATAGCTATTCTTGATAGCTGGGCAGAGCAACTACAAATGGAACAAAATAGAACTGCAGAAAAAATTCAGGAGAATGTAAGTAATTTTCCTGATGAATCAGATCGAGCAACTCACGAAGAAGAATTTACTCTCGAACTACGAACCAGAGAAAGAGAGAGAAAGTTACTTTCTAAAATTAATGAATCAATTGATGACTTGAAATCTAATGATTATGGTTATTGCGCTTCTTGCGGCATAGAAATAGGTATCAGAAGACTAGAAGCTAGACCAACAGCAACAAGATGCATAGACTGTAAGACAATAGAAGAAATTCATGAGCGTCAACAATTTGGGTAAGATTCATTTTGGTTAATCCTAACCAAGAAAATATATCTCCTGAGCTACACGCTCAATCTAAACATAAAATTAAAATTAAACAAATTGATTCCCACGCCAGGGAAATAATTGATAGTCTTAATAAATTGGGATACAAAGCTTATTTAGTAGGTGGATGTGTTAGAGATTTAGTTCTAGATAAGAACCCTAAAGATTTTGATGTTGTTACTGATGCCACTCCAGAACAAATAAAGAAAGCAATTCCTAGGAGTAGGATAATAGGAAGAAGGTTTAAATTAGTACACGTAAGGAAAGGGAGGAAAATTACCGAGGTTTCTACCTTTAGATCTAAAGGAGGGAAAAGAACATCAAAAACAAATAAAGGGATTGTTCTAAGAGACAATTTCTATGGAACAATAAGGGAGGATGCTTTTAGAAGGGATTTTACTATTAACTCATTGTACTTAGACATCAGTGATATGAAAATTATTGACTATACAGGAGGATTTGAAGATCTAAATAATAGAGAGTTATCCAGTATTGGAGATAGTAAATTAAGATTCAGAGAAGACCCGATCAGAATAACAAGGGCAATAAGATTTCTATGCAATTTAGATCTGAAATTAAAGACATCTTTAAAAAAAGACCTAATTAATTTTGCACACCTTCTTCAAGAAATACCTCCAGCAAGAAGATATGAAGAAATTCTAAAATTATTTTTGACTGGCAATGCCAAGAATAATTTTATCGCTCTTCTGGAATTCCATATCTTAAAGTTCTTGTTGCCCATTACTGAAAAACAATGCTCTAATGAGAAGCATAAATCTTTTATTCTCAATGCCTTATCGAACTCTGATGCTAGAGTAAAAAGAGGACTGCCTTTAACTCCAGCTTTCTTGTTCTCGGTATTGTTATGGTCTGGTCTGACCGAAAGGATAGGAGAAATAAATTCTAAAAAAATAAAATTACCTACACTCTTAAGATCATCTAACATTATTATCAAACAATGCCGAGAAGACTGCTTTATCCCCAAAAGAATAGAAAATATGATTAAAGAGATATGGGAATTCCAAATCAAACTCTTAAAATTTCCACCTAAGTCAAAGTTAATTTTTTCTCATAGAAGATTTAGAGCTGGTTATGATTTTCTATTATTGAGAGAAGAAGCAGGAGTTAATCTTGGTGGTGCAGGTAAATGGTGGAAAGAAAATCAACCCAATTCAAAACGTTCTTATCAGAATAAATAAATCCTTTTTTTAAAATAGATGCTGTATATTAATTTTAGAAACAATCTCTTATGGAAACTAAATTAATAGATTTAAGTAGATACAAGAAAGTACCCAAGTTTATTGCCGTAGAAGGTCCTATAGGAGTTGGGAAAACAACTCTTGCCAAGCTATTATCTGATTCCTTCGGTTACGACACTTTCCTTGAAAAACCTTCTGAAAATCCATTTTTACCTGATTTTTATATCAACCCTTCTCAGGCAGCTCTAGCAACTCAATTATTTTTTTTATTTCAAAGAGTTAAGCAAATTCAAGAACTAAAACAAGGCGACATTTTCTCTTCTAAGAAAGTTTCAGATTTCTTGTTGGATAAAGATAAACTATTTGCAAAAGCTACTTTGTCTAAGGAAGAACTAAAATTATATGAGCAAATATATGAGTACTTATCTTTAGACCTACCCACTCCAGATCTAGTTGTTTATTTGCAAGCTGAAACAAAGACTCTATATGAGCGAGTAATGCGCAGAGGAATTGAAATGGAAAAGAGTATAAGTTATGACTATTTAGAGTTGCTTAACGAAACTTACAAAGAATTCTTCTTTGAGTATGATAGGTCGCCTGTGTTGATTGTTAATTCAGATTATCTCGAATTACAATCTAGCAAGAAAGATTACGATTTACTTTTAGAAAAGTTATTGGACTACTTCAATAAACCTGAAGGAGCTAAGATGTATTTTAATCCTGCACCTACTTTAATTTAAATTGAAACCATGACAAAAGAAACCATATACAAACCTTCACAAGAAATTATTAAAGATGCAGTTATTTCTAATGATGAATTCGAAGAGCTTTATAAAGAATCAATCAACAACCCAAATCAATTTTGGGATCAACAAGCACGTAATTACCTTTCATGGGATAAAGATTGGGATGTTGTAAAAGAAAGTGATCTAACTAAAGGTGAAATAAGCTGGTTTAAAGGGGCTAAATTAAATGCATCCGTAAATTGCATTGACAGGCACCTAGAGAATAATGGTGAGAAGACAGCGATTATCTGGGAAGGAGACGACCCTCAAGACTCTTTAAAGATTACCTACAAACAATTGTATGAATCTGTCTGTAGATTTGCTAATGCCTTGAAGAAAAGGGGAATAAGCAAAGGAGATAGGGTTTGTATTTACATGCCTATGATTCCTGAAGCGGCGTATGCCATGTTGGCTTGCGCACGAATTGGTGCAATACATTCAGTGGTATTTGGAGGATTTTCTCCAGAGTCCCTTAAGGACAGAATTTTAGACTCAGACTGTGAGAGTGTCATTACTGCAGATGAAGGACTGAGAGGTTCTAAAAAGATACCTCTAAAAAATAATGTAGATACAGCTTTAGAAAACTGCCCAAATGTGCACTCAGTTTTTGTTGTAAAGAGAACTAATGCGGACGTGGATTGGAATGATAAAAGGGATGTTGATTATCAAGAGATAATTGATTCAGTTCCATCAGAATGCGAAGCCGAACCAATGGATTCTGAAGACCCATTATTTATTTTGTATACCTCTGGATCCACTGGAAAACCTAAAGGTGTTCTTCATACCACTGGAGGCTACCTTTTGCAGGCATCCGTATCTCACAAACTAGTGTTTGATTATAAAGATGATGAAATCTATTGGTGTACAGCAGATGTTGGATGGGTAACGGGTCACTCTTATATTGTTTATGGCCCTCTTGCCAATGCTGCTACAACCCTAATGTTTGAAGGAATTCCAACTTACCCTAACGCATCTAGATTCTGGGAAGTCATAGACAAACACAAAGTTAATATTTTTTACACCGCTCCAACAGCTCTTAGAGCCTTAATGGCACAAGGAGATGAATATGTGAAATCTTCTTCTAGAAATTCCTTGAGAGTTCTTGGTACTGTTGGTGAGCCTATAAATCCTGAAGCATGGGAGTGGTATTACAAAGTGGTAGGCGATTCCAAATGCCCTATAGTTGATACTTGGTGGCAAACTGAGACAGGAGCAATGATGATAACACCTTTGGCTGGATCAACTCCACTTAAGCCTGGCAGTGCCACTAAACCTTTTCTGGGTATTGAGCCTGCACTTCTTGATGAGAATGGAAAAGAGATAGAGGGAGAAGGATCAGGAAATCTTGTCATTAAATCAACATGGCCCTCACAAATTAGATCCGTTTATGGAGATCATCAAAGATGTATAGAAACTTATTACTCGATGTATCCTGGTTATTACACAACTGGAGACGGCGCAAGAAGAGATAAAGATGGATATTACTGGATAACAGGTAGAGTAGATGACGTTTTAAATGTTTCTGGACATAGATTAGGTACCGCGGAAGTAGAGAGCGCATTGGTTTTACATGAAACAGTTGCAGAAGCTGCGGTAGTTGGATATGAGCACGAAATAAAAGGTCAAGGCATATATTGCTACGTAACTCTAATGTTAGGTGAAGATCCTAGTGAAGACCTTAAGAATGATCTAATTCAATTAGTTGCAAAAGAAATTGGTGCCATAGCTAAACCAGATATAATTCAATGGGCTCCTGGATTACCAAAGACAAGATCAGGTAAAATCATGAGAAGAATACTTAGGAAAATAGCATCCAATGAAGTTAACGACCTAGGTGATACTACTACACTAGCTGATCCATCGGTTGTGGAAGAGTTAATACATAATAGAGAGAATAAATAATGTCTTTAATGGATTTATTAAATAAGAAAAGTTTACTACCGCTCGAGTCGGAAGCGCTTAAAGGTAGAGAAGAAGAAATTGAGATTCCAACAGAGCATTTTGTAAAAGGAACTCCACTAAAAGCTCCATTTCCTGAAGGACTTGAGCAAGCAATATTCGGAATGGGCTGCTTCTGGGGAGTGGAAAGACGATTTTGGGAATTAGAAGGTGTTTATACCACGGCTGTTGGTTATTCAGGTGGATATACTAAAAATCCTACATATCGAGAAGTTTGCACAGGCATGACAGGACATAATGAAGTGGTCTTAGTGGTTTATGACCCTGCCAAATTAACTTATGAGAATTTACTCACAACCTTTTGGGAAGACCATGACCCAACTCAGGGAATGCAACAAGGTAACGACGTGGGCACGCAATACAGATCTGGGATCTATTTTTTAAATAATTCTGAAGAAGAAGTGATATTGCAAACGAAGTCTCAATACCAAAACCAATTGGATAGTAATGGCTTAGGCGAAATAACTACTGAAGTAACAAATGCAGGTCCTTTTTATTACGCTGAGCATTACCATCAACAGTATTTGGCAAAGAATCCAGATGGTTATTGTGCTTTAGCGGGCACAGGGGTAAAGATCAAGTAAATCCCTTCCAAACATAATCATCACCTTCTTTAGAGGCAACATTATCCTCTTCTAACTTTATTAAATGAGCTAACAAAGAAGCTTTGGCAATAGGGAAAAGTGAAGAGTCTACATCGTCATATACCCTCGAGACTAAAGATTCAGGATTGCCCTTAGTGGCTTCTTTCAAAGCTGAAGCTACCTTCTCTTCTCTTTGAAGCCTATGGTTAATAATCCACTCAGCTACCTCATGAGGACTATCAAGCACTTCTCCATGGCCAGGAGCTATCTTTGATAACTTAAATTGTTTCAATTTTTCTAGAGAATCTAAATATTGTTTCATGTTGCCGTCAGGCGGGCCAATGACAACTGTTGATCCGTTCATTATATGGTCGCCGGTAAAAATAAACTCTTCTTCTTCAAGAATATAGCAAAGGTGATTTGAAGCATGCCCCGGAGTATGAACCACCTTTAAAGTGAATTCAGTTTCTTCAAATATATCTTCGTCTTTTAAAATTTTGTCAGGTTTAAAAGATCGATCTTGACCCTTCGAAGTCTCTGTAAGCATTCCGTATGCAGGAACATCCAACCTTTCTTGCAACAATCTAACTCCTGGAGAATGATCAGGATGAGTGTGAGTTACTACGATCTGCTTAATCTTACCTTCTGCAGATGTTATTGCATCTATGTGTGAATCCATTGCTGGTCCAGGATCTAAAACAGTAATTTCTTCTTTGCCAATTAAGTATGTATTAGTTCCAGGTCCAGTGAATACACTGGCATTACCTGCCGTAATCCTCCTAATTAGAGGGCTGATTTGAACTATTTCTTCAGGCTGCATTCTTAATGATCTTCGTAACCTTCATCTCCAGGCATCAATCCCACCATCTTACCGTTTTCCATAAAAAATTTAGGCTCTATGGTAGCTATGTCATAAGGATTTATAGCATTCTTATTTTCTAAAAGTTCCTTGGTATTGGTAAAGCCACAGATGCTCTCTAAATTTTTAATAGTGGGCATAATCATCAACAACTTACCTTCTTCAAACTGTTTAAGAGCTTCTTCTGGTTTTATCCATATGCTATTTACACTTTCGGATCCGTCATGAATACCCTCTTGCCCTTCAGGAGCTTGGGCAATGAAAAACCGTGTGTCGTACCTTCTCTTTTCTATCTTTGGGGTAATCCAATGGGCCAAATAAGCAAGCCTGTCACTTGCCAAGAAAAGATCTTCGCTTTCGCACATTTCTGCTAGAACTTTTTCACCGTCATTTAATCTTTTTCGGTAATTTATGAATCTATCATTTTCAGATTCATCTTTAGGATCAAAATTACTGCCGTCCTTTCTATAAGCTAAGAGTATTCCTACTTCTTCAAAACACTCTCTTATAACAGCCGCCCAATATGCCAAACCTCCTTTTTCAATGCCTAAAGCTGAAGAGGCATCTTCATCACTGACTCCCTGACAAATTTCACTAATTTCACTAGATGAGTCTTCTAAATCAACCTTTCCTCCAGGAAAAACATAAGCTCCTCCGAAGTTAGTTTTAGCTGCCCTCTCAATTAAGAACACCTCTATACCATCATCTTGCGTATCTCTGACCAACAAAACTGTTGCTGCAGGCTGAGGTATTGTGGGTGCCTCATTAGGGTCAGCCATTTGCGTATTGACTCCTTTCAGTGGTTCTTTCATAAATTTCCCTTACTTTTTTGAGATTATAATAGACTTAGGTACTTAAGAACTTAAAACTATAAATTTATTTCAAAGGAATGTCTAAATGAATGATTCTCAACCAAAATGGTTTACAGATGCTTTGTCAATTTCTAAACAAGAAAAATCAATAATCGTTGAAGGTAAATCTATCCATTATCAACAATGGGGAGATAAAGATAAGCAAGGCTTAGTATTGGTCCACGGAAGTGGTAGTCACTCTCACTGGTGGGATTTTATTGCTCCCCTTTTAGTTGATGACTTTCAAGTGAGTGCTCTAGACATGTCGGGCATGGGTGATAGTGAACGAAGGGAGGACTACTCTGCTGAATTATATGGAAAAGAAATACTCCAAGTAGCGGAGGATAGTGGTTTCTTTGAAGACAACAAGCAGCCTATTATTTGTGGGCACAGCATGGGTGGATTTATGAGCGCTACTGCCGGATATATTTCTGATAAGCCAATTAAAGGTGTCATTATGATTGATTCACCTATTCGCCCTCCTACGTATGATTATTCTACGCATGTCAGAAGTGGGCCTATCAGGAGAATCAAAACTTATCCCGATGAAGATAGTATTCTTGAAAGATTTAGATTAACTCCTGAGCAAGAATGCGAAAATAAATTTCTGGTTGATTACATTTCTAAATGGTCTATCAAGGAAGTTGAAAATGGCTTTCAATGGAAATTCGATGACACTATCTTTGACAAGCTAGGTATCTCACACATGGGAAGGAATATAGCTTTTGATCTTAATTGTAAATTAGGAGTAATCTATGGGACCGAAAGTTTAATGATGACGGAAGAAATTTTAACTTTCATTGAAGATAATGTTGCCGAAGGCACTCCCATTATTCCAATTGAGCAAGCCGCTCATCATGTACCCTTAGATCAACCTCAAGAGCTAGTTAAATCCATAAAACTTATAGCAAAGGATTGGATATAAAAATGTTCCTAAACTTGTTAGCAATATTATTTTTATATTTCTCTTTTTCCATTCACAAAGCTCTATATAAAGAAGAAGTGAGCTATGGGTGCACTTCTATTAGCACATTAATGTTTGTTGATGTCAGTTTATTGCTACTGATTTACTATTCTTTCTTTGATTAAAATTAATTTCTTGGAGGAAGGCCTTTCACCATACTCAAAGACCTTAAAGGCGCTCCTTCTCTTCTAAACTTAGCAAGTTCCTGATATTCAGGATCGTTATACCAAGCTTCTGCAGCCGATTCTGAAGGGAAAGAAAAAATGATCATTCGACCACCACTTAATGGTTCAGGGCCTTCCATGTGCTTAAAAGAATCATCAAAAGTTAAGAATTCTCCACCGTGTTTTTTAAGAATGGGGAAAAATCCTTTTTCATATTTTAAATAAGTTTCCTTATCTTCAATTTCAAGATTAACGACCATATATACCTTCACATCTTCCATCTTTAATTGTCCTTAATTTAAGATGCTTTTACAGACTGCAGTCTGTCATCAATTATGTTTTTTGCATCTGCAACCAATCTAGAAACCATCTCTTCGCAAGTTGGAATATCTTTAACTCTTGCAACTGAAATACCTGCCGACCATATACCGTGCTCTAGATCGCCCTCTTCAAAAACAACCCTTCCTCTTTGACCAGCAACTAGGTCTTTAACATCTTCAAAAGTAGCTTCTCCAGTCGATTCAATCTCAACCACCTCATTAGATACTGAATTTTTAAAAACTCTGGCAGTATTGTGCATAGTCCTAAACATAAGATTTGTTGATAGCTCGTCAGCTTCTTTCATTTTATCTTTAACATTCTGATGAACTCCTGCTTCTTTAGTGGCCATAAATCTTGTTCCCATCACAATTGCTTCTCCTCCAAGCGCTAAAGCAGCAACTAGACTCTTTCCGTCACTAAAACCTCCACAACCGGCAACTGGAATATCTAAAGCTTCGACTGCTTGAGGCAATAATACTAATGAAGGAATGTCGTCTTCTCCTGGGTGACCTGCACACTCAAATCCATCAATAGTAATAGCATCTACGCCTACTGCCTGAGCTTTAAGGGCATGCCTTACTGATGTGCATTTATGTATGACTTTCACATCGTACTCTTTAAAGAGCTCCATAAAAGGTTCTGGGCTCCTTCCTGCAGTCTCTACAATCTTGACTCCCGAACCAACAATAGCTTGAGCATATTCTTCATAAGGAGGAGGATTAATCGTAGGCAAAATTGTTAGGTTTACACCAAAAGGTTGGTCAGTCATTCCCCTGGTTTTCTCTATTTCTTTTACTAAGTCTTCTGGCGTTGGTTGGCTTAAGGCGGTTAATATCCCTAGAGCTCCAGCATTGGAGACTGCCGAAACCAATCCTGCAAAACCAACCCATTGCATTCCCCCTTGGATAACAGGGTGTTTTATTCCAAATAATTCAGTGATTCTTGTCTGTAACATCTTTTTTCCCTTATATTCTTATTTTACTCTTAATCTGCTTTAGATTGATAGAATGATAGTAAGATACTTGAGCAAAATTAAGAAGAAATAATTTATGACAAATAAACTGCCCTTATTTATTGATGGTGATTTCGTAGACAGCGAAACTTCTGACTGGATTGAAGTCCTAGATCCTTCTACACAAAAAGTAGTTTGCCAAGCGCCTTGTGCAACAAATAATGAAATTGACTTAGCAATTAATTCTGCAAAAGAAGCTTTTATTGACTGGAAAGAAACGCCTCCGCCTGAAAGATCTAGGGTGATGATGAAATACCAAGAATTATTGAAACAAAATCAAAATGAAATTGCTGCAATATTGAGTAAGGAAAACGGCAAAACTCTTGAAGACGCTAAAGGTGATGTCTGGAGAGGAATAGAAGTAGTAGAACAGGCAGCCAATATAACTCCTTTGTTGATGGGTGAAACAGTAGAAAACGTAGCTAGAGAGATAGATTCTTACAGCTATACACAGCCTCTAGGTGTTTGTTTAGGAATTACCCCTTTTAATTTTCCTGCAATGATTCCGCTCTGGATGTTTCCAATGGCAATAGCTTGTGGCAATACTTTTATTCTAAAACCTTCTGAGCAAGACCCCATGACATCTAATAAGCTTGCGGAATTATTTGTTGAAGCAGGGGCTCCTAAAGGTCTTCTTCAAGTAATTCATGGTGACAAAAACCAAGTTGATCTACTAATTAAACACCCAGACATAAAAGCTATTTCTTTTGTTGGCTCAGTTCCAGTTGGTCAATATATTTACAAAACAGGTACGGAACATTTGAAACGTGTTCAAGCGTTAGCGGGTGCAAAAAATCATATGGTGATAATGCCAGATGCGCATAAAAAGAAAACAATAGATAACTTAGTAGGATCAGCAGTAGGAGCTGCCGGCCAGAGATGCATGGCTATAAGTGTAGCTATCTTTGTTGGAGGCGCTAAAGATTGGGTTAATGATTTAAAATCTGAAATGGAACTTATAGAGCCTGGCCCTTGGGATTCTGAAAAATCAGGATTTGGGCCCTTAATAAGCAAAGAAGCTAAAAAAAGAGTTCTACAATTAATAGAAAAAGGGAAAAAGGAAGCAAAGTGTTTGCTTGATGGCAGTAACTGTGAAGTTGAAGGCTATCCTGAAGGAAACTGGATTGGCCCAACTCTTTTTACAGACGTGAGCACGGACGCAGAAATTTATAAAACTGAAATTTTTGGTCCTGTTTTAGTCTGCATTAGTGTCGATACCTTGGAACAAGCTATAGAATTAATTAATAACAATCCATTTGGCAATGGTACTTCTATTTTCACTGCTTCTGGAAAATCGGCAAGAAAATTCAGGCATGAAATTGAAGTTGGCCAAGTAGGCATTAACGTCCCTATTCCAGTTCCTCTTCCTTTCTTTTCTTTCACAGGGTGGAAACAATCGTTCTATGGAGATTTACATGCTTACGGAAAACAAGCTGTTCGATTTTATTCAGAAACTAAAACGATTACTGAAAGATGGTTTGATGAAGATGAAGAAAGTTCGGCCAACCTAACCATTAACTTGGAATAATTAATATGGATTTTGAATTAACTTCTGATCAAAAGAATTTCCAAAATCTTGCTAAAGATTTTTCTGACAAAGAACTGAAGCCGCATGCAGCACGTTGGGATAAAGAAGAAGAATTCCCTCTGGAAACAATTAAAAAAGCAGGAGATCTAGGCTTTTGCTCATTATATGTTGATACGGATTTAGGAGGGATGGGTTTAGGTAGACTAGATGCTTCTATAGTTTTCGAACAATTAGCTTCTGGGTGCACGAGTACAACTGCTTTCTTGACCATTCACAATATGGCTATTTGGATGGTAAGTAAATTTGGTTCGGAAGAATTGAAGTCTGAATGGTTCCCTCTTTTGAGTTCAGGATCTAAGCTTGCTTCTTACTGCCTAACTGAACCTAACTCTGGATCTGATGCAGCTTCCTTAAAGACAACAGCCACTAAAGAAGGAGATTCTTACGTTATCAATGGATCTAAAGCCTTTATATCAGGGTCTGGTTCAACTGATTGTTTAATATTGATGGCTAGAACAAGCGAAGAAGGCCCTAAAGGTATATCTTGTTTTCTAGTACCTGCTGACCTTCCCGGTATAGAGTACGGAAAGAATGAATCAAAAATGGGATGGAAGAACCAACCAACCAGACAAGTATCTCTAACTGATGTAAGAATTCCTTCAAAGAATCTAATTGGCGAAGAAGGCCAAGGATTTAAGATCGCCATGCAAGGTTTAGATGGAGGAAGAATTAATATAGCAACCTGCTCTATTGGAACAGCTCAATCAGCTCTTGAAGACGCCCAAGAATATATGAATCAAAGAGAGCAATTTGGGAAAAAAATATCTGAATTCCAAGCCCTCCAATTCAAAATAGCCGATATGACAACCGAACTTATTGCAGCTAGAAATATGGTAAGGCTGGCAGCTTCTAAATTAGATAAAGATCATCCAGAAGCAACTACTTATTCGGCCATGGCGAAACGTTTTGCTACTGATGTAGGTTTCGATGTCTGCAACGAAGCGCTACAAATCTTTGGAGGTTACGGGTATATACAGGAGTATCCACTCGAACGTTATGTAAGAGATGTTCGTGTTCACCAAATTCTGGAAGGGACCAATGAAATAATGAAAATGATCATAGGCAGAAGAATGATTATGGAAGACGCAGCTAAAATTATTCAATAAGAAATGCCTGACAATGATTTATTAATTGATGAAATCGAAACAGACAATGGTTCGAAGATAGGTCATATAATTCTTAATTCCCCTGAAACTCTCAACTCTTTGACTCTTGCCATGGTTGAAGGGATTTCAAAACAATTGAAGGACTGGGAGAAAAGAAATAACTTGAAGGCAGTGCTTATAGAGGGAGCAGGAGAAAAAGCTTTTTGTGCAGGTGGAGATATAAGAGCCCTTTATGACTCCATGATTGAAAGCCCCAAGAAATCAATGTATGCCGAAGAATTCTTTGAAAAAGAATATAGACTCGATTATCAAATTCATAAATATCCCAAACCTGTTATCTCTATTTTAGACGGAATAGTGATGGGTGGTGGAGCAGGTCTGATGTTAGGCAGTCATTATCGGGTTTGTACGGAGCGCACACGTTTTGCGATGCCTGAAATAGGAGTTGGACTCTTTCCTGATGTGGGTTTTACATTTTTCATTAATAAACTTCCTGAAGGTCTAGGCAAATACATGATGCTCACAGCAACTAATTTAAAAGCTGCTGACACGCAATTCTGTGGATTAACAAACCAATATGTAGATTCGTCATTCCTAGAGAACTTTTACAGCAAAATTAAATCAATAGATTGGGGTGATGATGTTAAATCTAACCAAGTTTCTATTGAGAACCTGTTAAATGAATTCAATGTACCTAAAAATCTTGATCTGCTTCCTCAGGGAATGCTCGAAGAAAGATTAGACAAAGTAAGATCTCTTACAAAAGGCGATGATCTACAAAAAGTAGTTGAAAATATACTGAACAACGCCACTGACGACGAATGGTTCATCGCAGGACAGTCAGGGTTGGAAAATGGATGCCCTACTTCCGCTCACATAATATGGGAACAATGCAAACGCTCTAGTGAACTTACCCTAGAAGAAGTGTTTAGATTTGAATTAAATCTAGCTATTCAAATCACGAGAAGAGGAGATTTTTCTGAAGGCATAAGGGCAGTTATTATTGAAAAAGATAATTCTCCGAACTGGAAATTCAAAACCATTGGTGAAGTGCCGAGAGATTGGGTTCAAGAACATTTAGAACCTGCATGGAAGTATAATCCTCTAGAGGATATATAAAATGGAGAAAATTGGTTTTATAGGTTTAGGAAATATGGGAATGCCAATGGCCCAAAACTTAATTTCAAACGGAATAAAAGTAAAAGGCTTTGATGTTTCTGAAGAAATACTTAAACAAGCATCAGAAAATAAAATTGAGGTGTGTTCTGACACTCTCCAGGCCTCTAAAGAAATTGATGTCTTAATTACTATGCTTCCTAATGGTGAAGCTGTTTCAAGTATATTTAATTCAGAGAGTCTATTAGAAAATATAGACCCTTCCATCTTAATAATAGAATGTTCAACTATAAACCCTAAGACCTCGAAGGAATTGTCCTTAAAAGCTTCATCTTTAGATTTAGAAATGATAGATGCTCCTGTTTCTGGAGGCGTAAAAGGGGCTGAAGAAGCAGGCTTAACTTTTATGGTGGGTGGATCAGTTGAAAACGTAGAGAAAGCTAAACCCATCCTTTCTATGATGGGAAAAAACATCTTTCATGCTGGTGATAGTGGTTCAGGTCAAATTGCTAAGCTATGCAATAACATGCTTTTAGCAATACATATGAGTGGTACGGCTGAAGCTATATCAATGGGGGTAAAAAGTGGCCTTGATCCCAGTGTATTGTCAGAAATCATGTCTAAAAGCTCTGGAGGGAATTGGTCGCTTGATAAATATAATCCATATCCCGGAGTGATGATTGAATCTCCAGCAAGTAAAGATTATCAAGGAGGTTTCTTAAATAAATTGATGATAAAAGATCTAAACTTGGCTAAGGAATTGGCTCAAGATTCAAAAACTGAAACGCCTATGGGAGATTCTGCCAGAAAACTTTATGACGAATTAATTGAACAGGGCCTAGAAGACCTAGACTTTTCAAGTGTACAAAAATTATTTCAATAGAAACTGGTAGATAGTAAAAACAATGAATTGCACTAATCAAATAATGAGAATAGTTTCATGTTTTTTTCTTTTTCTAAGTTTAACTCTATCAAGCTCTTTGTTTGCTAATCGGGGGTTAGAAATTGCTTTATTGAGTGATAAAAACAATGAAGGTTATGGCGATAGCTCTTCTTCCATGACCATGGAACTGATTAGCAAGAAAGGTGATGTGGTTGCTAGAGAACTAAGATTTAAAAGATTGGAAGTGCCTGAAGATGGCGATAAATCTATTGCGGTCTTTGAGAGCCCAAGGGATGTAAAGGGCGTTGCAATTTTGTCTTATGCTCATAAACAAGAAGCAGATGATCAATGGTTATATTTACCAGCCCTTAAACGAGTAAAGCGAATAGCTTCGAAAAATAAATCTGGACCTTTTTTGGGTAGCGAATTCTCTTTTGAAGATTTTTCTTTCCAAGAAGTTGAAAAATACGAATACGAATACGTAAAAGAAGAAAACTATTTAGGAAAAGATTGTTTTGTTATCAAAAGAATACCTTTAGATCCTTATTCAGGGTATACCAAACAACTTGTGTGGATCGATAAGGAGAATTATCTAGTTCAAAAAATTCATCACTTTGATAGAAAGGCGTTCCATCTAAAAACCCAAACGTTTGATGAGTATAAGAAGTACTTAGGATTTTTTTGGCAGCCCCATAAAATAGAAATGAAAAATCATCAAAACGGTAAAAGCTCAATTCTTAAATTTACAGAAGTTTCCTTTAAAAAAGGTCTAACAGACAAAGACTTTTCTCAAAATAGCTTAAAAAGATCTAGGTAAATGCAATCCAGTGCTAAATACCTCTCCTTATTTTTAATAAGTTTTTTTATCCTTCCTATAAAGGCAGAGTTCATCGGTGAAATAAGTTTAGATAACAGACATTTCTTTAATGATGGCGCATTAGGGCAAGACAATAATCACTCCTCTGTAAGTTTCTCGCCTGAGATATTTGAGAACCTTGAAGACGATCGGATATTCCATTTTAAGGCTAAGTTAAGAGACGACAATAAAGATACGGAGAGAAATCTGGTTGATATTCAAGAGCTTTATTTTATTGAGATAGGAGAATCTAAAGAAATAAAATACGGAATAAGCAAAGAATTTTGGGGAGTAACAGAAACATCTCATAGAGTTGATGTCATCAACCAGACTGATACGACTGAGAGTTTTGATGGTGAAGATAAGTTAGGCCAGCCCATGATAAAGGTATCTCTTGAAAGAAATTGGGGCAATATAGATTTATACGCTCTATTGGGTTTCAGAGAAAGAACTTATTCCGGAGATAAAGGCAGGTTAAGGCTACCGGTACTGATCGATACAGATAGTCCTATTTATGAATCATCGGCTAAAAATAAAAGAACGGATTTTGCTATTAGATGGAGTCATTATTTTGATGAGTTTGAAGTAGCTTTATCGCATTTCTCTGGCACCTCTAGAGAACCTAGATTGATGCCTTCTACTAAAAAGTTAAACCATTTAACTCCCTATTACGAAAAGATCAATCAAACAGGTCTAGAAGCTTTGTATCTAATCGGTGGCCTTGCACTAAAATTAGAGGCTATAAGACGCAGCGGCCAAGGTGATACATTTTCAGCTGCGACTGCAGGATTTGAATATACTCAAGTTGGAATAGCTGATTCTAGAATTGATCTTGGCTGGATTCTTGAAGCCAATCATGATGACAGACTAAGTAGCTCTCCTTTTGTTGTTGGCACTAGACTTTCCTTTAACGACAGTTACGATTCACAGATATTGTCAGGTATGTTTATTAATGAAAAGACAGAAGAAATTGGTATGTTAATTGAAGCCTCAAGAAGAATAGCAAGCTGTTGTATGATCTCATTAGAAGCAATGTATTTTGATGACACGAATGAAGACAATGGAGCGATTAAGTTGTTTGAGCCCTTTAGAGAAGATGATTTCATGAGGATTGAGTTCATATACTATTTTGGAGAATAAATGGAATTTCTAAAAAAAGAGAACCTTTCAAAATTTATAATCAATAACAGAGTTTTATTTATTATTGCTTCCCTGCTTGTAGTTGTGATTTTAGGTAAAGGTGTAACAAATGTGACATTTAATCCTGACATGGAAAGATTTTTTCCAACTGATCATTTTGCTACATCGCTAAGCAACGAAATTGATGATACCTTTATTCGAACTGACAATATTGTAATTGCAATCAATGCCAAGAAAGATTCTATCTTTTCAAAAAGAACTTTATCTCTGATTGAGAATCTAACTGAAAAATCGTGGACAGTCCCGTATTCGATCAGGGTAGATAGTTTAACCAATTATTCGTATGTAAGATCTGTTGGAGATGATCTTTTAGTCGAGCCTTTTATTGAGAATGCATTGTCATTAGAGGATAGCTTTATAGCAGAAAGAGAAAAGATCGTTGAAGGAGAAGAAATAATCTATGGTTCTCTAATATCCAAAGATAAAAAAACAACTGTTATCAGCATTGTTGTTGATCCTCCAAACCCTGATGCAAATCTAAAACTGATTGATACGGTTGATTTTATACTCGCATATTTGGATGAAGCTAAAACTAACCACCCTGAACTAGACATAAGAATGCTAGGAACGCCTTATCAAGAGTATATAAGCCCAAAAATGGTTTTAGCCGAGATGCCTATCATCATGCCATCAATGTTGATATTGATACTAGTTTCTGTGTTTTTTTTGCTAAGAAGCGTTTTTGCTGTGATAGCAACAGTGTTAGTGATCTTTTTAAGCTTAATTTCTACATTTGGTTCTGTAGGCTACATTGGCAATCCATTGAACCAAATGGTTATAACTATTCCTATATTGATTATTACTTTAGCTTTAGCTGATTGTGTGCATTTATTTAGTATCTTCTTTCAACAAAGGATAAAAGGTTATTCCAGCAAAGAATCAATGTTAAGAAGCTTAGAATTAAATTTACAACCCCTATTTCTTACCACACTAACAACTTGTATAGGATTTCTATCATTTAATGTACTTGACGTACCTCCTCTTAGAGATCTGGGTAACTTTGTATCCATAGGTATAGCAATGGCATTTATATTTACCATCTTCTTTGCAGCACCCTTATTTTCTTTCTTTGACATAAAATCTCCTAAATCTGTGAATCAACAAGTAAATTTATCGAGAAGAATAGCTAAATTTAGTTTGAGAAACAGTAAAACTCTTCTTTGGTCGGTTCCCTTGGTATCTTTATTGCTTATAAGTCTAATTCCTTTAAATGTTCTAGATGAAAATCCAACTCAAATGTACGATGAAGGATTCACCTCTTTTTCAGCTGATACTTTGTGGTTGGATGAAATGCTTGGAGTAACTTTTCCTGTCAGCTTTAAAGCAGACTCTAAGAATGGAAGTGTATCCGAACCTGAGTTCTTGAATAAAGTAGATAATTTTACTAAATGGCTGGAAACTCAAGATGAAGTCAATCATGTTACCTCTCTTGCTCATACCATGAAAAATCTTAACAAGAGCATGAATGGCGATGATCCAAAATGGAAAAAAATTCCAGACAGTGAGGAATTATCATCTCAGTATTTATTTTTCTATGAAATGTCTCTACCTATGGGGCTAGATCTTAATAGTTCAATCAGTCAAGACAGATCCTCTACGAAAATTTCAGCCAATCTAGACGATATGAGTGGTAAAGAGTTCTTAGAATTCGATAAAGAGATAAGAGCTCATCTAGAAAGAAATGATCTGTCTGAAATAATCTCTCCCGCCGCAGGATTTAGAGTAGTCTTCTCTCACATAAGTTCTGTAATTGTAAATTCTCTTTTTTACGGTGTTTTCTTTGGCTTGTTTTTAATTACCTTAATTCTTGGTCTATTTTTTAGATCTATTCCTTTTGGAATACTTTCTGCTTTTCCTAATGTCTTACCCATAGGAGCAGCCTTTGGTATTTGGGCTTTATACGATGGTCAGGTTGGTTTCATGGTTGCAGTAGGAATGGGTTCCACACTAGGAATAATAGTAGACTTCACTGTGCATTTATTGAGTAAATATGATCTAGCCAGAAGGGAAATGGGTCAAACTCCAGAAGAAGCAGTTGTGTTTGCCTTTGAATCAGTTGGCTTTGCTTTGATTGTTATGACGATTGTCATATCGCTTGGATTTTTGGTTCTTAACTTAGTTAATTTTATGCCTCTTCACGACTTTGCTAGATTCTCAACAATATCCTTCGTAATGGCTTTATTTATAGACTTCTTGCTCTTCCCTAACTTACTAGTTAGATATGATAAAAGAAAATTTTAATTCTTCGCTTTAGTTAAATAGAAAGCCAGAACAATACAAGGAATTAAAGACAGACCCGCAAAAACGTAAGTAGAGTCATAACTGAGATGTTCCACTAAAAGAGGAGCAATGCTGTTTCCGATAACAATAGATAAGTTAGAAAAGCCCATAAAAATACCAAAATTTGTAGCGCTTGTTTGTGTAGTGCAAAGTGCCATTAAGATAGCAAAAATTACGACCTTCATACCGGCTTCCGTGATATCCAACCCAATGATAGCTAAGGATCCAATTTGATAAGAAGTTTCTGTGGTGAAAGTGCTTAAGAAAATAAACAGAAGAAGTTGAGATGCAATAAAACCTACAAGAAGAAATCTCTTACCTAGGTAAAACGATACTAGACCCACAGAAAATCCTATCAGTCCACCAAGCCACATGCCAATTGGTCTTATAGAGCCTATATCTTCTCCAGTCATACCAATGACTTCTAGATAAAACTTATTATAAGTAACATCAAAAATACCAACGGCGATATTGCTGAAGAGCATGAATACAACAGCCGCAATAGCAGTCTTGTTTAATAAGCCTAGAGAAATTTCAGAAAGAAGAAACTTTATTCCAAGGACATTTTCATATTGTTTATGGTCTTCAGCACCTTCTTTGTGATCTAATTCTGAAGACGCAAAAGGAAAGATAAACACCAATATCATGCAGCATATTAAAAATAAAATGCTTACATTAAATCCATACGCAAATAACAAACTGGATGAAATTAACATCCCTGAACCACGTCCAATTATCTTACTACCCCACATATAACCATTTGCCTTTGCAAGGTCAGATTCTTTTAAACTATCAGCTGCCAAAGCGTCTGTCGCTATATCACAAGTAGCTACAAATAGATTATGAACTGTAAAGATTGCGATTAATAAAGAAGATACTGCGGTCACCTCTATGAAAATTAAAGGTAACAACACTAGAATCATAATAATCTGACTAGATATTATCCAAAATCTTCTTCTACCAAATCTTTTAACAGTTAAAGAATCTATAACCGGACCAAAAAATATTTTTAGGGTCCAAGGCAACATTGTTATTGAGAGTAGTAAAGAAATATCAACTAAAGAAGCTCCTTTAGTAGCCAGGTAGGTTGTTAAGGCAAGAAGAAACCCTGCCGATAGCCCTTGTGATAAATACAATATGCTCAAACAACTCAAATGCCACTTGGTACCATTACTGAGTAATCTTGAGTTTATTAATTCCATTTAATTTGTGTTGAAGATATTCTGTATTAAATCATAGGATTTTTTTCTGGCCAAAAATGGTTCACATATGGTGATAATTTTTAATTCTTCTGGCTGAGCCTCATCTAAAAGAGGCTGCAACTTTTCTTTAACTGTTTCAGGACTTCCTACGAAAGTTCTATTTTCTTTATCATCGACGTGATTAAGTTTTATCGCTCCCTTAGCTTCATCTAAAGTAGGAAATGGAGCAAACAAACCTCTGTGACTGTTCTGTCTCCACATAGAAGCACTTAAGGCTAGCTCTTCAGCTTCAGTATCAGTTTCAGCACATATAGAAAATATACCTACACTGATTCTTGGTTCACTTGAGAAAACTGAAGGGACAAAATTATCTCGATAATATTTAGCAAACTCCAGACAGTCTTGATTAATAAAATAAGCTAAAGACATTGGTAATCCAAATTGCGCTGCAAACTCAGCTCCTTGTTGAGACGAAACCAATAACCAAACTTCAGGCATTTCACCTAAACCAGGAGTTACATTGACGTTCTCAAAAGAATTTGTAGAGGAGGCAGTTCCCTCTAAAAAAGATTTAAGGTCATTCATCTTTGTAGAAAAAAACTCAGGTCCAGTTGTCTTGGATCCATAAGCTAATGCTCCAGCTTGATATGGATCACTGCCAGGAGCCCTACCCACTCCAAGATCTATTCTGTCGGGAAATAAAGATTCCAATAACCTAAAATTCTCAGCTACTTTATATGGACTGTAATGCATCAACATTACTCCACCCGATCCGATTCTAATGTTTTCTGTTTCTGATGCTAAATGAGGAATTAAGATTTCAGGAGAGCAACCAGCAAAAGAAGAAGATCCATGATGTTCAGCAACCCAAAATCTCTTCATCCCTAAAGAGTCACAGTGCTTAGCTAGTTCTGCTGTCTCTTTTAACGCTTGATTAGCATTCGTGTCTGAAAATATTGGCGACTGATCAACGGCACTAATTTTCATACATTAAGGTCCGATGGGTTTATCATCAATTACTTGATCAAGATATTCCGACATACCATATCCAACTATGCCCTTATAAGTGTACTCTGTCATTCCCTCTGTTATTCGAGTAACTAAATTTTCTCCATCCGGGGTATTCCTTCTATTCCTTAAAGGTATTAAGGATAAAACTTTTCCTTGTACTTCATATTCATCTTCATCCGTTCTGGCCCAAGCAGTAAATGTTTTTTGGAAATTATCTTCATCGTAATTAGTCTCAATCTTACAATCTCTAATAGATTCATATTTACCATCTTTTAGAACTATGCCACCTCGTCTTTCGGAGTCTTCACTTTGATGCACTATGCTGAACATAAAACCTATATCTTTATTTATATTGATGGTTAACCATCTATACCACTCTATTGCTTGCCAGTATCTTGGACCCCAACTCTTATCTCTAAGACCTAAACCATCCACAGTCCATTCTTCTCCATCTATTTTTATTGTGCCTTTACCGGACGTGTGTTGCTCGTAATGAGCTTTCGAAAAACTTTTTTCAGGATCTTTCTCTAAACTCTTACCGTCCTTTCTTACTGCCTGACCACCAAACATCGGAGAAATTCCGCTAATCTTTATGTCAGCCTCACATTTTACTCTTGGATTTTCTTTGAAAGCCTTTCCAGGGTTTAACATATCTTTTGGATTATCCAGAAGCAAAATCTTCCCCGTGTAATTAACTCGCAGAGACTTAAAGGGTTCTATTACTTCGAATTTCATTCCTCCAGCATCAAAGACTTCATTTGTTGAGATTTCTGGTCTACCGAACATAAAACCTATCCTTCCATCAGGAAGATAAATGCAGCAAGTCATCTCTGCATAGCCTTCATTAGGTCTGTTACCTAACCTAAACCAACCGCCCATCTTCTTTTGATGATCAAAAACATTGAAATACATGCTTTCGTTATAGTTTGAAGCTTCATCTGGTTCATGGTTAAACTCGTCCTGAGGTTCAAGTATTATTTCAATATCACTCATTAACTTTCCTTAATTGTTCTTCTATAGAGCAGTTTACATGCTCTCTTGCTTTCTCAGAAGGGAAGTTCAGACTTTTAAATTAGTTTTTAGAGATGCCCTAGGGCTATAATTCTAAAAATTATTAGATTGATTCAAAGTAAATGAAGATATACACATCTATAGAGACAAAAAAAATTGATGCGCTTGCAATAAGAGAAACTGGAGAAACGGGATTCTCTCTTATGCAATCAGCAGCTGAATTCGCATTAGATACATTAGTAAGTGAGTTTAATAATGTAGATGAAGTCTTAGTTTTTTGCGCAAAGGGAAAAAATTCTGGTGATGGTTTCTTGCTTGCTAGCTACGCCAAAGAATTTGGTCTATCAAGCACCATTGTTATGTGTAATCCAGCCAAAGAGCTTAAGGGGGTTTCAAAGAAAGCATTTAATGAAGCAAAAAGTAATGGGGTAAAGATAATTAACATCAGCTCTTTATCGAAAATAAGAATTTCTAGAAAAGCAGTTTTAGTAGATGCTCTTATAGGTACTGGACTAAAAGGAGACCTTCGAAAGAATATAAAAGATGCTATTTTATCTCTCAATAAACTTGGAGATAAGCATCCCGTAATATCTCTAGATATTCCCTCAGGAGTTTACTCAGATACAGGTTTTTCTAATGAAATTAGTGTTATTGCAGATATAACTTGCACTTTTGTAGCTCAAAAGAGAGGTTGTTTCACAAGCGAGGGAAAGGCTCTGTCTGGTGAAGTTCTTTATTCTGATTTAGATATACCTAAAAGAATCTTCTCAAAAGTTTCGTGCAACTCTCACCTAATCAACATGGAAAATCATCTTCATAAAATAATATTAAGGGATGAAAATTCTCACAAAGGTGCATTTGGACATGCTTTTGTGGTTGGGGGAAATAAAGGTTATGGAGGGGCGTCTATTCTTGCTGCTAAAGCAGCAGCATTTTCTGGAGCTGGCCTTATTGGGCTTGGTACAAGACCAGAACACTTAGAGGCCAGCTTGTTATCTTGCCCTGAAGTTATGACAGTGGGTGTAGATTCTGGACAAGACCTTGAAGAATATCTTGAAAAGCCTAATGTCATTGCGATAGGACCTGGGCTGGGTCAGACGGCTTGGTCAGAACAAATGCTCCAAAGAGTTTTTTGGGAAGCAAATAAGAGGAACATATCGGTTGTTATGGATGCTGATGCTTTAAATTTATTAACTACACTAAAATTATCCACAAAATTTCCAAAAAATCTCATTATGACACCGCATCCTGGTGAGGCATCTAGACTTCTTGGTAAATCTATAGATGAAATAGAATCTGATAGATTTAACGCTGTTTCGCTTTTACAAAAGAAATTTAATTGTGTTGTTGTATTAAAAGGTTCTGGAAGTTTGGTCTGCTACAGTAAAGGAGGTAAACAGCAAATAGGAATATGCGAGGCCGGAAACCCTGGAATGGCAAGTGGAGGAATGGGGGATATTCTTACAGGAATAATTGCTGGTTTTTCAGCTCAAGGACTAAGTCTTATTGAAGCAGCTGAGTTAGGAGTTGATATTCATGCAAAAGCAGCTGACTTGAAAAGTTTAGATACAGGTGAGGTTGGACTCCTTGCATCTGATGTCCTAGAGGAAGTGAGGCAATTACTTAAATATGAATAAAGAGATTCAAACCTCAGATGAAAATCAAACAGAAGAAGCTGGCTCAGCATTTTCAAAAGATTTATTAAAAAAAAGTTTAAGTAGGTCGATTGTAATTTTTTTGGAAGGTAATTTGGGTGCAGGCAAAACTACCTTTACAAAAGGTTTGATGAGAGGCCTTGGGTATAACGAATTAGTAAAAAGTCCTACTTATAATCTGGTTGAAATTCATGAAACAGACAATTTAAAAGTATTTCATTTTGATTTATATCGCATCAATGAACCCCATGAATTAACAGAAATAGGTATAGGAGAGTACTTGGAAGAGGAGAATTCTATATGTATATTTGAATGGCCAGAAAATGCTCAATCTCTTCTTCCACAACCAGACTATACTATTGAAATAGAGCATAGCGACGATAAACAGTTAGATAAAAGATATATAAGAATAAAACTATGAGATTATTAAAAGTCATAATTCTATCTTTATTTCTTTTGCCTCTAAACCATATCTTGTCAGGGGAAACAGAAGAACTTATATCTTGCTTCGTTGGAGATGCTGGTGAAGTAAATCCTACTCAAACAAAGGTAGTAAAAGCCTTGGCTAATTCCGATTGTTCAATGGTTTGGCATCTTGGAGACATAACTCAACTAGGAGTTCAGTCGATGGATGATCCAGAACTGGAAGATAGTTTCTTAACACCGTTTAAACCATTTCTAAAGACAGGAATTCCTTTTTATTTAATAGTCGGTAATCATGACTATAAAGGTGACCCACGTGTCTATCTTCAAGTTGCAAAAGATTATCCATCTATTTTTCACCCCAGCAATTTCTATACCAAGACTTTTGATGGGTTATGCTTTTTTGCTCTAGATACCACTATTTTTGATAAGTTATATTATTTTTATAAAAGAGGTAGTCAGATTAGATGGCTCAAAGAAGAAATTGACAATCTAAAAGACCAATGTGGATTTTCTATAGCAGTTGCGCACCACCCATTATTTAGTTCTGGGGATAGAGATAGGGCAAATCCACAATTAGCAATATTTTTAGAGAACTATGTTTTTGGAACCTTTGATATTTATATAACTGGTCACAATCACGTCTTAGCTGATGAAGGTGATCATAAGGAGACCCTCCAGCTTATAAGTGCAACAGGGGCTCTTCCCGGAGGCTCTCCAGGTGATATTGAGTCTGGAAAATTCAATATTGAAACTCCGGGATATTTAAGAATGACTGTTGTTGATCACACTGCTAGGTATGAATTCGTCAGTGCGGAGAATGATGAAATTCTTTGGTCTAATATCAAAGTTGGTAAGGGCTTAAGGCAAAAGAACTAGATAAATCTTAGTTTTATGAAATTAAATTATGGAATCATAGGTACCGGCATGATGGGTTGCGAACATATTCGTAATCTAAAAAAAATACCTGATGTCAAAATAGTAGCAATTGCAGACCCTGATGAGAGATCTAGGAAATGGGCTGAAGATACTTGTGAGGATGTATTCAAGCTTAGGTTGTATGAAGACTACAAAGAACTTTTAAGGCAAGAAGACATCGATGTAGTTGTGGTTGCTAGCCCTAATTTTACTCATATAGAGATCATGAGAGAACTTTTTAAAACAGATAAACATGTTTTACTTGAAAAACCCATGTGCACAAACTTGTTAGATGCAATGGAAGTACTTGAAAAAAGCAAAAAACATAAAGGTGTGGTCTGGGTTGGACTCGAATATAGATTTATGTCTCCTATACAATCCTTAATTAAGCATGTGAATGAAATTGGCAATATTAAAATGTTATCTATAAGAGAGCATAGGTTTCCATTTTTAGAAAAGGTTGATAATTGGAATAGATTTAATGAAAAAACAGGAGGTACCTTGGTAGAAAAATGCTGTCATTTCTTCGATTTAATGAATCTTATGGTACCAAGTAAGCCAATAAAAATTTATGCCTCTGGAGGCCAGGATGTAAACCATTTGGATGAAAGATATGATGGCAAAACTCCAGATATAATTGATAATTCCTTCGTGCTTATAGATTATGAAGATGGAGAAAGAGCCATGCTCGACTTATGCATGTTCGCAGAAGCGGGAAAGTATGAACAAGAGATAGTTTTAACAGGGGACCGAGGTAAATTAGAAACACATATTCCTGGTAATGAACTTTTGTTAACAAACAGAAAAGAATATTCGTATAGGACTATAGAGATTAAAGAAGATTCAAGAGTAAAAGAAGTGGGATTTCATCATGGCGCGAGCTATATAGAGCATTTAGAATTAATAGAATGCATCAAAAAAGGAAATCAACCACTAGTAGATTGCCAAAATGGGTTTGATTCAATTGTTCTAGGATTGGCAGCTCAAGAATCAATCAAAACAGGAGATTCCATAAAGCTTAATGACTTCTTAAAAATATGAATATGAAATACAAATCGATAAAGGATATGCCTCAAATAGGCTTTGGACTTTGGAAAGTACCGAAAGATGTTTGTTCAGAGGCAGTCTATAATGCTATAGAGGTGGGATATAGACACTTAGATTCAGCTTCAGACTATGGTAATGAAAGGGAAGTAGGTGATGGCATTAAAGCTGCTTTAGAAAATGGTTTGTGCAAAAGAGAAGATCTATGGATAACTTCAAAATTATGGAATACTTATCATCATCCTGAACACGTTAAACCTGCTGTAGAGAAAACACTTCAAGATTTGCAGTTGGATTATCTAGATCTTTATATGATTCATTTCCCCATTGCATTAGAGTTTGTACCTTTTGAAAAAAGATATCCACCTGAGTGGTTCAATGACCCTGAAAGCATTGCACCTAAAATGATTCCATCTAGAGTTCCACTATCAGATACATGGCATGCAATGGAATCATTAAAAAAAGATGATTTAACTAGGCATATAGGTATATGCAATTACTCTTCTAGTTTGCTTCATGATCTTATGAACTACTGCCGAATTAAACCAGAAATACTTCAAATTGAATCCCACCCTAACCTTACTCAAGAAAAGCTTATACGATTAGCAAAAAGCTATGGTCTAGAGGTAACTGCTTTCTCACCCTTAGGATCAATATCCTATGAGGAGCTAGGTGGCGCTAAAGAAAATGAATCACTCTTAATGAATCCAACCATAAAATCATTGTCTAAAGATCTTGAGATATCACCAGCTCAATTAATTCTAGGCTGGGCTTTAAATAGAGGGACTTCAATTGTGGTCAAAAGTTCTAGTAAGACTCGTATGAAAGAAAATTTAGATGCTTCAAAGATTGAGTTAGATAAAACTATCGTAGATAAGATTTCTACTTTAAACATCAATAAGAGATTTAATGATCCGGGTGTTTTTTGTGAAGATGCCTTTAATACCTTCTTTCCAATTTATGAATAAAAAAGATTTCTTACATGAAATTCAAGCTGACTCAGATTTAACGACTCTGGAAGCAACACTTAATTGGATTAGAAACAATAAGTTTTCTTTTGAAACTCAACTTGAAGAATGCGGAGCACTTCTATTTAGCAATCTTCCCGTGGAGGAAGAAGGTGACTTCGATAATTTTGTATCTGCCTTTAAATATGAGACTTTTACTTATGAAGAATCTCTTTCAAATGCGGTAAGGATAAATAAAACCAATAAAGTATTCACTGCCAATGAAGCACCAAAGGAAATTGAAATTTTCCTTCATCATGAAATGGCTCAAACGCCTACTTACCCAAAATATATATTCTTTTTTTGTAAATCTGCTGCATTAAAAGGTGGACAAACTCCTTTATGCCGTTCGGATAATCTGTACAAAGAAATCCTTAAAGAAGATGAAGGTCTATTGGATGAGTTTGAAAAACATGGGGTCATTTATAACTCTCTAATGTCTAATGGAGATGAATTAGTTTCTGGTCAAGGTAGAAGTTGGCAAAAAACTTTAGGAGTGCAATCTAAAAAAGAAGCTGAGATAAAACTAGAAAACCTTGACTATTCCTGGGATTGGATAGAAGGCGATAACTTGTCAGTTACAACAAGAACTTTTAGAGCCATAAAAGAACTTAAGGATGGTAATAAATCATTCTTCAATCAAGTTCTTGCAGCTTCTTTAGGATGGAAAAAAAACTCAGATAATGATATCTCTCCAGTCAGGTTTGGTAATGGTGAAGAAATTTGCGACTCAAATCTTCAAATGATTTCCGACATAGCTCAGTCATTAACTCTTCTTAGGAATTGGAAGGATAAGGACATCTTATTGATTGATAATTACAGGATAATGCATGGGAGAAAGCCATTTTCAGGTGAAAAAAATAGAGAAGTCTTAGTTTCCTTAACTGCATAGATTAAGCATGAAGATGAAACCAGCTTTTATGTATTCTTTGGTCAAGATTAGAGATGTTTCCCTGAAGGCCATCCAAAAATGCATGGAGCTTTTCATCATCATAACTCTCTACTCTTGAAGACATAATTTTTTCAATGACTTTATAAACTTCTTCTTTTAACAAACGATTATTTGGTAAAACTGCGACGCATTTATCGATTTCTCGAAGACAAGTATTTAATGACCTTGGAAAACCTTTATTTTTAAATAGGAATCTTAGAACGTTACCTCTCTCAATTTCACCTTTTGCTTCTTCTCTGAAAGCACCTTGGGCAGAGAGATTTCTTAACATGCTAGCCCATTCAAGAGTTGAGAAGTCATGTGTCTGGGAATTTTTCTTCGAGACGCAGAGTGTATCAAGAGTTCTAGAGATCATATCCACACGTTCGATGTACCTTCCTAACCTGATGAACTCAAAAACTAATCCAGTAGAAAAGTTATCATTGATTATGCCAAAGAATCGTTGAGATCCTTCAATGAGCTTGTACATGTCTTTTGATTGTCCTCTTGTTGCTTTCGAAGAGAATCGGATAAATTCATTGAAAAGATTATTAACTTGCTCTGTTGCAGATTGGGGAAGATAGTCTCTTGTTTCTTTAACATTATAGGCTGCTTTAATTAGAGAATTTTTAATCGAGTTAGGATTAGCTTCTTCATAGCAAAGAAAATTTATAACATTAGCTTCTTTGAAGGTCATATACCTTCTTTGATAAAGATCAAGATTATCGAGTGTCTCGACTATTGATTGCCATCCTAGTGTTTTGTCACCAGGAAAATCTAACATTAGCTCTGAGTTAACATTTATTAATCTAGCTGTATTCTCAACTCTTTCTACATACCTAGAAAGCCAATATAAGTGCTCTGCATCTCTGCTTAACATATCTATTTATCTACTATCCATGTATCCTTGCTACCTCCTCCTTGAGAAGAATTGACCACAGTAGAGCCTTTCTTTAAAGCCACTCTAGTTAAGCCTCCTACCGTCACATAACTTTTTTCACCCGTTAAAATAAATGGCCTTAAATCTAAGTGTCTTGGTTCTATTGAACCTTTGTCAAAGGTCGGTGTAGTAGACAATAAAGCGAGAGGTTGTGCAATATAGTTTCGAGGATCTCTACTTATTAACTTCAGTGTCTCTTCTTTTTCCTTTTTGGAAGCGCTCTTGCCAATGACAATACCATAACCACCAGACTCAGCCACAGGCTTTATTACATAGTCTTTAAATCTATCTTTTATTAATTCAAAGCTTTCTTTCTCACTCATCAAATAAGTTTTGAGGTTTTCTATTATTGGTTCTTCCTTCAAATAAAATCTGATCATTTCGGGCACGAAAGAGTAAACCGCTTTATCATCTGCAATTCCACAGCCTGGTGCATTTATTATAGAAACATGTTTTTTTCTCCATGATTCGATTAAGCCTTCAACACCCAATACAGAATCTTTGTTACCTCTGGAGGGATCTAAAAAATCATCATCAATTCTTCTATAAATAACATCAACTCTTACTAAACCCATTATGGTTTTTTTGTATACGAAGTTATCTTTTAATACTACCAAATCAGTACCTTGAACCAAATCTATCCCCATTTGCTGAGCTAGATATGAGTGTTCATAATATGCAGAATTGTAAATACCAGGAGTGAGGAGAACTATTTCTGGTTGACGGCTTCTTGAATAACTTAAAGATACAAGTGTCTCGTAGAGTTTGGTCGGATAAGCACCTACTGGCATAACACCATAATGTTGAAATAGATCTGGGAAAACTCTTTTCATAACGGTTCTATTCTCGAGCATATAACTAACGCCTGAGGGCACCCTAAGGTTATCCTCTAATACATAAAACATTCCATCCTGATCCTTGATCAGATCAGAACCGCAGATACTAGACCATGAATTATGTTTAAGTTTCATACCCATACAGTATTCTTTGAAAGCAGGAGAATCGGTTATGAGAGATTCATCCATATCGCTTTCTTTAAGAAATTTCTGTTCGTTATAGCAATCTTCTATGAAAAGATTTAAAACCTTAACTCTTTGCTCTAAACCTTTCTCTACTTTGTCCCATTCTTTTTTTCTGATGATTCTTGGAATGAAATCTAATGGCCAAGACCTGTCCTGTCCTTCTATATACTCCTCAGAATAAATTCGAAAGGAGATTCCCATCGATTTGATAGCTGACTCAGTTGCATTATTTATTTCATGCAAGTCATTTGGGCTTAGTGATCCGAGATATTTACCTATTTTCTTTGTGTGAGTTCTAAATCCTTGAGATGTATTTAGGTATTCATCAAAAAAAGGTGATGTAGGATAATTTTTCCATGAAATAGTCACTACAATATACATGCAACAAGCAAGCCAAAACATTTTGGTTCTTTAAAGTAAAAAATGCACTTTTTAGGTGCCATTTTTAGTTAGCAAAGGATCTTAAGATTAGAAAGAATTCTTCTTAAGTCCTGTTTTCTTAGACTCTTAATAAATAAATGGTAGAAAATTCAAAAAGGTTTAAACTGGTATTGGTATTGCATGCTCTTTTGGGAGGTTATATGTCATACGGCGTAGCAATAAAAGTAAATGAAGGATTGGTTTTTGCTTCTGATTCCAGAACTAATGCAGGACTGGACAATGTAAATACCTATTCAAAAATGTTTACCTATAACGTAGGTGATAGAGCCTTTGTTATTCTTACCGCCGGAAACCTTGCAACTTCTCAAGCTGTTTATCATCAACTCGAAAAGGATATAAACTCGGATAATCCAGAGATTAATCTAAATTTATGTGAAGATATCGAGGCTGCTGCTCAGTATATTGGAAGGCTTAGTGTTTCTAGCTATAATCAATCTTTAGAAGTGCAAAATCAGTCTTCTTTAATGGGATCATTTTTTATTTTAGGAGGTCAGATCAAGGATCAAGAACCTAATTTGTTATTAATTTATCCTGAAGGTAATTTCATTTATGTCTCGAATGAACAGCCCTATCTTCAGATAGGTGAAACAAAATACGGAAAACCCATACTAGATAGGATGATCAATAAGGATACTCCTATTGGAGATTCAGCAAGAGTAGCTCTTCTTTCTCTAGATTCAACTATGAGAAGTGATCTGACGGTAGGACCACCTATAGATTTTGTAGTTTATAAAAAAGATCAAATGCATTTAGAATATCAAGGAAGGTATAAACTTAAGTCACCATATTTTAAAGAGATGTCAGATACATGGGCTCAAAAACTTTCAGATGCAATTCACACCCTGCCTAAGTTCGAATGGGAAGAAGAAGTTAAGTAAATAAGATTTGATTTCAGACAAATAAAATTCTACTTACTCTTTAGATACAAATTGCTCAAAGAATTTCCAAACTTCTTCACTTGCACTTATATCATCGTTGCCTGATCCCATGTAATACCAGAGTAAAGGGTTCTGCCACCATCTAATTCTAAATCCTGGCCATATATGTCCTGCATCAACAATCTTATATAACCAAACTTCGTTTATGTTGTCTTCTGACCAATAACGTTCAAAGATAATATCATTCTGATCGCCCTCGCCTTTCGATGCGATGTAAATATTTTCATTTTTGTCTAGGTTATGTTTATCAGCCCAGAACTGGATTGTTTCAGGCAAACCATAGTAAGAACCCCATCCTTCTTTATTTTCGATATCACCTTGAAACAACGAAATCTTGTCATTGGTTCCATGGATTTCAAAAACTGGAATTGGGTTTTGAGGATTACAGTTATCTAAAGTTTCTTTCATCATAACTCCTGCAACTGGTGCAACTGCTTTAAATAAATCTGAAGAAGTACAAGCCAATAGATAACTCATGTCACCTCCATTAGACATTCCAGTAGCAAAAATATTCTTTTCGCTTAGCTGATATGTATCTCTAACGTGTATTACTAGTTTCCTAATAAAAGAAACATCATCTATTTTTGAATCTTTGTTGAATTCATAACCAACGTTAAAAAAAGCATTGCCCTGACTATCAATCGTTCCTTGAGGGTAAATTACTGCGAAGCCTTCACGATCGGCAACTTCATTCATCTTAGAATAAGACATAATATTTTCTGCAGCACTTGTATACCCATGTATAACAACCACTAAAGGGGCTTTGTCTTCCAAATCCTGAGGAATATGCAAATGATAAGACCTTTCTAGTCCGTTATGAGAGAAGTTTTTTTCTTCTGATGCAGACACAGAAATAAAAAAATATAATATAAATAAAGTTAATGTTCTTTTAATCATTTTTTGCATGGAACCTTATTAATTCTTCTCCTGATTCTTCATAAAAAATAAAAGGGTTATGGTCAACGCCTTTAACTATAAGGGAATCGTATTCGATGTCTAATTTATCTAAATAATTCATGTATATCTCTATGCTTGGATAATTGGGATCTTCCGTTCCTGACCATATTAATAAGTTAGGATAAGCAGCGCCCGTTTCGGTAAATTTTTTGGCTAAAGACCAGGCATCGTTGCCTTCACCAACAAAATAAACATTTTCATCATCTCCTCTAGGGTCATCTTCATAACCATTATTTTGTTGTATCAATTTTTCTATCTCGTATGAACCTCCGCCAGCTGCAACAGTAGAAAAGATCTCAGGGTACTTGAACATATATCTGGTTGCGCCCCTGCCTCCTTGAGAAAATCCTTCAAGTCCCCTTCCAGAACGACTAGCTATTGTTCTATAAGTATTATCAATATGGGGGATAAGTTCTTTAATAAATACATCTTCTCCATAAGAGTGCTTTTCCTTTGAATTGTAATGACTCAATTCCCCTCCATTAACAAAAACATAAAGAGCAGGGTCTATTTCAGAATTACTCAATAATTCATGAATGGCATTAGTAATAATTACGGACCTGCTTTCATTGCCTGGCCTGCCTCCATGCAAATAATAAACAGTCCGAAATTCTTTCTCTAAATCTTTATGATAAGAATCGGGGATATAGATGTAATAGCCTACTTCCCTATCCATTGAAGGACTAATGAAAGTAGAATGAATCAATTGTTCTGGAACATTAATACGATCAGAGACTTTATTTACCCAAGAAAAATCTTTTGAAAATTCTTTGATAAAGAATCGAATTTCTTCGTCTTCTAAAAGATTATTTCTATCAACATCAACTATTGAAAACCCGATACCTGGCCATTCAGATTTATCTATAACATCATCTGAATTAACGTCTAACTCCTTAATGCCCTTTAATGCAAGCTCTACTGCTATAAAGCTCGATATGTTCTTAAACTGAAATAAAAGAACAAGGCATAGAATTCCAAATGAAATCCCTTTCCAGTTCATTAATCTCCTACGGCGTATCCCCAATAATTATAACCAGCTATCTTTGGTGTACTGGGAAGGTACATTTTTTCCATTTGTTTAATCTTAAAACCAGACTCTTCAATGATTTGAGGGATATTTCTATTAATATTGCAACCTCCTGCTAATTTTTTCCATATGGGATTTATCCTTGATTGCCATTTAATGATATTCTCATCTGGCGCTATGCCATGTTCACAGAATATTAATTTTCCACCATCTTTGAGAACTCTTTTAATCTCGATATTAGCTCTTTTTACCTCTGGAATGGTGCACATCGTATAAGTAATTAGAACTGTATCAAAATGGTTATCTGGAAGCGGAATTTCCTCTGCACCGCAAGATATAAAGTTAATATCTAAACCTTCTTCCTTTGCAGTCTCCTTAGCTATTAAACTTAGTTCATTTGAAGGATCTAAACCCCATATTTTTTCTATTTTCGAGTGGTCGTAGTAAGGTAAATTCAATCCTGAACCTATGCCGACTTCTAATACATTGCCTTCCGCAAGAGGAACTACCTTCTTTCTTTGGTAAGTTATTGGTTTAGACCCACATGCACAATTTAAAAATCTTGGCAGTATGTGTTTTTCATATAAACTCATCTCTTTAATCTTATACATACGATAAATAAAGGCAATAATCATGAATGAAAATCTAGAAAATAAAGTTTGCTTGATAACTGGGGCAACAAATGGAATTGGATTGGAAGCAGCTAAAGCCCTAAATCAAATGGGTGCTGAAATAGTTTTCATAGCGAGAAATCATGAAAAAGCTAACAAATTGAAAGAAGAGCTTCTTCAAGAATCAGGAAGACAACCTACTGCTATTATTGCTGACCTCTCCTCACAAAATGAGGTAAAAAAAGCAGCAGAAGAATTTCTTTCTCTTAACAAACCATTAGATATCCTGCTAAATAATGCAGGGATAATGAATAGAGAAAGAAAAGAAACAGCTGATGGCTTCGATGAAGTTTTTTCAGTCAATCACCTTGCCTATTTTAGTCTTACATTATTGCTTATAGAAAAAATGAAGAATGCTGGGGGAGGAAGAATTGTAAATGTCGCCTCCATGGCATATAGGTTTGTAAACGAAATGAACTTTGAGGATCTTCAATCTAAAGAAAACTACAAAGGTTTAAAAGTGTATGGTCAATCTAAATTAGCTAATATCCTTTTTACTAGAAGCTTAGCCTCAAAACTTAAAGACTACAAAATAACCGTTAATTGCCTGCATCCTGGATATGTAGATACAGGTATAGGATTAAATAATGAAGGCTTCTTTGTAAGATTATTGATGAATCTTGGAAGACCTTTTGCAAAAAAGACTGACAAAGGGGCAGAAACTTCCATCTATCTTTGTGCCTCTCCTGAAGTTGAAAAAGTTACGGGAGAATATTTTGTTGATTGCGAAATTGAAAAGCTTCTAGGGTCAGCTAAAAGTGACGACCAAGCAGAAAAATTATGGTCTATTAGCTCTGAATTAACTGGTATAGATTTACATTGAAGATAAAGGGTCAACATCTATAGACCAACGCACCCTCTTAGAGGTTTGAGAGTCATACAGACTAGCTTGTCCTAAATCCAAGAACTTGTGTAATGAGTTTCTGCTGCTTGAAAGAATATTCAACTCCCACCTATATACTCCTGATTTTTTTTCCATGATCGCAGGAATAGGCCCTATAACTCTTATGTCTTTTGGAAAGGATTTAGATTTCTTTAATTTATTGATAAGAGTTTTTATAAAATCTCTACTAACATAACTATTAGATGATTCTGCTTGAATCTTTGCTTGAAAAGCAAAAGGTGGTGACTTAGCTAATCTTCTTTCTTCCAATAAATTCTTAGCAAAACTCTCATAACTACCTTTAACAAGCTCTTCTATTTGAGGGTGATCAGGACAGTAAGACTGTAGTATTGCCTTGCCAGGCTTTTTATCTCTGCCCGCTCTGCCAGCCACTTGAGTCATTAGTTGAGCTACCCTTTCACTGCCCCTAAAGTCAGCACTGAATAGACCTGAATCAGCATCTAATACTCCTACAAGGGTCACATCTGGAAAATGATGCCCCTTAGCCAGTAACTGTGTTCCTAAAAGAATCATTGGCCTCCCTGAATTAATTTCATCAAGGTATTCATGCATAGATTCTTTTTTTCTTGTTGAGTCACTATCAACTCTAAGAACAGGGAATTTAGGGAAACGCTTAATAAGAAATTCTTCAATTCTTTCAGTCCCATAACCATAAGTTAAAAAATCTTCCGACTGACACTCAGGGCAAGTTGTTGGTAAATTTCTTTGAGACTCGCAGTGATGACACTGTAATTTTTGAGGTCTTTTGTGTACGGTCATGAGTGCATCACATCTATCACAATTTGATAACCATCCGCATGTTTTGCAGATTAAAGAAGGCGCGTAACCCCTCCTATTTAAAAATATAAGAACCTGATTTCCTTTATGAAGTTCTTCTTCAGTACCATCTATTAGCTCGTCACTAAAACCTTCCTTTAATTCCTTACCTCTTAAGTCAACTGGCAAATATTTTGGAAGGTTTGCTCCCGTGGCTCTTTTAGTTAAATTCAATATTTCATATTTGCCCTTTAAAGAGTTATTCAAAGTCTCTAAAGAAGGAGTAGCAGAAGCCAAGACAACAGGTATTTTTTCTATCTTTGCTCTATAAAGAGCTATATCTCTTGCAGAATATCTAAACCTATCCACTTGCTTGTAAGACAAGTCATGTTCTTCATCAACGACTATTATTCCTATATCTTTCATGGGCATAAATACACTAGATCTGGTCCCAATTACTATATCTATCAATCCTTTAGACGCTCCCAACCAAGCATCTACTTTCTCTCTATTGTTTTTTGCGGAATGAAATGACAAAACCCTTTCTCCAAAATATTTTTTAAATCTTTCTTCCGCTTGTGGTGCTAGACCTATTTCTGGAATTAAAATAAGGGCCTGCTTGCCTTTCTTGATTACTTCTTGGATTGCTTGAAGATAAACTTCTGTTTTTCCACTACCCGTAATCCCATTCAAAAGGAAAACTCTATTTTGGCTTTTCGAATTAATAATAGAATCCACAGCAAATTTTTGTTCATTATTTAATTTTTTCTTCACGCCTTTCGCGATTGAAAATTCTTCTTTCTTATAAGGTGAAAGTTCCCTCATATATCTAGATATTAAACCTTTATCAATTAAAGCATTTATGGAAGAGGAATTTACTCCATAAGCATTGGCGGCTCTTTGTGAGAGCGTCTTCTTCTCTTGCAAAACCTCAATTAGTTTTTTTTGATTAGGGGATTTAGAAAGTTCTTCTATATTTACAAATTCACCTTTGTTTGTCAGTTCTAAAAATTTTATCTCTACAAACTTAGCCTCTTTTCCTTTCCTAATTGGTGGTGGAAAGAAGTATGAAATTACATCACCTAAAGGATAGTGATAATAGCGTGATGCCCAATCTGCTAAGTTTAAAGACGCTTTATCTAATAAAGGCTGAGAATCCAATACCTCTTTTAAATACTTTAACTTTTTGCCCTTTGGTGCAATGCCGTTTCCTACATTCCATACTACTCCTACAAGATTTCTATTTCCAAAGGGAACGATTACCCTAGTTCCTGGCTTAGGGGGAGAGGCTTTCATTTGATTTGGCAACAGGTAAGAAAACTTTTCTGGTATTGGGATTGGTACTAAAACTTCTACTTGCTTTACAGACATAAACTTATTCTAAACCTATTGGCACTATATTAGCATTTGCCATGTATTGTCTGTCTGGTATAGTGCGCTGCCATATTTTTAATTTAACAATTATCAAATGAGAAAAGACATTCATCCAGAATACAGAGAAGTACTCTTCCATGATACAAGTGTGGACACTTATTTCCTTATTCCTTCATCTCTCGAGACCGATCAAACGAAAGAATGGGAAGGAAAAACCTATCCATATTTCCAGCTTGATGTTTCGTCGGCTTCGCATCCTTTCTATACTGGTAAACAAAATCTGGTAGATACTGCAGGAAGAGTTGATAAATTCAGAAAACGTTTTGGAAATAAAACAAAGGTAAAGGCTGTATCCGAAGATGCGACAGAAGAAACTCCAGTTGAAAATTCCGTAGTTGAAGAAACTGCAACGAATGAAGTGCCTACAGAAGAGCTAGCAGTCGAAGAAACAGTACCTGAGGAAGGTATAGTCGAGGAAACTTCTACTGAAGAAGAGCCATCACAAGAACCTTCAAAATAAAACTAAGAAACTAACTTTTCAGAAATATATTTAATTATTTTTGAAGCTACCTTTTTTTTTGATTCTTTTTCAATGAAAAATTCTGAATCAGAATTTATTAATGTAACTTCATTTTCTTCTGAGTCAAAACCTATATCTTTGCCCGAAACATCATTTGCAATAATTAAATCTAACTTTTTATTTTTTAGTTTTAATTTTGCATTATTTATTAGGTCATTTGTTTCTGCAGCAAAACCTACCAAGTAAGGTTTATTGCTAATTTCACTAACGCTCTTGAGAATATCTTTATTTTTTGTCATTCCAATGGAAATTTCTGAGTTTTTGTCAGATTTTTTAATTTTATCTTTTGAAAAATTTTCTGGCTTATAGTCAGCTACGGCCGCGGAACTAATGAATATATCTGTATTTTTAATGTGATGCATAACCGATTCGTACATTTCTTCAGCGGTTTGAACTTTTACTAAATGGGCCCCTTCAGGAGCCTCTATATTCACAGGCCCAGATACTAAAGTGACATTCGCACCAGATTCTAGACTTGCTTCTGCAAGGCAATAACCCATTTTTCCGGAGCTCCTGTTGGTGATGTACCTAACAGGATCTATTGGTTCTTGAGTAGGACCAGCGGTAATCAGAATATTTTTATTATTTAAATGTCCTTCTTCGAAGAGTAAAGAAAAATTTAACATAATTTCTTCTGGCTCTAACATTCTTCCAAGGCCAATATCTCCACATGCTTGCTCTCCAGAACCAGGGCCATAAATATTAAAGTTATTATCTTTTAGCTTCTCTATATTTTCTTTAGTTCTAGAGTCTTTCCACATAGCCTGATTCATTGCTGGCGCTAATGCTAGAGGACCTTCGAAAGCTAAGCTAATGCTAGACAAGAGGTCATCGGCTCTTCCAGAAGCTAATTTTGCTAGCGTATTTGCAGTAGTCGGAGCTATTAAAATTGCATCAGCCCACTTAGCCAACTCAATATGACCCATGCCTGCTTCGGTTTCGGGATCTAAGAGATCAGAAGAAACTTTATTACCTGATAAAGCTTGGAGTGTTAGAGGTGTAATAAACTCTTCAGCAGACTTAGTCATTACTACTCTAACTGATGAACCGGCCTTCTTTAATGCACGCACTATTTCAGCTGACTTATATGCAGCTATACCGCCAGTTACACCCAATAAAATATTTTTATTTGCTAATGAATTCAAAATAATTTGCTAAAAAAATTAGGATTATACAGTCTTAATCTTGCTTGCTGGTAGTGGTTCTGGTATAAAACGCGCCTTCAATGAAGAAAATTTAAAAACTATTATGTCAAAAGTCTGTCAAGTTACTGGAAAAAAACCACAAGCTGGAAACAATGTTTCACATGCAAAGAATCGTAACAAGAGAACCTTCCAACCTAACCTACATAAACATAAGTTTTGGGTGGAATCAGAAAATAGGTACATCAGCTTAACAGTATCTGCGAACGGCATGAGGACTATTGATAAAAATGGTATAGATAAAGTTCTTGCAGACATAAGGGCACGAGGAGAAAAGATATGAGAGAAAAAATTAGACTAGTCTCTTCAGCTGGTACTGGACATTTTTATACTACAGATAAAAATAAATCTGCGATGCCAGACAAAATGGAGATTAAGAAATTTGATCCCGTTATAAGAAAACACGTTCTTTATACAGAATCAAAAATTAAGTAATACCCGCTGCCTCTTTTATAAACTTCTTTTTTAAAGACTTATTGTTACTTGTAATATCAAAAGCTAGATTTCTTCCTAATTTTATCCAGGGATTTTTTGACCCAAAGCCTCTTTTAAAAGCTTCCATCAACGCTGTCATTCTCAAATTTACTTTCTCTCTTGAATCACTATAAGATTTCAGCATTGTCTTATCTGCGATATCACGACCTTCTCTTCTAAGTAATAATATTCTTTCAGATAGATCTATTACATCGGACAGTCCTAAATTTAATCCTTGGCCAGCAAGCGGATGCATAGTATGAGCTGAGTCTCCAACTAGAACAGCCCTATTTGAAAAGTACTCTTTCGCATGTAATTGATGGAGAGGAAATGAAGATATTTCTTCCCGCATCTTGAAGCTGCCTAATTTACTTTCTGTTTTGAGTTTTAATTCTCTTAAAAATTCTGCAGGTTCTGAGGTTAATAATTTATCTGCATAAGCTTTATCGGCTGACCATATTAAAGATGCTAATTCTTCTTCTTCAACTCTAACTGGAAGTATTGCAATAGGTCCAGTACTAGTAAAAATTTGATAAGCAGTATCATGAATAGGAATTTCTGACTCAAGTAGAGTAACAATAGCGGTTTGTTCATAACTCCATGTTCTTATAGGTATAGATGATAGGCTTCTAATTGATGACATTGACCCGTCAGATCCCACAACTAAACTTGCTGTTAAACTTAGTCCAGAGTCAGTTTGTACATCTATCGATTCATTTGCTTCTTTAATTATAGAAACTGATACATTTTCTACACGATTAACATTCGGTAGGTCTTTAAGCAAGTCATATAATGCGGTTAATATAGTATTATTATGAGCTATGTTGCCTAGCTTACTTCTAGAAATATCTTTGGCATTAAATATAATCTTAGAAGATCCCTCAGCATCCCAAACCTCGATATTGGTAAATTCTTTCGAGCTATGATTAACCTTTTCCCATAACCCAATCTTCTTAAAAAAATCTATAGAAGCTAGGTTTAGAGATGCAGTTTTTCCTTTGAAAAGATCGGTCTTTTGGATTTTTGAAGGAGATCCTTTATCCAATAAACATATCTTCATTCCAGCCTGTCCCAGCAGAAGAGCAAGTGAAGCGCCCGCAACACCACCTCCAACTATGATAGCTTCATATTTCACTTAAGACTGAACAGTATTTTCTACATCCTCAATAGATCTAGGGATGTTGGGAGTTAAAACCTCAAAACCATTGTTAGTTACCAGAACATCATCTTCTATTCTTACACCTATCCCCTTCCACTTGTCATCAACACCTTCTAAAGAATCTAAAATATAAATTCCCGGCTCTATAGTCATAACCATTCCCTGTTCAAGTTCCCTCCAATCACCATCTTGCTTATAACTACCTACATCATGAACATCCATTCCTAGCCAATGCCCTATTCTATGCATGTAAAATTTAGAATACTCTCCATTATCTATAGCCTCTTTTTTACTACTTTTAATAATTCCTAAATCAATCAATCCCTCTACAATGACTTCAACCGATTTTTCATGAGCTAAATTCCATTTATTTCCTGGTTTAAGCTGATCCATAGATTGCCTATGCGCCTCTAGTACAACAGAGTAGATCTGTTTTTGCTCTTCTGTAAAGTGACCATTAACTGGAAACGTCCTTGTAACATCAGATGCGTAGTATTTATACTCACAGCCTGCATCAACTAAAACCACATCTCCATCTTTAAGCTCACTGTTGTTTTCAACGTAATGCAATATACAAGCATTATTGCCTCCACCAACTATCGAGTTATAAGCAGGAGATCTGGCACCATTCTTATTAAAAGCGTATAAATACTCAGCTTCCAACTGATACTCATACATCCCCGGCTTTACAGCCTTCATTGCCCTGATATGAGCTTCAGTTGTTATTTCTGCAGCTTCTTTCATGACCGCAATCTCTTCATTTGATTTCAATAACCTCATCTCATGAATTATAGAATCTAAAGAAAGTAGATTTTGAGGAGGTTCGGCACCAGCTCTAGTATTCAATCTTATTTGATCAACCCAAGTACTAATTCGTTTATCCAGGCCACAGGGAGAACTCATAGAATAGTAAATATTCTTAGCACCTTCCAACAACTCTGGCATTAAAGAGTCCACAGCTGAAATACTTAACGACTTATCTGCATTAAAGTCCTTCACAGCACCTTTCTGACCAGACCTAAACCCATCCCATTGTTCTTTTAGTGAGTCTCTATCTCTACAAAAGATTATAAAATTATCCTTTTTTTCGTATGGTCTTATCAGCAATATAGATTCTGGCTCTTCGTATCCTGATAGATAGTAAAAATTACTATCTTGCCTATACAGATAATCAGTATCAGAAACTCTTGATTTAACAGGGGAAGAAGCAACAATAATCGCAGAATCATCTAAGACCTTTTGCGATAATTCTGATCTTCTTTCTGAGAAATTAAATTGCTTGTTAATCATAAGTAATAATTTTATATGTCATGTTAAATCATGCTGGCAAGAAAAACAGTTGAAAGTTAGAATTAGATCGAAGAAAAAAGAAATGTCAGAAGAAAAATTTCAAAAACTAGAAACAGAAGTCAAGAAACTGATTAAGGTTAGTCAACAGCTCAAAGAAGTAAATGAAGACTTATCAAAAAAGAATTCTAAACTGAATAAACAAAATAAAAATTTGGAAGAATCCTTAAATAAAGCAAAAAAAGGCATTAACCAAATAATAAATCGTTATAAAAGTTAAAGATGGGAAAAAATGTAACAACTGTAAAGATCTTAGATTCTTCTTATAAAATTGCATGTCCTCTAGAAGAAGCTGATGCAGTTAAGGAAGCTGCTGTATTCCTAGATGATAGGCTTAGAGAGATTAAGAAAAGTTCTGAACTTGATGACAAAAAGACTGCGATACTAACTGCCCTTAATATAACAAACGAATACTTAAAAAGTTTATCAAATCCTCAAGTTAAATCTTTAGATTCACCTGCACTCGATGAGCTCACAAAAGCGGTAGAGAATCAGTTAAAAAGTTTGTCTTTGTAAGACTCATATTAGGTTATACTTTATTAGTTTCCTGGGTTATTCGATAGTTTTTACTACTCTCGAGCCGATATAAAAAAATTAGGAGATTTTGGAATAATTCTTGTTGTGCATGCCCAGAATTGGGAAGCCTGATAAATTTACAAAATCACCGCCTTGAACTTCACGGTTCAGGGCAGTAAATGACAACGGTAATCTGGGAAACTTCTCGTTGATGAATACGAAAATTAACCTCAGAAAACAAACACTAAAAAAAAGAAATAGTCTCTCAGAAAAAGAAAGGCTTGATGCTGAGAAGTCCCTTTTTCAGTCATGGAATGCTATCAAAGATTCCTACAAGACAGATAAAGTAGCTCTATATTGGGCAGTAAAAGGAGAGATTTTAACTAACAGTTTAATTAATCACTTTCTAGAGCAAGGATCTGAGTGTTTTTTTCCTGTTGTATCTAATAATAAAGCAAACAAGAACTTAGATTTCGCTTTTTTTGAGAAAGAAAATCCTCTAAATAAAAATAGATTTGATATACCAGAGCCTAACGAGGCAAAAATTATTGATTTAAATGACCTAGATATCATTTTTTTACCCTGTGTTTGCTTTGATTCTATTGGAAATAGAATCGGTATGGGGCAAGGCTTTTATGATCAAACCTTAAGTAAGCTTTCATATAAAAAAGAAACTAAATTAATTATATTAGCTTATGACTTTCAAGAAGTTGAAAGTTGTATGGCAGAAGAACACGATATAAAAGCAGATGCCTGTATAACCCCAAATCAGTATCTGGACTTTAGTCAATAAGCTTATTTTAAAAATGATTTATAGGCCAGATTATCTGTTTCTTCCCAAAATCTAAAACCCGTTTTTTCTAGGTATCTTAATAACTTTAAGTAATTCTTAGATTGTGATTCGAATCCAACCAATACTCTGCCATATGCTGAACCTTGGTTTCTATAATGGAAAAGAGTTATGTTCCAGTTATCACTTAGCTTATCTAAAAAATCAACCAAAGCACCGGGACGCTCAGGAAATTCAACTCTGAAGAGATATTCCCCCTTTTCAGAGATAGTTTTAGGAGCCCTTCCTCCAACCATATGTTTGACATGCAATTTTGCTACTTCGTTTTCAGATAAATCTTTTGGTGAATAGCCTTTAGACCTGAGATGCCTGAGTAGCTTCGTCTTTTGATTAGAATCATTGAATCTGCAGGCTACAAATATACTTGCTTCTTCACTATCCTCAGCCCGGTAATTAAATTCTGATATCATTCTTTTACCTAAAATCTTACAAAACTTTCTGAAACTTCCTTTTTGTTCTGGAATCCTAACGCTAAGTAAGACCTCCTTCCGTTCTCCTAACTGAACTCTCTCAACAATATGTCCTAACCTGTCAAAATTTAAATTTGCTCCAGAATTAATAGCTATAAGATTCTTATTTTTTAAACCTTTCGATTTTGTATACTTTTTCAGTCCAGCTAAAGCCAAAGCCCCTGCAGGCTCAGGAATAGTTCTTGTTTCTTGAAAAGTATCTTGCACTGCTGAGCACATTTCATCAACGGAAACAGTTATCACATCATCTATCCATTCCTTAATCAAAGCAAAAGTTACTTTACCAATCTGTTTGACTGCGACACCATCTGCAAAAAGACCAACTTCTTTAAGAGATAGTCTCTTATTATTCTTAATAGCTAAGTCTAAACACGCAGCATCATCAGGCTCTACACCGATTATCTTAATTTCTGGATATACAGACTTGATATACGTTCCTATACCGGCTAACAAACCTCCTCCCCCTACAGGCACAAAGATAGCTTCCGTTTTAAAGTTCACTTGCTCTAAGATCTCCTTCCCAACAGTTCCTTGACCTGCAATTACATCCTTATCATCATATGGATGAATAAAAGAATAATCTTCCTTCTTAGCTAACAAGACTGCGTGGTTATAAGCTTCATCAAAGTTATCACCAAAAAGAGTAACCTTGCCTCCAAAATTCTTTACTGCATTGATCTTTATCAATGGCGTGGTAATTGGCATAACAATGATTGACTTTAAACCCAGTTTTTGAGCAGAATACGCAACTCCTTGTGCATGATTGCCTGCAGAAGCAGCTATTACAGGTCTATTTGAGCCCCTTTTCTTAAGTTTTGATAACTTGTTATAGGCACCTCTTAGTTTAAAAGAAAAAATAGGCTGTAAATCTTCTCTTTTTAGATAAATATTGTTATTTAAAGACTTTGACAGAGCATTTGCTCTAGTAATAGGGGTTACATCAGCAATATCATAGACACTAGAGTCATTTATTGACTTGTTATATGCTTTAAATACTTTAGAAATCATTAATCTATATTAACCGCTTATCTGCAAAGCGCGTTATTATACTGATAGGCTAATAATATTCATTAACATAAGTATTTTATGAATCAAGATAGTAAAAAAAAGAATGCAGCTGAAGCTGCTTTTGATTTGATTAAACCTAAACTTAATAAAGATACTGTATTAGGTATAGGAACCGGTTCAACTACTAATTTTTTTATACATGCACTGAATAGTTTAAATGTAGAAATCAAAGGAGCTGTTTGTAGTTCAATTTCTTCAGAAAAAAGCCTAAGTTCTTCTTTAAAAATTTTAAGCTTAAATGAAGTACATTCAATTGACTTTTATATCGACGGAGCAGATGAATACAACGATAGATTTGAATTAATAAAAGGAGGCGGGGGAGCTCTGACTAGAGAAAAAATATTAGCTTCTTCATCAGATAAGTTTATCTGTATTGTTGATGATAGTAAGCATGTAGATCTGCTTGGAAAATTTCCATTACCAATAGAAGTATTAGAAATAGCGAGAAGTGCCATCTCTAGGCAACTCATGAAAATGGGCGGGAAGCCTGTTTACAGAAATAACTTTAAGACAGACAATGGAAATCAAATTATAGATGTGCACAACTTCCCTATACAAGTACCTTTTGAGCTAGAAGAAAAGCTAAATAATATTCCTGGAGTTGTTGAAAATGGAATCTTTTCTAATAGAAAAGCGGATATTATTATAAAAGCAAAAGATACTATTATAGAAGTGTTAGAAAGATAGTAAGTACTTACTTTACTAAAGTAATTTTGATATTTCTTTTATCATTAAATCGCTATCTGGCTCTATAGACTTATCAAAGCTTTCAACTGATCCCTGCCTGGAAATTAGGTACTTATGAAAGTTCCAACCAGGTTTAACTCCAGACTCTTTTGTTAATGCTTTAAAGAAGGAGTTGGCTTTGTTGCCTTTTACAGAAGAGGTGGCAAACATTGGAAAAGTTACGCCATACTCTGTACTACAAAAATCTTTTACTTTTGATTCATCGTTATATTCCTGAAACATAAAATCCCTTGAAGGAAAGCCTAAAATTACAAAGTCTTCAGTACCATATTTTTCGTACAGTGCTTGTAATGATTTATATTGGTATGTAAAGCCACATCTGCTAGCAACATTAACTGCAAGAATAACTTTATCTTCATATTTACAAAGATTAACTGATTCTGTCGAATCAAGTATTCTAATATCATGGTCTAAAACCTTTGGACAATCAGAATAAATGTAATTTCCAATAAACAATAATATAAATATAAATAACTTCTTCATATAAATCCCTTTTTTGTAGAATCTTAATATATCCAAACTTGCGCTTTCTCTTCAACAAGCTCAAATAACTCAATTACGTCTGAATTATACATCCTTATACAGCCATCTGAGGCAGGTTTTCCTATTAATCCTTCTTCTGCAGTACCATGTATATAAATATACCTCGACCTAGAGTCTATTCCCTTGCCTTTATTTTTACCTACTTCTAAGCCGTCTAACCATAGTATTCTAGATGTAACATGATCAAAATCAGTATCCACTTCTTCAGTTATAATATTTGCTATAGCTCCGTTCCACACCCTTCCCTTTAGTATTGCGTTAACTGGAAGGTTCTGACCCAATTTTCTATAAATCTCATGTTTTCCAAGTGGGGTTTTTAAACTATTAGCTTCACTACCTGTACCATAATATGAGCTTGATATCTTATAAACTTTAAAAACTGTACCTTTTTTTAAAAAAAACATGTTTTGATTGTCTATATCAACATACAATAGTGATTCCAATTGATTAAACGATTGATCAATAGATGCAATAGATTGTAAAACACTATTTTTATTATATTTTATATTGTTTTCCATAATCATAGTACTGCATGAATTTAAAAATAAAATAAAGAATATTAGTAATTTAAATTTTCTTATTAATATATTAAATAACATTTGTTCCTTTTAATTTAATTATCTAATTAAATATACAATTTTTTCTATTATTAATAAATAAATACATAAACATAATGCTTATAATTAAAAATAGAGGGAAATTTCCATATTTTGCATAGAAAGTCTCACCCTTATACAAGTTTATCTCTTTTCTGAGTAATTTATCTTCAAAATAACTCTGTTTTTCTATTATTTCTCCATTTTTTGATATAAATGCACTTATTCCGCTGTTTGTGGACCTTAAAATTGCTTTTTTATGCTCTAAGGCCCTATTCTGAGCAATTTCTAAGTGCTGAATTGGGCCATAAGATCTGCCAAACCAGGTATCATTGCTTATTGTAACGATTAAGTTGCTATCAAAAGCAGTTTTCCTAATTAAGTCAGGGAAAGCAATTTCATAGCATATACTAGCTGAAATTCTTATATTTCCAGCATTTATTATGTTTAATTCTTCTCCAGGAAGTGTATTTGTCAGTTTTAGCCCCAATATATCAAATAATTTACCAGTAAGATGCTCAAAAGGAATGAATTCTCCAAATGGAACTAGTTTTATCTTGTCATAATAAGTATCTGCTTCTCCTAGGCCTAATATTCTATTTCTTACTTTGAAATTATCTTCCCTTTCAACTATGCCTGTTAATAAAGTTATACCTTTTTCCCTAGCTTGATTGTCTATATCAACTATCCAATCGGCCATCTCACTCTGACTAAAAATTAAAGCTGTTTCTGGAAATACTATAATTTCTTCTTCCACACCTCTTTCTATAGCTTCCTCTATCATATTTTTTGTTTTAATTACTCCTTCTGTGCTCCACTTTTGCTTTAACTCCAAATTAGTTTGAACCACAGAAGCCATTACTGAACCATCTAATTGTGTCCATGATTTATTCTTTAAAGCTAAACTCGAAACCACTAAAGTCATAAGCAAGATCAGAGAGAGTAGGGCGCTTTTATAATATTTTAAATTTGAAATTAAATGATAAAAAAGAGAAGAGAGAAGTAACAAAAAGAATGTATTGCCTTGAGCTCCAATTATTGGAGTCCATCCATCTAATGGTGTAGTAGCTAACATAGTGCCTGATATCAACCATGGGAAGCCAGTAAAAAGAATTGATCGTAAATATTCAACAACTATCCAGGCAATTGGTAAGGAGAAAATAGATAAGATTTTAGAGTCTGATCTTAGGTAATTATATAGTAGTAAAGTAAGCCCAGAATAAATTGATATAATTAATATAAAAAGAAGCGTTAATATAGAAGACCATAATATACCTATATTTCCATAGTAGTGAATGCTTACATACAACCAAGAAATGCCTACAGTCCATAGCCCTATTCCAAAAAAATAGCCTACAAAGAAAAGTTCTCTTTTGTTGTTTTTCTGTATAAGGAAATGGACACAGGTTAGTGAGAATATTGATAAAAACCACAAGTCATTAGGAGCGAATCCTAATGAGAAAAGAAGACCTAGAATAGTAGCGACAAGATATGTCTTTAACATATTCTTATCTTAAATAGAGACTGTTTCTTAGGAAAGAAAAATTACGCTATCTTTGAAACTTTTATTCTTTTAATTCTTCTTCTTTCTATGGAATTTATAATGAATCTAAGATTATCTATATTAATTGCATCATTTGGCTTAGGGAATCTTGCAAAGTGATGCATAACTATGCCTCCAACGGTGTCAAAGTCTTTATCGCTTAGTTTGGATTCAAATTTTTCATTAAATATTTCTATGGGAGTTAAAGCAGAAACTAAATACTCATCTTTTGCTATTTCTTTTATTAAAGTACCGCTATCTTTATCATGTTCATCTTCTATTTCCCCTACGATTTCTTCTAAAACGTCTTCTATAGTCACGAGTCCTGTAATTCCACCATATTCATCTAAAACTATGGCCATGTGATTCCTTCCTGCCCTCAACTCGTCAAGCAATACGTTAAGTTTTTTGCTTTCAGGTATTAAAATTGCTGGTCTAATATTTTTAGAGAGCTCAAAGTCGTCTATATTTTTTGAAGAAAAGAAGGGAAGAAGGTCTTTCGCTAATAAAATACCTTCTATTTTGTCCAATTCAGTGTTTATAACTGGAAATCTTGAGTGACTCGATTCAGCCACTCTTGGCAAAAAGTCTTCAGGGCTCTCCTCACTATCTACATAAACCATTTGTGGTTTAGGTATCATGATATCCCTTACTTTATCAGTTGATACCCTTAAAGCACCCTCAATCATGTTTAGGGTTCCTTTTTCTAGGACACCTCTTTCACTAGAATCTCTTATGGATCCTGCAAGTTCTTTTTTGTTTTGCGGTTTATAAGAAAAGTTCTGGTAAACCTCTTTAATCTTATCCTTAATTTTCTTTCTTATGCTAAGTCTAATACTGGACTCAGCTGATGTACTGGGGGGTTCGTCGTTCATTAACGCGTCAATTTATAAACACACGCACATAATAGATGGTTTTAATATGGATCGGCAACACCTAATTTTTTTAATACTCTAACCTCTAAAGCTTCCATTTGTTCGGCAGAAGACTGCTCTGCATGATCAAACCCTAGAAGATGCAAAACTCCATGGATAAAAATATGCATTAAATGATGTTGGACGTTCTTACCTTGAGCTGTAGCTTCGTCTTTTATCAATTCAGAACAAATAGCTATATCGCCTAAAAACCTCACACCTTTAATATCTTCATTTGAAGGGAATGATAGAACGTTTGTAGGGTTGTCTTTACCAGCAAATTTTTTATTCATATCTTGCATCTTAGTTTTAGTAAAAAAAGCTATATTCAGGGAACAATTTCCTAATTGATCTACTGAAGCCTCATATTCTTCTTGCAAGGAAACAAACCAAGATAAAGCTTCTTCATGAGTGAATAACAGCTCAGATCGATCTCCACTAATGTGAATGTTAGGGACAGAAAGAGTCACTTATTTAGTATATTCGCCATAAGCCTCAACAATTTTCTGAACTAGCCCATGCCTTACTACATCTTTAGAATCAAACTCTACCAAGCCAACTTCATCGATGTTTTTAAGTACTTCTAACGAATGAACAAGTCCCGAAAGAGTATTCTTTGGAAGATCTATTTGAGTAATATCCCCTGTAACCACTACTTTGGATCCAAACCCAAAACGGGTAAGAAACATTTTCATTTGCTCCACTGTTGCATTTTGACTTTCGTCTAAAATAATAAAAGAATTATTTAGAGTCCTGCCTCGCATAAACGCCAAAGGTACTACTTCTATAATATTCCTTTCTATAAGTTGCGATGCCTCTTTGTAACCTAGCATTTCATATAATGCGTCATACAAAGGCCTAAGATAAGGATCAACTTTTTGACTTAAATCGCCTGGTAAAAAACCTAACTTCTCTCCTGCTTCTACTGCAGGTCTTACTAGTAGTATCTTCTCGACTTCTCCGGTGACAAATTTCTGTACTGCCAAAGCTACCGCTAAATAAGTTTTTCCTGTTCCTGCTGGACCAATTCCAAAAGTAAGCACCTTGCTTCTAATAGTTGAAACGTAAGTTTCTTGGTTTCCATCATTTGGAGAAATATTGACATTAGGTGTTTTTATGGAAATACCAGAAACTTGATTATCTTTTCCATTTTTTAGATTATTCATACCACTCATTAAATAAAGATGTATATCACTAGGCTGTATTTGCTTTTTGTTTTGCAGTTCGTCATAAATTTTTAAAATTATATCTTTTGCAAGCTTTGTATTTGGAGATTCGCCCTCAATCTTAAATTGGGAACCTCTGTTTAGAATTTTTATTTTTAATTCTTTTTCAATTTGCTTAAGCGTTGAATTTGTTGGTCCACATAGATTGCTTATTCTTTCGTGATCTTCTGGTTGTAATTGAAATTTCATATAAATTAAGTCTATTGAACCAACGTGCCTCTTATGGATTTATTTTGTGCCTGGACAATTTTTATATCAACAAAATTTCCTATTAAAGAATGATCATTACAAGAGAATATCACTACCTTATTATTATCCGCTCTAGCCTGGAATTCACCAGGATTTTTCTTCGAAACACCTGTTACTAAGCATCTTCTTGTTTCTCCCACCATCCTTCTGCTTATAGAAAGTGCTGAGTTTTCTAATTTCTGTTGAAGTAGAGTTAATCTCTCTTTTTTCACTTCCATAGGCACTGTATCTTCAAGATCTTTTGCTGTTGTGTTTGGTCTTGGGCTGTAAATAAAACTAAAAGATTCGTCATAGCAAACTCTTTCCACTAGATCCATGGTGTCTTGAAAATTTTTATCGGTTTCACCAGGAAAGCCTATAATGAAATCCGAAGAAAAGCTAATTCCAGGCCTTGCTGCTCTTAATTTATCTATAAGTTCAAAATATTCCTCTCGGGTATGCCTTCTTCGCATTAATTTTAATATTTCATTAGAGCCGCTCTGAACAGGTAAGTGAACATAACTAATTAATTCGGGAATCTCTTCATAGATATTTATTAAATCTTGCCCAAATTCAAAAGGATGTGAGGTAGTAAATGAAATTCTTTCTACACCTTCAATAACTGATACCTCTCTTATTAGATTGGAGAGACCTAAGCCTTTAGTTTTGACCTTTGAATCTCTATAAGAATTTACATTTTGACCGAGAAGACTTATCTCTACCACACCCTTTAGCGCTAAACCTTTAACTTCCTCAATAATGTCTTCTAAGGGTCTGCTGATTTCGTTTCCTCTAGTATGAGGTACTACACAAAAGGAACAATATTTATTACATCCTTCCATGATAGAGACAAATGCAGAAGGCCCTTGACCAGGCGAGGAGGGTAGATGATCAAATTTTTCAGTCTTAGGGAAAGAGACGTCTATTGAAGTGGTCTCTAGTTTTTCTGAGTTCTCATAAAGGGTTGGAACTCTATGGATAGTTTGAGGACCGAAAATTAAATCTACCTGAGGTGCTCTCTTGGCTATAGCCTCGCCTTCTTGACTTGCTACGCAACCCCCAACACCAATCTTTAAATTCGGATTCTTTTCTTTTAGTTTTTTCCACCTTCCTAGTTGATGAAAAACTTTTTCCTGTGCCTTTTCTCTTATAGAGCAAGTGTTAAGAAGTATAAGATCTGCCTCTTCTTCATTTTCAGTTGTCTCAAACCCATGGCTTAAATTTAATAAGTCTTGCATACGATCTGAATCGTATTCATTCATTTGACAGCCCTGGGTCTTGATAAATAATTTCTTGCCCATATGTATAATGTTATAACTTTTTAAGTCTAATAAGTTATTTCTTATTTAAAAAAGGCAGGAATTGTAATGGGAAAAAAAGGAATCTACAAAGTAGTATTTATACAATTAGGTGAAATTTATGAAATATATGCAAAATCTATATATCAAAGTGATATGTATGGATTTATTGAAATTGAAGATCATATATTTGACCAAAACTCTCAAATAGTAGTAGATACTAGCGAAGAAAAGCTCAAGAATGAGTTCAAAGGTGTGCAAAGAAGTTATATACCCGTTAGCTGTATTTTGAGAATAGACGAAGTGGATAAAAAAGGTATTTCTAAAATAACAGCAAATGATAGTGCTAAAGTAATGCCATTAGTAAATCCTATGTTGGATGGGGGTTCGGGTAAAAAAACTGATTAAATAAAGAAATTCTCTTTGTAGAATTTTAATTCCTCAATAGACTCCAAAACATCAGCCATAGCACGATGGCCTCCTTTCTTCTTATACCCATCCAATAACTCGGGGTTCCAGCGTTTTAATAATTCTTTTATAGAACTAACATCAACATTCCTGTAATGAAAGAATGATTCTACTTCTGGCATATATCTCCTTAAAAACCTTCTATCATGTGAAATAGAATTACCACACAAAGGTGAAAGGCTTTTCTCTGCATGTAAGTTAAGAAATTCTAGAGTTTGTCTTTCTGCCTCTTCAATTGTGATTTTTGTGACCTTTAAGCTTTCAACTAAGCCAGAATTATTGTGTTGGTTTGTATTCCACTCATCCATATTGTCTATGAATTCTTTTGGTTGTTTAATAACTAGATTAGGTCCTTCTTTAATCTCTGTTAAATCATGATTAGTAACAGCAACAGCAATTTCGATAATTCTTTCAGAATCAGGATCAAGTCCGGTCATTTCAAGATCTAGCCAAACTAGGGTAGGATATTTTTTTGTTTCAGGCATTTGCGGTCAGAATTCTAACTGTAAATGGTGATAACCCCTAACAAAGATGAAAAGAAATTTTAATATTTATCTAACAATATCATTACTATTTATCCTAAGTTCATGCTCCATTGCGGGCTCCTGGATATATGAAAGAGCTGATGGATACCTTGCAGACTATTTCAAGGAATTCGCTAATTTCTCAAATGAACAAAAAGATGAAATTGATAAAGTAACTAAAAACTATGTGAATTGGTTTACTAGCAATGAACTTCCAATAATTAGATCTGTTTTGGTTGACTTAACAAATTTAAATAACAGCAATGCAGATAATTTAATTAATAAAGCTTATCTAAATGGACAAGGACTATTTGAGAGATCAAATAAATATTTTGAAAAATCTTTTGTGGAATTTTCTAAAACGCTTACAGATGCTCAGGTTGAAGAAATCAAGAATCATTTTGAGGAAATTCAAATTAAGAGAGAGAAATCAAGAAAAAAAGAAAAAAGTTATTCCGAAGAAGTAGTTAAAAACTATATTGCGGGCTTTAGAAGATTGAATTTTAAATTAACGAAATCTCAAAAAGAATATGTAGAAGCAAACGTTAAGGAATTAAAAAATACTAGATCTGAGCGTGCCTTTTTTCAAGAGAAATGGATAGAAGAATTCATAAAAATATTAAAGAATAGAAATGATCAAGATTTTGAAAAGATTATGATTAATCATCTAAGGGCTTTTGAGAACCTAGGTGATGAGGAATTTCAATTAAATCGTAAATTTAATGAACAAATGAGCATTAGTATTATTTCGGGCGTTTTCTCCAAGGCCTCAGAAAAACAAATAAAGGGAGCTACGAGAAGGATAGAAACCTACATCACATCAATAAATAGAATTCTATCCAATAGATCCTTAGATTGAGAATTATTTAGAGTAGAATACTTACCCCTTATTATGACAACAAGCGACTCTAAACAAACAAACTTTGGCTTCAGGCAAGTTCAAGAGACTGATAAAGCTGACTTGGTAGGAGATGTCTTTGATTCTGTTGCTGATAACTATGATTTGATGAATGACCTTATGTCTTTTGGCATCCATAGACTGTGGAAGAAGATTGCAATTGAAACTTCTGGTTTAAGAGAACATTTCAAGGTTCTAGATTTGGCTGGAGGAACCGGCGATATGGTTAAATTAATGAAAAGCAAAATTTCTCATCAAGGTTCTATAATTTTGTCAGATATAAACTGGTCAATGCTAAAAGAAGGAAGAAATAGGCTAATAGACCAAGGCATAGAAGATGTCCAAATAGCCCAAATAGATGCTCAACATTTACCTTTTAAAGAGAATACTTTTGATTTAATTACAATTGCATTTGGTCTAAGAAACGTTACCAATAAAGAGACTGCACTTAAATCAATACTCTCTTCTTTAAAACCTGGAGGAAAGTTAATTATTTTAGAGTTTTCTAGACCAACCAATGAGCTGTTGAGAGAGTTATATGATCTTTTTTCTTTTGAAGTAATTCCAAAGATAGGTGAGTTTGTAGCTCAAAGCGAGGAAAGTTATAGGTACTTGGCCGAGTCTATAAGAATGCACCCCGACCAAGAAGAACTTAAAGATCTAATGGAATCTGCTGGCTTTTCTGATTGTAATTTTGATAACTTAACTAATGGTATTGTGGCTATTCACTCAGGAAAAAAAGGAATGATGGATGCTTAAAGACTTTCTTCGTCTAGTTAGAATTCTGCATATTTTTCTTAAAGCAAGAATAGATAGTGATTTAAAAGATTTCAATACACCTATATTTCTAAGCGTATTCTTCTTTGTATCACCTTGGAGGCTTTACTCTTCTAAGTCAGCTAGAGGTATAAGACTAAAAAAAGCTCTTGAAGAATCTGGTCCTATTTTTATTAAATTTGGTCAATTACTTTCAACAAGACCTGATGCGATACCTTCAGATATATCTAAAATCCTCAAATCGTTACAAGACAATCTCCCTCCCTTTCCTACAGATAAAGCCATTGCCTTAATAGAGAAAGAGATTGATGGATCAATCAGCGAGGTCTTTTCAGATTTTGATGAAAAGCCAATAGCTGCAGCCTCTATCGCCCAAGTCTATTCTGCAAAACTGGCAGAAGATGGGAGTCCAGTAGCCATTAAGGTGGTGAGACCAGGTATAAGGAAAACTATTCAAAGAGATATATCCTTAATGAAAAGATTGGCAGGATATATTGAAAGAAAATCATATGATGCCAGAAGACTCCAACTGTTAAAGCTAGTTCAAGAATATGAATCCGTCATTCTTGCGGAACTAAATATGAAACTTGAAGCATCAAACATTAAACAAACTAAAAGAAACTTTGAAAACAATAATCTGCTTTACGTTCCTGAAGCTTATATAGATTTAACTTCTGAGAATATTCTTGTAATGGAAAGAATAGAAGGAATACCTGTTGATAATATTGATGTATTGAGAGGATTAGGAATAGATTTCAAACTATTAGCAGAAAGAGGAGTAGAAATTTTTCTTAAGCAAGTATTTATAGATAATTTTTTTCATGCTGATATGCACCCAGGTAATATATTTATTAATGCTAAAAATCCAGAAAATCCTTCTTATGTAGCTGTAGATTACGCTATCGTCGGTACTTTAAGTGAAGAAGAGCAATTCCAAATTGGAAGAATGTTAGTGGCGGTCATTGGAAGAAACTTTAAGGATGTTGCAAGTATTTTAATAGAAGCAAAGTGGGTTGATGCTTCTACCAGACAAAATGAATTAGAAAATACTATAAGAGCAGCATGTGAACCTATATTTGACCAACCTTTAGAGAAGATAAATTTTGGAGAAATGCTTCTATTTATTTTTGATTCTGCAAGAAGATTTGATCTTAGCATGCAACCTTCTCTTATGCTTCTCCAGAAAACATTGATAAACATTGAAGGCCTAGGCAAACAGCTTTACCCTTCTTTAGATTTTTGGTCTATAGCTAATCCTTTTTTGAAGAACTGGATTTCAGAGAGGTATGATCCAAAGAAAATTGCAGAATGGGCAAAGCAAAACTCTTTAAGCTGGATAGAGAAGGCTAGAAAACTTCCAGAAATTGCAGAAACAGCGGTTGAGCAAATAGGCAAAATTGAGAATTACCAAAAGGAGAGTGAAGCAAGACATCAAGAATTGCTCAATAAATTATCTAATGAAAAAAGATTTTTTAATTTAATTGTTTTAAGTTTTGCATTAGTTGCAGTAGGTTTTTTATTATCATGACGTTATGAAAGCAGATATTTTATTTAAGTTAGCTGATCTCATTAAAAAAAGAAGATCATCAAATCGAGAAGACTCTTATGTGAAATCTTTACTTGAAGACGGAACAAAAAAGATCAACGAAAAAGTTTTTGAAGAAGCACTTGAACTAATAGAATCAACTGCAACAGATTTTCCAGGTAAAGAAGAAAAAGTTATACATGAAATGGCCGATTTATGGTTTCATACGATGGTCCTAATTGAGAATGAAGGTTTAGAATTAGAAGATGTTCTATCTGAGCTAGAATCTAGACTTGGGACTTCCGGACATGAAGAGAAGTCTTCACGTTAAGAAAATAGACAGGAGAATAAAATGGGAATAGGTGGTATCAGTATTTGGCAAATACTAATTATTCTAATATTAATTTTATTGCTTTTTGGGGGAACCAAAAGAATAAAGAGTCTTGGGTCCGACTTAGCTAAAACTGTTAAAAGTTTTAGGAAGACAATGGATGAAGAAGACAAAGATAATAAGTAAGAGATGTTGGACATAGGCTTTTTTGAGCTTCTTTTTGTTCTGCTTGTTAGTCTGGTTGTATTGGGTCCTAAAAGATTGCCTGAAGCAGTTAAAGCATTTACTAGAACTTGGTTTTGGGTAAAAAGTCAAATAACCAAAACTAAACAAGAAATAAACAGGACTTTTGGATTGAATGAGACATACCAAGACTCCAGAAATGATGAAATCTTAAAAGATATAAAAGACTCTAATAAATAGTATCTAGTAATGGAAAAAAACGGATTTATGGATAACTTAATAGAGTTAAGGGCTAGACTAATTAACTGCTTAATTTTTGTTGTTTTATGTTTCCTTTGCCTAATTTATTTTTCGAATGATATTTATCAAATTGCAGCTGAACCTTTAAAAGTTTTTCTACCTGGTAATTCTTCTATGATAGCAACTGAAGTGGCTTCACCTTTTTTAACGCCTCTTAAACTTACCTTTTTTGTTTCTTTGCTAATATCTATGCCTTATTCTTTGAATCAAGTCTGGAAATTTATTGCTCCAGGAATGTACCAGAACGAAAAAAGTCTTAGCTTCATGGTTATGCTATCTAGCCTATTACTTTTTTATTCAGGAATTATATTCACTTATTTTCTAGTTTTACCTCTAGTTTTCGGTTTCTTCACTAGCTCGGCCCCTGAAGGAATTTTAGTCATGACGGATATCAGCAGATATTTAGATTTTGTACTAAGTATGATGTTTGCCTTTTCATTTGCTTTTGAGATTCCTGTTTTTATATTTCTATTAATATGGAGTGGAGTATCTACCCCTGAAGGACTTAGTGCAAAGAGGCCTTATGTGATTATTGGTTGTTTTACTATAGGTATGTTTTTAACTCCGCCTGACGTAATATCACAAACCCTACTTGCTCTTCCGGCCTGGTTGTTGTTTGAGGTTGGTTTGATGTTGGCTAGAATATTTATAAAAAATAAGAAATAACTAAGCTTCAAACCAATAGGTTATTGGTCCCTCATTTATAAGACTTACTGACATATTGGCACCGAACTTTCCTGTTTGCACTCTTGAATAGCTACTTTCAATGTGACTCTTGAAGGACTGGAATAAGTCTAATCCTTTTTCTGGACTAGCTGCTGAAGAAAAACTTGGTTTAAGACCTTTGTCAGTATTAACTGAAAGTGTAACTTGAGGAATCAGCAGTATTTCTGCTTCAACTTCTAGAACGCTTAAAGCTACTCTCCCATAAGAATCATTGAAAACTTTATAATTTAGAAGTTTTTTTGTTAGTTTTATTATTTGATTAATTGAATCATTGGGATCAAATCCTACAAAAACTAGAATACCATTTGCAATAGAGGCAATATTCTCACCGTCAACTTTTACTCCTGCTTTAGAAACCCTTTGAACTAAAATTTTCAAGAGGTATCTAATTTTCCAATGAAGCGCTCCAAGAGCCGTCAGAAGCTAATCTGTTCATATGAGCTCGGTGCGAAAGTGCTTTTTGAGCTAAAGAAGAGTTTTCTTTCTTTCCCATCCAGGCCTTTAAAGCAGCTTGTTGTAAAGCTCTCCCGTAGGAAAAACTCAATTTCCATGTAAAACCTCCTATCTTATTCATTGCATCTAAATGCGCAGTTGAATCGAGATCTGATTGACCTCCGGATAAAAAGGTTACTCCTGGAAGATCATCAGGAACATACATCTTTAAACATTTGATGGTCTGATTCGCTACTTCATCTATATCTGCTTTAATAGGAGCTTCAGAACCTGAAGTAACCATATTGGGCTTTAATATAGTCCCCTTTATATTTACTCCTTTATCGTCAAGAAGGTTAAAGAGACAGTCAAGACTTCTCGCTGTAGCTTCAAAGCAATGATCTATAGAATGATTTCCATCCATTAATACTTCTGGCTCTACCATAGGTACCATATTATGGTCTTGAACGAGCTTCGCATACTCAGCAAGGGCGTTCATATTGCTGACAACCGCTTCGTCGGTAGGTAACAAATCACCAACCTTTATAACTGCTCTCCATTTAGTAAATCTTGCTCCCAAAGAATAATACTCCTTAAGCCTTTCGTCTAACCCTTCAAGACCTTGAGTTAATGACTCTCCAGACTCCCCAATGGGCTTTAAACCCTGATCTACTTTAATGCCCGGCAATGCTCCTTGATCTAAAATTATATTAATCAACGGCGTACCATCTTCCGCTTCTTGCCTAATAGTTTCATCAAACAATATAACTCCTCCGATATTCCCCTTCATACCTTCAGATCTGAATAACATTTCACGATAATCTCTTCTGCTTTCTTCGTTGGAATCCACGCCTATAGAATCAAAACGTTTTCCACAGGTAGGATTACTTTCGTCTGCTGCTAAAATACCTTTTCCATCAGCTACAATGTAATTTGCCACTTCTTCAATATTATTTAGGTCACCCATCTTTTTTCTCCTAAGATTTCATTTCTTTCGCTTCAATTGTAAAGCTTCTAAAGCAGGTAGTTTCCTTCCTTCTATAAACTCTAAGAAGGCACCTCCAGCAGTTGAAACATAATCAATCTTATCTAATACTCCTGCCTTTGAAGCTGCAGATATAGTATCTCCTCCGCCCGCAACTGAAAACCCTTTAGACGCAACAATCATTTTAGCTGCGTGATTAGTCCCTAGAGCAAACTTACTTTCTTCAAATAATCCCATCGGGCCATTCCATAAAATAGTGGTTGCTTCTTTAAATATATTTTCATGTTCTTTGAAGCTTTCTGGAGCTATATCAAAAATAGATTCATCTTCTTCCACTTGATCGATATGTTTTATATGGCTTTCATGATCCTTACTCTTTGCTGTCACTAACATTCTTGGAACTATTACATTACTCCGTTTAGAAAGTTCCAAGGCTTCATTGAGCATGCTATTTTCAACTAAAGAACTTCCCACAGAAAATCCCTGGGCTAGTAGACATGTATTTGCTATTCCTCCCCCTAAAATAACAGTGTCCATTTTCTTGCATAAAGAGTTTATTAAATCTAATTTAGTGGATATTTTTGCGCCTCCCAATACAGCAAGTGATTTTCCTTTATCTTTCAAAGTGATCATGGATAAAGCATTTATTTCCTCCTCCAGTAACAAACCAGCACATGCTTTTTCTACATATTTTGTTACTCCAGTAGTAGAAGCATGGGCCCTATGCGAAGTGGCAAAAGCATCCATAACAAAGATGTCAGCAATATCTGCTAATCTTTTAGATAATATAGGATCATTAGATTTCTCTCCTTCTAAGAATCTTATATTCTCAAAAACTATCATCTCGCCTTTCCTAATTGAAGACATTTTAGTTAGGTCAGAAACCAATTTGATAGGTCTGCTCAGTAACTCTTCCAAACGCTTAACAACTGGGGATAGTGAAAATTCAGGTTGATGTTTGCCATTCTCTTTCGGTCTTCCCAAGTGACTAATTACTATAAGTCTGCCGTCATTGTTTAATATGTGATTTATTGTTGGCAAAGATCTTACCAACCTTTCATCGTTACTTACTTCACCATTTTCTATTGGGGCATTCAAATCTAGACGCAGCAAGGTACGTTGATCTTTAAATTGAAAATCGTTCAATCCAAGTAATTTCATGGAATTTATAAGCCTAAGGCTTTTATGATCTTTTCTTTAGTGAATCCAAAATGCTCAAAGAGATCATTACCTGGTGCGGACTCCCCAAAGGAAGTCATTCCAATAACTTCTCCTTCAAGGCCTACATATTTTCTCCACCAATCTTCATGAGAGGCTTCAATGGCTACCCTTTTAATGCCATGTCCTAGCACTGAAGTCTTATATTTGTCAGACTGTTCATCAAACCTCTCAGAGCAAGGCATAGATACCACTCTAATATTTTTCTTATCTTTAAGTTCTTCTGCGACTTCCATAGCAAGCTTAACTTCTGAGCCAGTAGCAATTAAAACTAACTCTACTTCTGACTTAGGTTCATGGATGACATAAGCACCTTTCGAAATTGATTGTATTTGCGATTCGTTTCTTGCAAATGTTGGTAGGCTCTGTCTTGAGAGAATCAATGCTGTAGGCTTTGATATATTTGTTATCGCTGACAGCCAAGAAATAGCTGTTTCAGAGGTATCACAAGGCCTCCAAGTTTCTAAATTTGGAGTAGTCCTTAAGCTTGTAAGGTGTTCAACTGGTTGATGAGTCGGTCCATCTTCACCAACTCCTATTGAATCATGTGAATATACTAATATTGTAGATATTTCCATCAAAGCAGCCATCCTGACAGCATTTCTTGCATAATCTAGAAAGGTCAAGAAAGTGCCGCTATAGGGTTTAATACCACCATGCAGAACTAGACCATTCATTATTCCTGTCATGGCAAATTCTCTAACCCCATAATTTATATAGTTCCCAGAAAAATCCCCATTCGCAATCTCATGCGTACCTTCCCAATTTGTGTTATTTGAACCTGTTAAATCTGCAGACCCTCCAACTAATTCTGGAATAAGTGGACCTAGAACATTAATGACTCGCTGAGAAGAAGTTCTTGTTGCAATATTAGGCTCATCTTTCTGGACTGCATCGATATATTTATAAATAGCTTCTTCAATACCTTCAGGTAAATCCGACGCCATTCTGCGCAAGAATTCCTCAGCTAAAGAAGGATACTTAGACTTGTAATCTTTAAATATTTCATTCCATTCACCTTCTATTGCTTGTCCATGGTCAGAAGCATCCCATGCAGAATAAATTTCTTTAGGTATATTAAACGCTTCATGCTTCCATCCTAAATTAGCTCTTGTGTTTTTTATCTCTTCCTCACCTAAAGCAGATCCATGAGTAGAGGCAGAACCTTCCTTTTTAGGAGACCCCTTTCCAATAATTGTTTTACAGCAAATTATGGTCGGCTTATCGGTCTCTGCTTTAGCTGTTTTTATCGCCTTATCGATATCATTGGAATCATGGCCATTTACTTCAGGTATTACTTGCCACCCATAAGATTTGAATCTTTCAGGGATATCCTCTGTAAACCATCCCTCAACATTACCGTCTATTGAGATCCCATTGTCGTCATAGATAACAATTAACTTTCCTAGGCCCAAAGTGCCTGCTAAGGAACAAGCTTCATGAGATATGCCCTCCATTAAGCAACCGTCTCCAGTAAATACATAAGTCATATGATCAACAATACAGTGTTCAGGTGTATTAAATTTCTCTGCAAGTATTTTTTCAGCTATTGCCATTCCTACAGCATTAGAAATGCCCTGACCTAAAGGTCCAGTAGTAGTTTCAACACCAGGTGTAATCCCATATTCAGGATGGCCAGGAGTTTTAGAGCCTAATTTTCTAAAGTTCTTTATTTCATCCAAGCTTAAGTCATAGCCCGTTAAATGCAGTAAAGCATATATGAGCATTGAGCCATGGCCATTAGATAATACAAATCTGTCTCTATTGGGCCAATTAGGATTCTTGGGATTATGAATTAGGTGATTTCTCCAAAGGACTTCAGCTATATCAGCCATGCCCATAGGCATTCCTGGATGACCACATTTTGCTTCCTCTACTGCATCCATTGCCAATACTCTTAGAATATTAGCTATATCAGTGTTTTTTGTAGCCATTTTTAGTAATTCGTATTTTGGCTGAAAACTTTTTTCCTGTATATAGTCAATGCACATATATTAGTAAAAAATAGATAAAACAGTTTGATTATGTGTAAAATACGCGCCTTTTCTTTAAAGGGATAAACAAATATGTCTGAATATAAATTATTTACATCTGAATCAGTTTCAGAAGGGCATCCAGATAAAATGGCAGATCAAATTTCTGATGCCGTTCTAGACGCCATGTTAAAAGATGACCCTAACTCTAGGGTTGCCTGCGAAACTTTAGTGAAAGACAACTTAGTTGTTCTTGCGGGTGAGATTACGAGTCAATCTGAGCCTGACTTAGAAAGCTTAACAAGAAAGGTTATCCTGGATATAGGTTATGACAGCCTAGACGTTGGTTGTGATGGAAATACATGCGAGGTTGTAAATGCAATTGGAAAACAATCTCAAGATATCGCGCAAGGCGTAAATGAAGGAGAAGGCGAGGATTTAGAGCAAGGGGCTGGAGATCAAGGTCTTATGTTTGGTTACGCTACTAATGAAACTGAAGTCTTAATGCCTGCTCCTATAACTTATTCTCATAGACTAGTTGAGCAACAAGCTTTTATAAGAAAATCTGGAAAACTTTCTTGGTTAAGACCAGATGCCAAGAGCCAAGTAAGCTTTGTATATGGAGATGACGGAAAGCCTGAGTCCATTTCGGCGGTGGTTTTATCTACCCAACATGATCCAGAGGTTTCGCAAGAAGATTTAAAAGAAGGAGTTATGGAGGAAATAGTGAAACCTATACTTCCTTCTAACTGGCTTAATGCAAACACTAAGTATTTCATCAATCCTACTGGAAGGTTTGAAATAGGTGGACCTGTTGGAGACTGTGGACTTACTGGAAGAAAAATAATTGTTGATACTTATGGTGGTATGGCTAGACATGGAGGAGGTGCTTTTTCTGGAAAAGACCCTTCAAAGGTTGATAGGTCAGCTGCTTATGCAGGAAGATATGTTGCAAAGAATATAGTTGCTGCGGGCTTAGCTGACAGGTGTGAGATACAAATTTCTTATGCGATAGGTGTTGCAGAACCTACATCTATTAGTGTAAACACCTTCGGAACTGCTAAGATTGATGAAAATAAAATTTCAGATCTAATCAGAGAACATTTTGATTTAAGGCCTAGACAACTCATTAATATGCTAGATCTGAAAAGGCCAATCTATCAAGCTACAGCAGCTTATGGTCATTTTGGCAGAGAAGAGAGTGCTTTTACTTGGGAAAAAACAGATAAAGCTGATGCTTTGAAAGGATAAGAATATGAGTACAAATGATTATAAAGTTTCCGATATTTCTCTTGCTGAATGGGGCAGAAAAGAGATTGTAATTGCTCAATCTGAAATGCCTGCATTGATGAAATTAAGAGAAAGATATGCAGCAGAACAACCTTTAAAAGGGGCAAAGATTCTTGGATGTATTCATATGACAATACAAACAGCTGTTCTAATAGAAACACTCACAGCGCTTGGAGCAGAGGTAAGATGGTCAGGTTGTAATATATTTTCGACACAAGATCATGCTGCAGCAGCAATAGCTGCCTCTGGTGTACCTGTTTTTGCATGGAAGGGTCAAACTGAAGAAGAATTTAATTGGTGCATAGAACAAACCATTTTATCTAATGGTACGCCATGGGATGCAAATATGATTCTTGATGATGGAGGTGACCTTACTTCTATGGCACATGAAAAATATCCAGAAATTCTAGAAAATATACATGGTATAACGGAAGAGACAACCACTGGTGTTCTAAGACTTAATGAGATGATTGAGAAGGGGCAATTAAAAGTTCCGGCTATAAACGTAAATGATTCTGTAACTAAGTCAAAAAATGATAATAAATACGGTACCAGGCACAGTTTGAACGATGGTATAAAAAGAGGAACTGATATGTTCCTAGCTGGCAGGAAAGCATTAGTTATAGGTTATGGTGATGTGGGTAAAGGTTCTGCTCAAAGCCTTAAACAAGAAGGAATGGTGGTTAGGGTTACAGAGATCGATCCCATATGTGCTATGCAGGCCTGCATGGATGGATATGAAGTAGTCTCGCCCTATATAGATGGTGTAAACGACGGCTCAGAAAACTCTATAAATAAAACTCTTTTAGAGGATACTGATCTTATAGTAACAACAACGGGCAACTATAAGGTATGTGATAAGCACATGCTTAAAGCTGTAAAAAGAGGTTCTGTGATATGCAATATAGGACACTTTGATACAGAAATTGATACGCAATATATGAGAGAAGAATGGGCTTGGGAAGAAGTTAAACCACAAGTGCACAAAATATTTAGAGACACAAAATCAGGCGACTCTCCTAACCTAGATAGTGATGACTATATTATCCTATTATCCGAAGGAAGGCTGGTGAATCTAGGAAATGCTACAGGACATCCCTCAAGGATCATGGATGGCTCATTTGCAAATCAAGTCCTTGCTCAGATGTATCTTTACGAGAAGAAGTTTGCTCAAATAAATGACGAAGATAAGAAACAAGAACTCATTAAAGTTGAAATTTTACCTAAGAAACTTGATGAAGAAGTTGCTTCTTATATGGTCGAAGGTTTTGGAGGGGTTATGACAAAACTTTCTTCAGAGCAAGCCGATTATATAAGCGTCCCTGAAGAAGGACCTTTTAAATCTGATCTTTATAAATATTAAGAGGTAGGTCACAGAATTACAAAACTTTAAGTTTTGATTGTTTCGTTCTAAAACTTATTCATGTCTAAGAAAATAAATAAAAAAAACCCTTTGTGGGGAGGTAGATTTGAAGGAAGTACTGACAGCTTAACTCAGTCCTTCTCAGCGTCTATTGATGTTGATAAAGAACTTTATGCAGTAGATATAAAAGGCTCTATTGCATATGCAGAAGCTTTGAAAGAAGCGAAAGTAATCACTCCAAAAGAATTCCAAAAAATTAAAAGAGGATTAATTAAGATTCTCGCAGAAATAAAGGATGAAAAGTTTGAATGGAATGAAAGCTTAGAAGATGTGCATATGAATATTGAAACAGCCTTAGTAAGAAAAGCTGGAAATGCTGCTAAAAAAATTCATACGGGCAGGTCCAGAAATGATCAAGTTTCAACTGATTTAAGAATGTACTTAAGCCTTAAGATAGACGAAACATTAAAGAATATAACCCTTTTACAAAAGAGTATAGTTAAGCAAGCTGAAAAACATACTTCTTCGATTATGCCTGGTTTCACTCATCTGCAAATAGCGCAACCTGTCACTTTTGGACATCATTTGATGGCATGGTATGAAATGCTAGACAGGGACTTTGCGAGGCTTGCAGATGCAAAACATAGAATGAGTGTACTTCCTTTAGGTTCGGCTGCGTTGGCTGGATCAAGGTATAGAATCAACAGAAATTTCCTAGCAAAAAAACTTGGCTTTAAAAGTCTCTCTAGAAATTCTATTGACGCTGTGAGCGATAGAGATTTTGTTATTGAAACAGCTTCTAGCCTTTCAATCCTTGGGGTCCATTTATCAAGAGTATGTGAAGAAATTGTCTTATGGTCTTCATCCCAATTTGCATATGTTAATTTGTCTGATGAAGTTTGTACTGGATCTTCGATTATGCCTCAAAAGAAAAATCCTGATGTTGCTGAGCTTATAAGAGGCGGCTCTTCGAAGACTATAGCCAACCTAATGGGCTTATTATCATTAATGAAAAACTTACCACTTTCCTATAATAGAGACATGCAGGAAGACAAAGCATTTGTCTTTGATAGTTTGAATTATATAAATGATAGTTTAGTACTTCTTTCTATAGTAATTAGAGGCATGAAAGTAAATATAAAAAAAATGGAAGCAGAATGTAAGCTTGGCCAGATAACGGCAACTGATTTAGCTGACTATCTGGTGGAGAAGTCTATACCTTTTAGGAAAGCACATGAAATAGCAGGAAAGATAGTTGCTCATGCTGAATCAAATGGAATGCAAATATTCGAATTAGAAATCTCTGAATTAAGAAAATTCTCTAAATTAATCTCTGAAGATGTATACTCTTATTTGGACCCAGTCGAGTCAATCAATTCTAGAAACCTAATAGGCGGTACGGCTCCTTCTCAGGTTAAAAAAGAAATAAATGTTGCAAAAAAAAACTTGTCAACAAGGTAATCTAATGAGGTATTTAATCTACACATTACTATTGGTTTTCTTAGCAATAAACACTAGTGCATGTGGTAATAAAGTTCCACTCAGCCTGCCAAATGAATCAGCTATTGTTCTAAATATCCATGGAAGGATTTAACGAAAAAGAAGGACAATTATACGTAGACGATTTACCTGTCTCCGAAATTGCTAACAACTATAGTACGCCTGCCTTTATATACTCCGCCTCAGAAATTAGAAATAATTTTAATAAATACACAGGTGCATTAAGAAAAGGCGATCTAATTTGCTATGCCGTAAAGGCTAACTCGAATATTCACATACTTAAAGAGCTTGTGGATTTGGGTTCTGGATTTGATGTAGTTTCTGGTAATGAGTTAAAAAGATGTATTCAAGCTGGAGCAGATCCAAAAAAAATAATTTTTTCTGGTGTAGCTAAATCATCAGAGGACCTTGAATTAGCTATAAATGAAGGAATTTTTTCTATAAATATAGAATCAGAAGATGAATTTGATCGTGTATGCAATATCTCTCAAAACTTAAATAAAGAGGTTCAATGCGCAATAAGAATTAACCCAGATATACCAACCGGCTCTCATAAATATATTGAAACTGGACTTAAAACGTCAAAATTTGGTGTAGGCAGTGAAACTCTGCAAAATATATCTTCAAAAGCTAAAGACAAGCCTTTAATAAAAATTTCTGGCATAGCTTGTCATATTGGATCTCAAATCTCTGATAATAGCTTAATTATAAAAAGTCTAGAGCATTTACTAGATGCACAAAAACTGCTCATTAAAGATGAACATAAATTAGAATTCTTGGATATTGGAGGAGGCTTAGGTATCACTTACAAAGAAGAAACCCCTGGCAATCCTGAGTCTTTGATTTTAGAAATATTAAATAAAATCAGTGCATTAGATCTAAATATTATCTTAGAGCCAGGCAGATCAATTACCGGCACCGCCGGTATTCTTGTTTCAAAAGTTGAATATTTAAAATTAACTGAACATAAAAATTTTGCGATTATAGATGCCGGTATGAATGATTTAATGAGACCAGCACTTTACGATGCATGGCATACTGTGAAAGAGGTAAAAAAAAGAGATTTAGATAAAAAAATATATGAATTAGTGGGTCCTGTTTGTGAAAGTTCAGATGTGTTGGCTAAAGAAAGAGAATTATCTATTTCACAAGGGGATTTTATTGCTTTTATGGACGCTGGAGCATATGGATCAGTGATGAGCTCTAATTACAATTCAAGATTAAAAGTACCTGAAATACTAGTGAATGGCTCTTCCGCTAAACTAATTAAAAGAAGGGAAAGTTTTGAAGACTTAATTGCACTCGAAACTAACTTATAAACTATGGATCTAAACCTTTATATTTATTCCGGTTTAGGGAATTTAATCGCCTTAGTCGATTTACTAAGAGAAGATTTAACCCTTTCCTCAGAAGAAGTTATTAAAATAGCTGCATTGAAAGAAGTGGAATTTGATCAACTGATAAGTGTCCTTCCCCCAGAAAGGCCCGATGTGGATTTATCTGTAGAGATATTTAATACTGATGGATCAATCGCAGAGAACTGCATCAATGGAGCGAGATGCCTAACTAAATTTGTAATCGAGGAAGGGTTAGTATCTAAAAATGATCTAATCGTTTCTACGTTAGGCGGTTTATGGAACCTAAAAGCCCATAATGATGGGGAGTATTCTGTAAAGTTTTCTAACCCAAACAACTCTGCAATAAAAAATAATTTACCTCCAGAAAATTATAATAATAAACACATCATCAAGGTTGAGGATCAAGAAATAGAGCTAGCTGTTATCGATCTAGGAAATCCTCATGCGGTTAGCTTCAAAGAGCTTAATGAAGGTATTTCTTTAAAAAAAGTCGGTGAAGTATTACAAAACAGTGAATGGTTTCCTGAAGGGGTAAATTTCGGTGTAGGAAAAATCCTTTCTAAAAATGAGATACAACTTAAGGTATATGAGAGAGGAGCAGGAGAAACTTTAGCCTGTGGAAGTGGCGCTTGTGCAGCAGCATTGATAGCCATAAATGATCAAACTATTGAAAGCCCAGTTAAAATTAAGTTTGAGAAAGGAAGTATATTTATAGATTACAATATAGAGAACAGAGAAATAATAGCTAAAGGCGAGGCTCAGTTTATTGAACAAATAAACATATCGATACAATGACTAAGAAATCTTTAAATGAGAAAGAAGTAGAACAATTTCTTATACTCAACCCTGACTTCTTATCTAAAAACTCACATATTCTTAATGCGCTTGAGATCGTCCATGAAACTGGTGGAGCTGTTTCTCTAATTCAAAAGCAAGTTGAGTTACTGCGTGAAAACTATAACTCTACGACTAATAATCTTCTGGGATTAATAGAAATAGCTAAAAATAATGAAAATATCTTTATAAGGACTAAGAAATTAATTTTAGATTTGATCTTATGTAAAAATTCCACAGATATAATTTCGCTAACTGAAAGACGTTTTGAAAAAAACTTTCAAGCTGATAAATGTAAATTAATTTTTTTTAGAGAAAATACAAACCTTCCTAAAGGAAGGATTGTTAATCCTAAAGAAGCCCATCGGGTATTTGGTAAAAAATATAATGCTGCAGATATATATTGTGGCCCAATAAATAAAAAAGAATCTGACTATATCTTTTATAAAAAATCAGGAATCGTAGAGTGCGTTTTAGTGCCTATAAAGAACAAAGATTGCCCTGGATTGTTAGCACTTGGTTCAAAAAAACATGGTACTTACTCCGAAGATTACGATTCTATGTTTCTAGAATTCATTTCACAGGTATTAGCTAATCTAATAGAAAGAAACAACTACTAAATGTTTGACGAAAAAATAAAAGACTTTTTATCTTATCTAAAGACAGTAAAGCAACTTTCCCATAATACTACTGATAGCTATGAAAGAGATTTAGGTAAACTTTTATATTTTTTATCAAATTCTGGTATCAAGTCATGGCAAGAAGTTAAAGAAAGCGACATTCGTATCTATGTTAATAAAGAAAGAAGAAGAGGGCTAAGTCCTAGAAGTATTCAGAGAATTCTCTCTTCATACAGAAGCTTTTTTAATTATTTGTTACAAGAACAGCTAATAGACAAGAGTCCAGCAGAAAATATTAGCTCACCTAAATCGCCAAGCCTTTTGCCTAAAGCAATGGATGCAGACTTGGTTCAAAGATTATTAGATTTTAAGCCCAAAGGTATGTTTGAAGTAAGAGATAAAGCTATAGCTGAATTGCTATATTCATCAGGGCTTAGACTATCTGAATTATGTAATTTAGATATAAGCAGTTTAGATATTAAAGAACGAATCTGCAGGGTCATCGGAAAAGGCAAGAAAACTAGAGACATCCCGGTAGGAAAAAAAGCAATACAATCGATTAGGGATTGGATGTTGCATAGAAAAGAGCTTCTATACTCTAAGCAAACAGACACCGAAGCTCTTTTTTTAAATAATAAAGGTAATAGGATTTCTCCGAGATCTGTCCAACTTAGGTTAGAAAAATTATGTTTAATGCGAGGACTGCCGGGGATTAATCCTCACATGCTTAGACACTCTTTCGCTAGCCATGTTTTAGAATCAAGTGGAGACTTGAGAGCCATACAAGAAATGCTTGGTCATTCAGATATAGGTACCACTCAAATTTACACAAAGTTAGATTTTCAGCATCTTTCAAAAGTTTACGATCAGACTCATCCAAGAGCTAAGAAAGGAAATGATGATGACAATTAAATCCATTTCGTTTGATCTTGATGATACTTTTTGGCCTTTAATGCCGAATATTATGAAAGCGGAAGAAGCTACAAACAAATGGATTGAAGAAAATTATCCCGGAACGGCAATGTTTTTTGGAAAACCTGATGTAATGGAGATAAGAGATCAATTGATCAAAGGTGATCCTAATCTTGTAAATCAAATATCAGATTTAAGAAAACTAATGTTTTATGAGTTAAATGTTAGAGCCGGATATGAGAAGGAGGAGTCAAAGGAGATGGCAAGAAAAGCTTTTGAAATATATTTCAAAGGAAGAAATACCGTTACTTTTTATGAAGGTGTCCTTGAAACACTAGAGTTACTTAAGCAAGAATATATTTTAGGGGTAGTAACAAATGGAAATGCTGACCTTAAGGTTATAGGAATAGACTATTTCTTTGATTATATATTCTCGGCTGCAGACTTAAATGCACATAAACCTGATCCTATTATGTTTGAAGCTGTTATTAACAAAACAAAACTAAAGCCCCATGAAATTTGCCATATTGGGGATCATCCACTAAATGACGTCAAGGCTAGCCTAGACTTTGGCATGACTCCTGTCTGGTTTAATGAAGAAAAAACAGAATTTCCTATTGAAGGAATTCAAATAGCTGAATTTTCTGATTGGTATTCTTTGCCAGAATTAATTAAAAACTTATAACTGAGATAAATAGTTATCTAAACGATCTGCACTCATTATGAACGTAGATTTTTTAGAAGCAGCTGCTGTTTTAATTGCGTCTAAATTTGTTGCCTCTCCAACCTGGATAACTCCAACCATAGCCATCATGACATGGGGATCACATTGATAAACATAAACGCCCTCTTTATCTAGGGTAACTGAAATATCTTGACTCAACATTCCTGCCCAACTGGAGGCACCATCTGGAATCATTCCAGCTATAGAAGCTGAATTATGAGATAGGTCGGTTGATTTAAATAAGATAGTATCTCCAACAGAAACTTTTATAACCGGCGGGTCAAATACCATTGTTCCACCTGGTCCTGAGTTCAACATCTGTACTGTGTGATTCGATCCTTCAGATAACTGAATTTTAGGTAAACTAGATGTACTAGATACTTGAACAGCAGGTGCAATAGCAGAGCCGCAATCTTGACCTTCAACGCAAATAGACCCAACAGGAGCAATCCTTTTTTCAATAGCTTTTTCAGCTTCAGAAGCGCCAACAGTTATAAGAAAGGAAATTGTAATTAACAATAATCTTGAATATTTCATATTTTACTTAGATATTAGCAGGCTGGACATGGGCATTATAAAGCAAGAATTTTGCTTAGTCTTCCTTCTAATTAAACTAAATTTAACTTAAAACGCAGGGATATCTGTTTGAGTTCTACCTAAAATCAAAGCATGGATATCGTTGGTGCCTTCATAAGTGTTTACTACTTCTAAATTTACCATGTGACGCATAATGGGATATTCATCAGAAATTCCATTTCCCCCTAGCATATCTCTAGCGTGTCTCGCTATTTCTAAAGCTTTACCAGTTGAGTTCCTCTTAATTAAAGAAATTAACTCAGGTGAAATATTATTTTCATCCATCAATTGTCCGGCCCTATAACAGCCTTGTAGGCCTATGCTTATATCTGTCTGCATGTCAGCTAACTTAAGTTGAATAAGTTGATTGGCACCCAAAGGCCTATCAAATTGCTTTCTGTCCATTACATATTCTCTTGCTGTGTGCCAACAAGTCTCAGCAGCACCTAAAGCCCCCCAAGCAATACCATATCTGGCGTTGTTTAAGCAGCTGAAAGGTCCTTTTAGGCCTTCTACGTTTGGTAGCATTTGATCTTCGCTTACAAAAACCTCTTCCATAACTATTTGTCCGGTTATTGATGCCCTTAAAGCTAACTTACCTTCTATCTTTGGAGCACTTAAACCATCCATCCCTTTTTCAAGAATGAATCCCTTAATTTTGCCCTCATCATTTTTTGCCCAAACAACAAAAACATCTGCTATTGGGCTGTTTGAAATCCACATTTTTGCTCCAGAAATAGAGTAACCTCCTTTGACGCTCTTAGCCCTTGTAATCAAACCTCCTGCATCAGAGCCATAATCAGGTTCAGTTAGCCCAAAGCACCCAATCAATTCTCCAGTAGAAAGGGCGGGCAAATATCTCTCTTTTTGCTCTTCAGACCCAAAAGCATAAATTGGATACATGACCAAAGAGGACTGAACGCTCATCATAGAGCGATAACCTGAATCCACCCTTTCTATCTCTCTTGCGATAAGACCATAACTCATATAATCAACGCCGGGGCAGTCATATCCATGAATAGTTGATCCCAAAAGACCTAAAGAACCCATCTCTTTGAAAATATTTAAATCAGTTTCTTCTTTCCTGAATGCTTCTCTAACTCCTGGTAGAAGCTTTTCTTGACCGAACTGATGTGCAGTATCTCTAACCAAACGCTGATCATCTGTTAGTTGTTGTTCTAATAAAAAAGGGTCTTTCCAATTTATTGATTTCCAAGAATTACCAGCCATAAATTCTCCGCTTTATTTTCAAAGAAGTGGATCATATCAGGGCTAATGTATTAATAAAATAAAAATAAGAAGCATATAATCTCTAATGGGCTAGTAGCTCAGCTAGGATAGAGCGTCTGCCTCCGGAGCAGAAGGTCACAGGTTCAAATCCTGTCTAGCCCATTAAGATTTAAGGTAAACTGAATCAATAATGAAAAAATTTTTCTTAATATTAGGAATACTAATTTTTGGCTTATATGCTTTGTCTTATATTGCAATCTGGTTAACTGTTTTAGTGGGGTCTCTTTTTAGCGAAAAAATCTATTCAAATCTCCAAGACTTTTTATCTACATTAGTTCTAGAGGGTCTTGTAGGTTTTTTAGTCTTAACGCAAGTCACTGTTATCCCTATAATCTCGGGCTGGTTATCTTTATTTTTGTATAAAAAATATAAGAAAATTAACTAAGTTTTTTTGCTAAATTTCTTTATAAAACTTACGATATAAGAAAATTTTAGAGGGAAATTATGGAATATGATCTTTTAATTAAAAATGGAACGATAGTAGATGGAACAGGTAACAACCCTTTCGAGGCTGACATTGCTATTCAGGATGGTGAAATTAAAGAAATAGGTTCAATTGAATCTAATGCAAAAGAGATAATTGATGCTAAAGGCATGACGGTATCACCTGGATTTGTTGATATACATACACATCTGGACGCACAAATTGGCTGGGACCCTGAAATGACACCTATTTGTTGGCACGGTGTTACAACAGCATTGATTGGAAACTGTGGACTCACCTTTGCTCCATGCAAGCCAGATGATGTGGAAGTTCTAGCAGGTATGATGGAAACGGTGGAGGATATTCCTAAGCAAGCCATTCTGTCAGGACTTTCTTGGAACTGGGAACACTATGGTCAATACCTAGACACATTAGAAGAACTAAAACCTTCTCTGAATGTTGCTGGTCTCGTCGGTCATTCTGCTGTTCGCTATTACGTTATGGGTGATAGATCTTTTGATGAGCAGGCAACTGAGGATGAAAAGCGACAAATGGCTGACATTGTAGAAAAAGCAATGAAAGATGGGGCAGTTGGATTCTCGACCAATCGTTACGAACCACATAAAGCTCCAGATGGTCGTGCAATTCCAGGAACCTATGCCGAGTGTTCTGAGCTTGTCGAGATTGCAAAGGTTGTCGGACCTCGGGATGGCTTGATGCAACTCGTTGGTGCAGAAGCTGAGGTAATGAGATCGGTTGCTGAAACAGAAGGAAGCAGGGTTTTATTTAGCTATGGCTGTTCAGGTGAAGAAGGGTCTGGATCTAAGGCTGCAATGCATCTTGACGAAATGAACTTGGATGGACGAAATATCACCGGCATCAGTCACACACGTGGATCTGGCTACATGTTTGGTCTCCAATCAGGCTTACCGGTGGAAGGTCTCACATGGGATGAGTTGCGAGCAAAAGATTTTGAAGCTAGATTGGAGGCTATACATGATGAGACCTTCTGTAAGGCTTTAGTGACGGAAGCCCGCGAACCGAAATCTTGTGGTATTCCTCTACAGAAAGTCTACTTTCTAGGCCTTGATGAGGTGCCCGACCATAACTCTGCCCAGAATCTGATCGAGCTATCAAAATCTGCTGGGGAGCACTGGTCTGAAACTTTCTTACGCCTGTCAAGAGATAGTAATGGTCGTGGTCTTTTCAACTGGCGCATGTTTGGCGGTAACCTCAAAGAGCAAGGAGATCTCTTCGCGAGCGAACATCTCATTCCAGGGCTTGGCGATGTCGGCGCGCATGTTTCTCAAATTATGGATGGAGGTTGGTCTAGTTTCATACTCTCTCATTATGTACGTGAAACAGGTGTATTCACTCTTCCTCAAGCTATTAAGCGAATGACAGCTGATCCGGCAGCAGTGATAGGCCTAAACGATCGAGGTATTTTAAAAGCAGGAATGAAAGCAGACATTAATGTGTTTAATCCAGAAGAAGTAACTGAATTACAACCTGTATTAGTTAATGACTTTCCTGGTGACGCACCGAGATATATCCAAAAGTCACGCGGCTTCAAAGCAACGATTGTCAACGGCAAAGTCAATGTTCTTGATGGAGAACCTACTGGTGCTCGCGCAGGTCAGGTTCTAAGACATTAGGCAGTTAATTAAATTCTTAAAATTAGCAGGAGTATCTAACAGAGAAGTCTTAAGACAACCTGCTTGAATAGAATTAGTAGACTCAAAATCATAGGTCTATAATGAGTGTATGAATTCTGCTGACGCCCTATTAAAGACTTTGATTGCCAATGGCCTAGAAGTTGTTTTTGCAAACCCTGGCACCTCAGAAATGCATTTGGTTGCAGCTATAGACCACCATCCCGAAGTAAGACCTGTGTTAGGTTTGTTTGAAGGTGTTGTCACTGGTGCTGCAGATGGCTATGCAAGGATGTCTGGTAAAGCTGCTGCAAATTTACTACATCTAGGTCCAGGGTTTGGTAATGGATTCGCTAATACACATAATGCAAAGAAAGCTAGGACGCCCATGATAAATATTGTTGGTGATCATGCAACTTACCATCTGCAGTATGACGCTCCTTTAACATCTGATCTAGACGGACTAGCAAAAGCTAGTTCTGACTGGGTTGGAAGAAGTTCTTCACCGGATGACCTTAGTCAACTAGGGTCAGAAGCATGGCAAGCTGCTCATAAATTTCCAGGCCAAATTGCTACCATGCTAGTTCCTGCTGATTGTGCTTGGGGAGAGACAGAAAATATAGGCCCTAAACTTGAAATAGAAGGACCTCTAAAAGTAGATGATCAATTGATTGATCAGGCTTTTAAATCTCTTTCATCCGATAAAAATTCTATGCTTTATATAGGGGGTAATTTTTTAGATGAAGAATCAGTTACGTTGGCTGGAAAAATTGCCTCTGCTTGCGGGTGCAGACTAGCAACAGATACTTTTGTAAAAAGGCATCGTAGAGGGGTTGGGCTGACTAAAGTAGAGCCGATTCCTTATTTTGCTGAACTTGCTGAAGAATTTTTGAGTGGAGTTGAATCTATAGTGTTTATAGGAACAAAACCACCTGTTTCTTTTTTTGCCTACCCTGGAAAAAAAAGCTTCTTGTCACCTGAAAAAGCAGAGCTTATTGAAGTAGCTTCTGCTTTTCAAGATGGGAAATATGCTTTAAATGCTCTAAATGAAATGTTCAAAGGATCAAAAATTGATAAGCATTTAATTCCTGATGGAAAGATAGATATGCCTACGTCAGGCGAATTAAATCCTGAAAATCTTGGTGCCCTTTTCACTGGACTGCTGCCTGAAGAAGCTATTGTTTCAGATGAGGCTGCAACCTCAGGTTTTTTTGTTACACCACACGCTTGGAATGCAAAACCTTTAGATTGGCTAGCTTTAACAGGAGGATCTATAGGACAAGGACTACCTCTAGCTACGGGCGCTGCAATTGCCTCACCGGACAGGCCCGTAATATGTTTGCACGGTGATGGTGGAGCTATGTATACAATACAATCTTTATGGACCCAGGCCAGAGAGAGCCTGAATGTAACTAACATTATTTTTTCTAATCGAGCTTATGCTATTTTAAAAGTTGAACTAGACAGAGTCGGGGCTCTAGGAACAGGAGATAGAGCTTCTTCTATGTTTTCCTTAGACAATCCAGAAATAAATTGGGTTTCTCTTGCAGAATCTTTAGGTGTGCCGGCTAAACAAACTCTAACCGTCGAAGAGTTCCATAAAGCCTTTTCATATGGAATAAAATCTGAAGGTCCGAGCCTAATTGAAATAGTAATTTAGCCTATTTATTTAAGAAAACTGTCCAGTCTTCTATTGGCCTTCTTGCGGTTCTAAGTTCATTAACTTTTTCAGATTCATCCTGATAACCTATGGCCATGCCACAAAACAGCATTAATTCGTCTGGCGCTTCAACAAAGGCAGTTACACTTTCCTGTTTCATTGCCCATGCTTCTTGTGGGCATGTATCTAAACCAGCTTCTCTAGCTAGTAGCATGAATGTTTGAAGAAACATTCCTAAATCTGACCACTGAGGTCTGCCCATTTGTCTGTCTACAAAACAAAAGAAAGCTGCTGGAGCTCCAAAAAACTCATAGTTCTTTAATACTTGCTTAAATCTTGCTTCTTTATCTTCTCTTTCTATTCCCAATAGAGAATACATATCATCAGCCACCTCATATCTTGAAGTCTTATAAGGTTCTTTAAGATTCTCTGGATAAATTGCATAAGCTGGTGTTTCAGGTTCAGTCCATTCAGATTGAAATTTATGAAAACTGTTCATCGTTTTGCCATTGATCACATAAATTTTCCAAGGCTGTAAGTTACCCCCGGAGGCGGCTCTAGATGATTTCTCAAGCAGTTCCTTTATTAATGAGTCGTCTACAGCTTTATCTAAAAAAGCCCTTATTGATTTCCTGGAATCTACAGCTTCAGTTACGTCCATGATTTATACCTCTTTAACCTAATTCCTTTTCAGCCGTTTCTTTAGCCCACTTGTAATTTGCCTTTCCGTTGGGAGCTCTCATTACCTCAGGGACAAATAGAACTTGTTTAGGTAATTTATAGCCTGCTAAATGCTCTCTTGTAAAAGCAATCAAATCTTGTTCTTCGATTTGATTGTCGTCTTGAAAAGAAGCTAAGGCGACAACTCTTTGGCCAAACCTGTCATCTTGTAGCCCCACTACTAAACAATCAAAAACATTGGGGTGCCTTTTTACAGCTTCCTCTACTTCTTCTGGATAAACTTTTTCGCCTGCAGTATTTATACAATTACTACCACGTCCTAGGAGAGTAATTGTTCCATCTGCTTCCACTGTTGCATAATCACCTGGAAAACTATATCTAACACCTTCAAATTCCTTAAAAGTTTCAGCTGACTTCTTTTCATCTTTAAAATAACCTAAAGGGACTAAGCCGCTTGTTCCAATTTTCCCCATTTTTCCTGAACCAGCTTCGACATGCTCTCCTTCATCAGTTATAACAATTACTCCAGGGTTTAAAACAAATTTAGCTGTTGGAGCAGGAGCATCTCTGGATGCTACTGAGGAGCCCATACCTCCTTCCGTAGATCCCATAGCGTCTACCAGAACCATATCATTGTGTTTCAATAAACCATCCTTAACTTCAGAACTCCACATGACTCCACTTGAGATAATGTTATTAACTGATTCAAGGTTATAGGGAGTGCCTTCATTGCTTGCTTTATCCAGTGCATCTAACATAGGTTTAGCGAAAGCATCTCCAACTATTACAAGATTGTTTGCCTTTCTTCTTTCTGTTTCTCTAAATAGTAAATCAGGATCAAACCCCAATTGAGGAATGGTAACTACACACCCACCAGCAAGTAGAGGAATCATTGCTCCAAGCCACATACCGGTACCATGCATCAACGGGCATGCAGGAATACTAACGGGCAAGTTATTGGATTCTGCATTTTCTTTAACAACTTCCGCTAAAGCTTCGATATCAACAACCTCCTCTTGAATTGGTATTAATCCCCAAGCTCCAGCGGTTTTTAACATACTAGAAAGATGGCCTTGATGCTGATACATAACGCCTTTAGGCATTCCAGTTGTTCCGCCTGTGTACAGCATGTATATGTTATCTCCTGATCGATCTATTCTTTCCATGGATGAATTGTTCTGAATACTGCTTTCATAATCTAATGAAAAGTCTGGGGCATCTGAAGAGCCATCATCAACTTGTATAAAAACTTTGACTTTAGAAAGTTTATCCTTAATAGCACGAACTTGTTCTGCATAGCACCCTTGATAAAACAAAGCTTCAGAATCTGAGTTATCTAACAAATAAACTAGCTCTTCTTCTTTATATCGATAATTTACATTTATTGGAACACCTTTAATTTTAAAAACAGCATATTGTGCTTCTAAATATTCGTTTGAGTTATGTAAATAAAGACCAACTTTAGAATCATCTCCAAGACCGCTATCATCTAATAATGCAGCTAACTTAGCGGCTCTATCATCAAAATCTTTCCAACTTACCTCGTTGTCTCCACAAATTAGAGCAATTTCATTAGGTATAGCGTCTGCATTTTTCTCCCAGACTGAAGCGTATTGTATTTCCATATATAACTTTCCTTATTGTTCTTTACTTACCCAACTGCCGTGCGCTCCATTTGGAACTCTTTGAGGTGCATATATTTCTGCTACAGGAGCAGATTCAAAGTCTTGAGAGTTTATTATTAGAAGTTTTGAACGCTCAGTCTCTGCTTCATAGGCTAGACTAATTACCCATCCATCATCTTCAGAAGAATTAGCAGTTCTAGGGACAAATAAAGCCTCCCCTCCTGTGACATTCTCTCCTAAATCGTGAGTTAGTCTTTTGTCATTAACTAAATCATATTTAAGTAAATGCCTTCCTATTGTTAACGACTCCACATCAGTTTTTAAGGTCGTAAAGTAGCCATAGTCATTCTTAAAGCCTATTCTTCGATCATCAATTCTTGGAAAATCACAAGGAGCATCATCTATTTGTTCTTCTTTCACAGAACCTAACTCTAGGTCAATTGTCCACTTCCAAAGTCTCGCTACGGTTGTTTCTCCTCCATATATATCCTGAAAGCCTCCAACCATTGCTTCTTGTTGTCTACAGACATGTAAAATAATTTTATTTCCCTCTTCATATGAATTGAGAGGATGAAAAACATAACAAGGATCAATATCAAACCATCTCACATCTGAGTTTGAGCCTTCTCTTGGCATTACACCTAATCTGGCTCCAAATTCTGGTTTAAAACCAAAAGGTGATCCGGTTTCAACTGCGAGGTTCATGTCAGAAATAATAGGCAGATCCATAAATACAACATGATTTTCAGTGACGTTCCAGTCATGCATCATCACGGCCCTTGGCAATTCAATGGGCTCAATTTGAACTAATTTACCTACAGGATTTACTCTGTAATAAGTTAAATATGGTTCTGACATAACAGAGTAGGAAAAAAACAAAAGCTCCCCCGTCTTCGGACAGGTTCTTGGGTGGGCCGTCATAGCACCTTTAAGCTTGCCATTAAAATCGTAGGCCCCTTTAGTTTCTAAATTCTCATCTACCTCCCAAGGAAGATGGGCTTCTTCCAGTGCTAGGAATTTATCGGCGTGCTTAATAATGTGCGTGTTTGCTGGAGATGCACTTAAATCTCCAAAAGAACCAATAATATCAAGGTCCTTTTCATAATAGGGAGTTCTTACATATCGGTTTTTATAACTGACCTTACCATCCTCAAAATTAAAACCGTGAAGCATTCCATTACCGAAAAACCAATGATCACTAAATCCAGATCTAGGATTCATTCCGTTCCTAATATAAAGACCATTAATTTCTTTGGGAACTTCTCCCTTAACTTCTAAATCAGAAACCGTCAATTCTTCCTTAACTGGCGCCCAGTTACCTTGAAGATGCCATGCAGTTTCATCCACTTTACTCGTATCAAATAAATTTTGACTCATAATTATCTACTCCCCTATAGACTTTAATGCTTACAGTTATATCAAAAAAAAGAGTTATCGCAAATTGATAAATTAATAATCTATCTTATCCTCTACAGCCTTTCCTTCTTTGGGTATCAAGGCAGACCTAAGAAACGAAGCTACCTCAATGCCGTCCTGGTTTTTACCTATTGTCTTTACTGTGACTATACCTTCATCCGGTCTAGACTTTGATTCACGTTTCTCCATCACTTCAGATTCTGCATATAATGTATCACCCACGTATAAAGGGTGAGTCATCTTGATATCAGTCCATCCTAGATTGGCTACTGTCTTTTGACTTACATCACTAACGCTCATGCCAACCATTAGAGCGATTGTAAATGGGCTAACGACTAAAGTTTTTCCAAACTCAGTTCCTTTTCCGTACTCTTCATCTATGTGCAGTGGGTGCTGATTCATTGTCAATAAAGTAAACCAGATGTTATCTGTTTGGGTTATCGTTCTTCCAGGCCTATGTTCATAAACATCCCCCACGACAAATTCTTCATAGTATCTTCCAAAACTTTCTCTATATCTTCCTGGTGAAATTTCCTTTACCTTTTTTACCATTGTCTTCTCCTAAATATCAGTCTATATTTTTAAGTTCTATTCCTACAAGCCTTAATCTCTTTTCCATTGAAAGAACAATTGGCATGTCTATCATTTTTCCTTTGTAAGCTATTACGGCTTCAGAACTAGAGTTAAATAATTTAATAATTTCTTTAGCCTCTTGAATATCTGATTCATTAGGTAAGAAAGACTTAGTTATGGTTTCAATCTGGTTTGGATGAATGGCAGCTTTGCCATCAAACCCCAGGCCATTAGACAGAACAGACTCTTTCTTCAAGCTTGATATGTCTTCTATATTCATAAAGGGACTATCTATTGTGAACAAATTATTTGCTGCAGCCTCTATGACGATTTTAGACCTGGTGAATAGCAAAGAGTCCCAGCTCATATCTGAACCAAGGCTTGCACTTAGATCAGCACCACCTAATGCAATTCCAATGACATTCTTATGGCAAGCTATTTCTTTAAGATTCTGAATAGATGCAGGAGTCTCAATTAAAGCAATTAGATTGTCAGGGAGGTCATTTAACACTCCCGTTTGCTCAATTTTAGGCAACATAAGAGCATCAATTTTTGAAGAGACTTCCGACAAGACCTTCATATCATCTGCGCCAATAGCAGTATTCACAGGATTGACTCTTACAATAATAGTTTTATCAAAACTACTAGATTGCAGGAAAGATACTAAATCTTTTCTGGTTTTAATTTTTTGATCTTCTGGAACTGAATCTTCTAAATCAATTATTACTGCATCAGCTCCTTTGTCGAAAGTTTTATCAATCCATTCCAGCCTGTTAGCAGGTATAAAAATAGGGCAAATAGGGAATTTATTCAAAACTAATTAGAAGGAGAATATTTTTTTTCTTTTTCAATAAGAAAATTAACAACGTCAAACAGACCATCTGTTCCTACCGCCCTAGAAGCTCCTACTCTGTACTTTCCATTCACTATAATGACGGGCACCCCAGTAATTTCCCATTGCTTCATTCTTTTGTCTGCCTGATCTACTGCATTTGAAACGCCAAAAGACTTATTTACTGATTTATACTTTTCTCTTTCAATATCAAAGCCCATAAAAAAGTATTCGAGTTCAGTGTTTCCGGTAAGCATTCTTCTTTCATTCTGCATGGTATTAAATGCTGCGGGTATAAATTGTTGTTCTATTCCGAGAGCCTTTGCTGTGTAATACATTCTGGCATGAGTTTTTAACATCTCATTCCAGGTTGCTGGAGATTTAGAAAAACTTACCCCTGCTGGCATTTCCTTTTTCCATCTAGCCAAGTAAGGCTCTAAGGCATAGCAATGATTGCAACCAAACCAAAAAACTTCTATCACCTCAACTTTAGAAGGATCTCTTACTGTGGTTGGGTTGTCTATAACTTCATAATGAACACCTTCAGTATATTTATCGCTAGACTCAAAAGTAGTTTGAGCTTGTCCGCTATCTTCATTTGAACAAGAGAAGAGAACAAGTGTTATGAGGGATGAAATAAGAACTCTAGAAAACATAGTAATTTAGTGAAGACCGTGGACGAAACTCGAAAGAGCTTCTATTTCATTATCATCTAGCTTGTAAGCTATAGCTATCATAATTTTGGAAGGATCATCATTAGATCTTTCCCCTGATCTATAATCTTTCAAAGCTTTCTCTACATAATCTGGTTGCTGTCCACTTAGTAAAGGATAAGCTGCTGGAGCATTACCTAAGCCTCTAGGTGAATGACATGCGGTACAAGCAGGAACCCCTTTCTCTAAGTTACCGGAGTAATAAAGCTTTTTTCCTAATTCAAGCTTGTTTTCGTCTACCTGTCCTATTGTATTGTTTTGAATAGAATAAAAAGCTGCAATATCTTGTAAATCTTCATCGCTTAAATTATCAAGCTGGCCAATCATTTGATCTATTGCTCTATCACCCGATTTAACTAGTCTAAGTTGTTTTAGAAGGTATTTATAATTTTGACCTGCTATTGAAGGCCACAGACCAGCCAAACTATTTCCATCTGAGCCATGGCAAGCAGCACAAGCCGAAACCAATTGCTCGCCTTTAACTGGATCTCCTTTTTCTTTTACAAAAGGTGCTTCTCCTGCCCCTATAAGCAAAACTGAAGATATAAAAATAATTGATAATCTAAATCTCATTTATAAATTCATATTGTATGATGTGGCGCGGCGTCATTATATACTAACCTTAAAGCCATTCCTTTAATTTAAATTTACATATGGTTAGTCAAAATTTCTTACAAAATTCTTTCTTTATGGGGAGTTATCCTTCTTATGAAGATTTACCTACCGACACTGGAAGTGAAATAGCTTTTTGCGGAAGATCAAATTGCGGTAAGTCTAGCGTTTTAAATGCGATCACTAACAACAAAAAATTAGCAAAAACAAGTAAAACTCCTGGCAGGACACAGTCTATAAATGTTTTTAAAATTGATAAAGACAAAAATTATAAGATCATTGATTTACCTGGTTATGGATATGCAAAAGTGTCTAAATCTATGAGGGCAGACTGGGGTATAAGTATTGATAATTATTTAAACAAAAGAAAAAGCTTAAAGGCGTTGGTAATTATTATGGACATCAGACATCCCTTTAAAGATGATGACCTAACACTCATTAATTGGTGTGAAGCAAAGGACCTTCCTTTAATAATACTTTTAAATAAGTCAGATAAACTATCCAAAAATAAAGCTAACCATGAAAAGTTGAAGGCTCTTGAGGTATTAAAAGATCTTTCAACGGAAAGCGTTGTTATATCAACTTCAGCTACGAAAAAAGATGGAGTAAAAGAGTTGATTGAAACTATGGTAGAACTAATAAATAAGTAAAAGCTTCGAGCATTTGGGGTTGCCCGAAGCTTTCTTACGGAATAGAGTTTATTTTTAATTACCCTACATATTTCAGACATTTACCTTTACAAAAAGTTCATATTTATTAATCTTTATTTAAATGAGATTGGTTAGGTTAAAATAAAATAGAGGAATAAAAATCAGCAAGAAAGCATCAAAATTAATTTATAAATTAGGGAGTCTGTTAACATTTGTTATGAAGGAAAGAACCCGTCTTAAAACCTATTCAAGATTATCTAATTTCTATAAAACAACTCAAACCATAAAAACTAACAAGGGAGAATTATTATTCCGAATTGATTCTCCTGGATCAGTTCCTCAAGATCCAGAATCTGATAGAAGTGAGCCTGAAACTTTCGAGTGGATAAGTAGTCACTTAAATGAAGAAGAGGTTTTATGGGACATTGGAGCAAATATTGGTATGTTTAGCCTATATGCTGCTCTGGGTGGTAAAAACAAAGTTCTCTCGATCGAACCTTCATCTGAATCTTACTCAACTCTTAATGCCAATATTAGATTAAATCATCTTGATGAATATATAGATGCCCTTTGCTTCGCTGGTGCAAAAGAAACAAATTTATTGAAGCTGTACATGAAAGATCCTGGTTCCGGCGCTTCGCATAACAGTATAGACTCTGCATCAAATCAATTTGGTGATTTTGTTGTAAGCGGTAAACAATCTGTTGTAGCAATCTCTTTAGATGACTTAGACAAAATTGATGGCATATCGTCGCCCAATCATATTAAACTCGATGTAGATGGAAAAGAGCCAGATATTTTGTCAGGTGCGACTCAAGTTCTTAAAAAAATTGATAGCTTGCTCGTTGAAATTGAAGGCAAGAACTTAAAAGAAAATCTTGAATCAATCGAGAATTTGATTTCAAAATCTGGATTAAAAGAAGATAAGAGCTGGAGAGAGAAAGGCTCGAGAAGAAATAGACTTTATAAAAGGAAGTTAAATTAATGAGCACAGAAGACCCAATTATTCTAGTGGATGGTTCGTCCTATTTATATAGGGCTTATCATGCATTGCCTCCGTTAGAAAATAGTAAAAACCAGCCTACAGGTGCCATTAAGGGTGTTATTAGTATGATAAAAAAAATACTTATAGACCATCCAGATAGTGACTTAGCGGTAGTTTTCGATGCTAAAGGGAAAACTTTTAGACATGAGATGTATCCTAAATATAAAGCGAATCGACCACCAATGCCTGAAGATTTAGTTATGCAAATCGAACCAATTCATAAAATTATTGAATTAATGGGCATAAAGTTAATTATGATCTCTGGAGTTGAAGCAGATGATGTAATAGGAACGTTAGCAGAACAAGCAAGAAAAAAGAAACTAAATACTGTTATATCCACTGGGGATAAAGATATGACTCAATTGGTTTGTGATAACGTAAGTGTTGTAAACACAATGACGGGCGAGCTATTAGATGAGTCTGGAGTAAAAAATAAATTTGGTGTTTCTCCAGAATATATTACTGACTATTTAGCTTTAATTGGAGATAAATCAGACAATGTCCCTGGTGTTGATAAAGTTGGACCTAAGACAGCTGTAAAGTGGTTAGATGAATACACAAGCTTGGAAAACATAATAAAAAACTCTGAGAGCTTAGGAGGAAAGGTTGGTGAAAACCTTAGAAGCACGATCGATACCTTAAAACTTGCTCATGAACTTGTCACAATAAAAAAAGATGTAGAACTTCCAATTGGCATAGAAGAACTTAAAGTAAATAAGGAAGATGAAGAAGGTTTAAGAAAAATATATGAAGAGTTAGAGTTTAGGGCCTGGCTGCAAGAAGGGGCCAGGCCACAAACAGAGAAACCTAAAGAGCTAAACAGTAAATATGAACTAATAAATTCTGAAAAAGCATTAGATAAAATTATCAAAGCTGCCAGTAAAGCCAAAGTTATAGCAATTGATACTGAAACTACTGGTTTAGATTATATGGATGCAAATCTTGTAGGGGTTTCTATGGCTTACGAACAAGGAAAAGCTTTTTATATTCCTTTTGGGCATGAAGATCAAGACACACCTCAACTTAAAGAAAAAATTGTTCTTAAGAAACTTAAACCTTTCCTTGAAAAGGCAAAAAACAAAATTATTGGACAAAACATAAAGTTTGATAGAAATATTCTTGCACGGTATGGGATAAAAATAGATTCTATTAAAAATGACACCATGATGATGAGTTATGTTCTTGATGCATCGGCTACTAGGCATAATCTCGATGCTCTCTCATCTTTTTACTTGAATTATAAAACATCAACTTTTGAAGAAGTGGCAGGAAAAGGAACGAAACAAGTAACTTTTGACAAAGTGCCATTAGACAAAGCAACTCATTATGCAGCAGAAGATGCTGATATTACTTTGAGGTTATATGAGGTATTAGAGCCAAAATTAAATTCTATAAAACCATTAAAAAAATTAATGGAAGAAATAGAAATACCTTTAATAGAAGTGCTCTCTGACATGGAGCAAAATGGCATGTTACTCAACTCAAAGATCTTGTCTTCTCAATCTAAAGATTTGGAATCTAGGATAGATAAATTAGAAAAATTAGCCTATGAAATAGCCGGAGAGGAATTTAATCTTGGTTCAACCAAACAACTAAGAGAAATCTTTTTTGAGAAATTAAATTATCGAATAATCAAAAAAACTCCCGGTGGACAACCTTCTACAGATGAAAAAGTTTTACAAGAGCTATCAGAGGAGTATGAACTGCCTAAAGTATTACTTGAACATAGGACTTTAAGTAAACTTAAGTCAACTTACACGGATAAATTACCTGGCCAGATTTCTTCTAATACGGGTAAAGTCCATACCTCATTTCATCAAGCAGTTACTACAACAGGCAGGTTGTCATCTTCAGATCCAAATCTTCAAAACATACCGATTAGAACTGAAGACGGCAGAAGGATCAGACAAGCTTTTGAGGCCACCGAAGGGAACAAAATTATTTCTGCTGACTATTCCCAAATAGAATTGAGAGTTATGGCCCATTTATCTAAAGATAAAGGTTTATTAGAAGCTTTCAACCAAGGTGAAGATATCCATGCAAAAACAGCAAGCGAAGTTTTTGATGTTGAATTGAATAAAGTTACCACTGATCTAAGAAGAAATGCAAAAGCCATAAATTTTGGACTTATATATGGCATTTCTGCATTTGGTTTAGGGAGACAACTAGGTATTAACAGAAATTTAGCCGCTGAGTATATGGCTATGTACTTTGAAAAATACCCTGGAGTAAAAACTTACATGGAGACAACTAAAGATACTGCTCGTGATACGGGTTATATTGAAACCTTGTTTGGAAGAAGACTGTACTTAAGAGATATAAATGCAAGCAATGCAATTCGAAGACAGGCTTCTGAAAGAGTTGCTATTAATGCTCCCGTTCAAGGTTCAGCTGCAGATATAATGAAGATAGCAATGATCAATGCTTACAGAGCACTAAAAAAGTCTAAATCAAAAGCACAACTTACTCTCCAGGTTCATGATGAACTAATTGTTGACACCCCAAAGGAAGAAACTGATAAAGTCATCAGTATACTAACAAAGTCTATGCAAGAAGCTGCCAATCTAGATGTTCCCTTAGAGGTTGATATAGGAATTGGTAGTAACTGGGATCAAGCTCATTAATGTATCTCTTATTTAAATCTCCTAGAAAAACTTTTGGAATAATATTCTTTATTTGTATAGGAATGATGGCTGTTGCCCTTTTTATGGAACATTTTTTATTACTCAAACCATGCATGCTTTGTTACATGCAAAGAGGAGCAGTAATTATGCTTGGATTGATCGCTGGTGCAGGCTATTTAATTAATCCTAAAAAATTAAGCTCCTATAAAGGTCTGCTAATTACATGCTGTATAGTTCTCTTGTGTGGTATTGGTCTGTCCCTGCGTCAGTTGTATTTACAAAGCCTACCCGCAGAATTAGTGCCAAGTTGTGCTCCAGATATAGATTATTTGCTAGAAACACTACCCTTTTTAGAAGTATTCACTATGGCAATAATGGGGGATGGTAATTGCGCTGAAGTTTTATGGAGTTTTATGGGAGTTAGCATTCCTGGCTGGACGTTGATCGGATTTATAATTATTCTCATTTACACATCTAAAGTCTTACTTTCCGCAGATGAAATTCATTCTCATAAACAAAATTAAATCTATATAATACTTTCAAATTACAACTAATTTACACCTATAAATGTCAAGTATTTTTGAAAATTTATCAGTTGATGAACTCATCTTAGAGTCTCTGCAAAGAGAAGAAGGAGAGATAGCTGCCAATGGTGCTCTTCTTGTTAAAACGGGCAAAAGAACCGGCAGAAGTCCGTTAGACAGATTTATAGTTACTGACGCCTCAACAAAAGATGCGGTTGATTGGGGTGAGGTCAATCGACCCTTTGAATCGGAAGATTTTGATAGGCTTTGGAGTAAAGTAGAGAACTACTTGGAATCAAAAGATAGCTTTGTCTCTTCTTTGCATGTTGGTGAACATTCTGAGCATTACGTCCCAGTAAATATTAGGACAGAGTGGGCTTGGCACAACCTTTTCGGAAAGCAAATGTTCATAAGACCAGCAAAATTTAATCCGAGCAACAAGGAAGTCTGGCAAATACTAAGCGCACCTGAATTTGTTTGTGATCCAGAAGCTGACAAGACTAATAGCGATGGTGTTGTTCTTCTTAATTTTACTTCCAGAAAAGTTCTCCTAGCAGGGATGCCTTATGCAGGTGAAATGAAGAAATCAATGTTTGCAGTACAAAACTTCTTACTCCCTGAAAAAAATGTTTTACCTATGCATTGTGCCTCCAACGTTAATTCTGACGGAGAAGTATGTTTATTCTTTGGACTTTCAGGAACAGGGAAAACTACCTTATCCGCTGACCCTGATAGAGATTTAATAGGAGACGATGAACATGGATGGGGGCCAGGAACTGTATTTAACTTTGAAGGAGGTTGTTACGCGAAATGTATAGACCTGACTCAAAAAAATGAACCAGTTATCTGGGACGCAATAAGAAAAGGAAGTGTTATGGAAAATGTCGTTATCAACTCTGATACAAAGGAGCCAGACTACAGCGATTCTTCTTTAACCGAGAATACTAGAGTAGTCTACCCAAGGGAGCATATTGAAAAAAGAGCTGATGAGAATTCAGCAGGAGAACCTAATGCAGTAATCTTTCTTACTTGTGATTTGTCGGGTGTTATTCCTCCCGTCTCTATTCTTTCTAAAGAAGCAGCTGCTTATCATTTTTTGAGCGGTTACACTGCAGCCATTGGATCTACTGAAGTAGGTTCAACTGAAGCTTTCAAAACAACTTTCTCTACCTGTTATGGAGCTCCTTTCTTTCCTAGAGCAGCAGGAGTATACGCAGACCTTTTAATGAAAAGAATTGCAGAGTTCGGAAGTAATGTCTATTTGGTTAACACTGGTTGGACAGGTGGCCCCTACGGAACGGGCAAAAGATTTGATATACCTGTTACGAGGTCAATAATAAGTGCTATTCAGTCAGGCGACTTAGCTGGTGCTGAAACTGAAAAAATTGAAGGCATGAATTTGGATGTGCCCTTAAATGTTGCCGGAGTAGATTCTAAACTACTCAACCCTGTTAAAAACTGGCAAGATCCTTCACTCTATAACGAATATGAAGACAAATTAGTTAATCAGTTTAAAGAAAACTTTAAGAAATTTGATGTTGTGGAAGCTATAATTAACGCAGGACCAAAATAATACTTTTATTTATGAACAACCTTAAAGCTGACTTCAATTATAGAAAACCTCTCAAACCAAATGAGGAGAAGCCTTCTTTTGGGTTAACCGAAGGTGACCCGAACATGCCAAACCACAAATCCTTTAGTAAGGTTGTTCGCAGTGCAAGGGGATTAAAATTTAATCTTGAAAACGGTGGCTTTGAATTAATCGATCATAAATCTGCAGTTAAGGATTTTTACAATGATGATGAAGTAGTGGATCTGTATTACAAAGAGATGAGCAGGTTTGTTAAAGAAAAAGTTAAAGCTGATAGTGTGTACATATTTTCACATATTACTAGAAACGAAGCGCAAGCAGATTCAGGAGAAAGAAAGGGTGGGCACAGATTGGTACATAATGACTTTACAACAAATTTTGGTAAAACCCTTGATCCATTTATTAAAGAAATGGGCGAAAGTCCTCAAAGAATAGTTGTATTTAATCTTTGGAGAAGATTTGATAAAGATGGTCTAGACACCCCTTTTGCAGTATGTGATAAGAGGACTGTGTCTGAAAATGAACTAATACCAACAGATCTATACAATTATATAGGAGATGAACCTCAAGGTTTAACAGTTGAAATCTATCAATCGGCACACAATGAAGATCATGAATGGTATTTTTATCCTAAGATGAATCGTGATGAAGTATTGATGTTTAAAACATACGACTCTCTAGATATACCCTTCTTGCCAACTCTTCATAGCGCTTTTGATGATCCATCAATTAAGAAAAAGACATCCCCTAGAGAGAGCATAGAAGTAAGGGCAGTTTGTTTCTACAACTAAAAAATTTCAATGAGATTTTCTTTGGAAGAACTAAGGGATACTGAGGTCCTGGCAGAATTAAATTTTGTTAATAGAGGAATAGAAAAGGAAAGCCTGCGAGTAAACCACAAAGGCGAAATCTCTAAACTTAAGCATCCTGATAAACTGGGATCTGCCCTAACTAACCCTTATATAACTACAGATTTTTCAGAGTCACTTCTAGAATTAATTACTCCAACTTTCCATAGCGCCAGAGAATGTTTAAATTTTCTTAGAGAATTGCACTTATTTATTTACAACAATATTGACAATGAATTGCTTTGGCCATTCAGCATGCCATGCCCCATAGCTTCAGATGAAGAGGTACCTATCGGAAATTATGGTAATTCCAACCAAGGAATGATGAAAACAGTTTATCGAAGAGGGCTTGCAAATAGATACGGTAGCATGATGCAAGCAATTGCGGGTATACATTACAACTTTTCATTTTCTGATAAATTCTTAGAGATTCTTGCTAGTCAAACTGGGAAAGATATCAAATCCTTTAAAAATGAGACTTACTTAGGTATTGCCAGAAACTTTAAGCGGTTTGGATGGGTATATTTACTTCTGTTTGGGTCTTCCCCGGCTGTTTGTAATTCTTTTGTTGCCGGAAAAGAGCATGACCTAGAAGAGCTTGAATCTGGAGGATTTTATAAGCCTTCGTCCACTTCACTAAGGATGGGTGACCTAGGATATATAAGCAAAGCGCAAGACGATCTAAATATCTCTTACAACAGTCTCGAAGAATATTGCTCTGACCTTAAAAGCGCACTTCTTAAGCCTTATAAGCCTTATGAGGATATTGGTGAATTTATTAAAGGTGAGAGAGCTCAATTAAATACCTCAGTCATTCAGATTGAAAATGAATATTACAGCACTATCAGGCCTAAGCGTGTTTGTCCTTCCGGCGAAAGGCCTATCAATATTTTAAAATCTCAAGGGATTGATTATCTAGAATTGAGGTGCGTGGACTTAAATCCTTACGATCCTATAGGAATAACCGAAGACCAAATAAACTTTTTAGATACCTTGCTTATATATTGCTTTGTTTCAGACAGTCCTTCAATTAACCTTGAGGAGTCATTAAGACTTCAGAGGAATCATGGAAAGATAGTCAATGACGGGAGAGATGAACTGACTCTGTTAGAAACAATAGAAGGTTCTGTTCCTGTAAAAGAAGAAGCACATAGAATCCTTTCTGAGCTTGAGATAATTGCTGAATTCATGGATGCAGAAGTACATAAAGATCAGGATTTAAGCTGGTTACAATCCGTTTCAAAGCAAAAAGAAAACCTTATAAGCGCGAATGGCACTTTAAGTGCTCAAATTATTGAGGACTTACAAGAAAACGATCTTTCTTTCAGAGAGCTAGGAAATAAGATGTCAAAAACACATCTAGAGACAATTACTTCTGCAACATCGGAATTAGATAAATTATTTCTTGAAGCAAGCAAAAAGTCCTTAGAAGATGCAAAGGTCATAGAATCTTCTAATCAAGCAGACTTTGAAGATTATTTAAAAGAATTTCTAGAGAAGATATCTTGACGTTTCCCAAAGAATCGTTAATTTGTCCTTCTACAATTAATAGGAATATATTATGAGAGCTTTTATATGTAATGAATTTGGACCGATAGAATCGCACAAAGTAGAAGAAGTGCCCGATCCCGAAGCTGGTCCCGGTCAAGTTGTTGTTGACATCAAAGCAACTGGCATCAGTTTCCCTGATGTTTTAATAGTGCAGGGCTTGTACCAATTCAAACCACCCTTTCCATTCAGTCCTGGTAGTGAAATCTCTGGCGTAGTTGAATCAGTTGGCGAAGGAGTTACTTTGCATCAAGCAGGAGATAGAGTAATAGGGAGCGTTGGCTCTGGAGGTCTTCGTGAAAAAGGTGTTTATTCTGAAAATCAACTTATGCCATTACCGGAATCTATGGACTTTCAAACAGGTGCAGGATTTCCGCTTAATTATGGAACCACCTATCATGCTTTTAAACAAAGAGGTGAGCTAAAAGCAGGAGAATCTGTTTTAGTTCTAGGAGCTGGTGGTGGATTAGGAATTACGGCTATACATGTTGCAAAAGCTATGGGCGCTAAAGTAATAGCAGCAGCCTCTTCTCAAGATAAAATTGATTTGTGCATAAAAGAAGGTGCTGACGAAGGGATAATGTATCAAAGGGATATGGATCGAGACTTACAAAAAAAGTTCTCTGATGAGATCAAGGAAGTCTCTGGAGGGGGTGTAAATATGATTTATGATCTTGTGGGTGGTGATTATGCCGAGCCTGCATTGAGAGCAATAGCAAGACATGGAAAATATTTAGTTATCGGATTTACAGCGGGTATACCGAAAATGCCACTTAACTTAACTCTTCTTAAGGAGTGCCAAATCTTAGGAGTATTTTGGGGACAGTTTGCTGCGATGGACCAAGCGGAGAATGCACAAAACTTCAAAGAACTTTTTGATCTTCATGCAGATGGCATAATTAAACCTTTTGTTACCGAAAGTTACTCTTTAGATGAATCGGCAAAAGCGATAAAGACCTTAGAAGAAAGAAAAGTATTAGGTAAAGTTGTTGTAAGCATGGAATGAAGCTTGTTTGAAATCATTTAAACCCATATATATTTATTTTGGCCTTCTGTTTTGCTTTATAAACTTTATTTACTCTATAGATAACGAGGAAGATTTTATCTACGACCTTTCTTTGGCAACTCAGGGTGTAACGGTAAGTCAATACAATACAGGCGTTAATTATTATCTTGGCAGAGGAATTAATAGAGATCTGGAAAAAGCTGTTTATTGGTACCAAATGGCTAGCGAAGAAGGACATTCAAAAGCTCCCTTTAATATAGGTATCATTTATGCCAATGGAGAGGTGGCTGATAAAGACCTTACCTTGGCACTGGAATACTTCTTGCTCTCTGCAAAAAGAGGCAACAAAGAAGCAAAGAAATTCATTAAGTTACTTAAACAGAATGGTGGTTCGAATCTTGAAGAATCTCTAGCAGAGATTTGTTGCCCTGAGCCTCTATCCCACTCAATGGTATCTAAAAACTGATAGCAGATTATCTGGAAAGTCTTATAATCGCGGCTTTCGAAATTCTATGTCAGTTAATAATCTAAGAAACATAGCCATCATTGCCCATGTTGATCACGGCAAGACTACTCTCGTCGATAAACTGCTTCAGCAGTCTGGAACTCTTGACAGAAAAAACATGACCACTGAAAGAGTCATGGACTCTGATGATCAAGAAAAAGAAAGAGGTATAACAATTCTTGCCAAAAACACAGCCATCAATTGGAATAAACACAGAATAAATATAGTAGATACACCGGGGCACGCAGATTTTGGAGGAGAAGTAGAAAGAGTGCTCTCAATGGTAGACTCGGTATTATTGCTCGTTGATGCTGTAGATGGACCTATGCCTCAGACGAGATTCGTTACGCAGAAAGCATTTGATCAAGGGCTAAATCCAATTCTAGTAATCAATAAAATAGATAGGCCCGGGGCTAGAGCAGACTGGGTATTGGATCAAGTCTTTGACTTATTTGATAGATTAGGCGGTAATGATGATCAGCTAGATTTCCCAGTTGTATATGCCTCTGCATTAAATGGGGCTTCTGGCTTAGATGAAAATAAAATGTCTGATGATATGTCTCCTTTAATGGACTTAATCATAGATAAAGTTGAACCTCCCGAGGTTAATGATGAAGGTCCTTTTCAAATGCAAATCAGTGCCTTAGATTACAGTAGTTACGTTGGTGTTATTGGTATTGGAAGAATAAGCAGAGGCAAGGTAAAACCAAATGAACAAACAATCATTGCTGGGTCTGATAAAACAGAACGCAAAGGTAAAATCTTACAAGTTATGGGCTACAACGGCCTAGATAGGATTGAAGTCCAAGAAGCTCAAGCTGGTGATATTATTTGTGTAACCGGTATAGATAAACTAAATATCTCAGATACTTTATGTAGTCCAGATAAAGTTGAAGCCCTTCCTCCTCTTAGGGTTGATGAGCCTACTGTGAGCATGACATTCCAAGTGAATGATTCTCCTTTTGCAGGTAGAGAAGGAAAATATATTTCTTCAAGAAACCTGAAAGAAAGACTAGAACAAGAGTTGATTCATAACGTAGCTTTGAGAGTAGAGCAAGGCGAAACGCCAGATAAATTCAAAGTATCTGGAAGAGGAGAGTTACATCTTTCGGTTTTAATAGAAAATATGAGACGTGAAGAATATGAACTTGGAGTTTCTAAACCTGAAGTTATACAAAAAGAAGTTGATGGCGAAATTCATGAACCCTTTGAGCAGATCGTTATAGATATAGAAGAAAAGCATCAGGGTGCAATTATGGAAGAGATGGGAATAAGAAAAGCTGATCTTCAGAATATGGAACCAGATAACAAGGGTCGAATAAAATTAGAATTCTTAGCCCCATCTAGAGGAATGATAGGTTTTAGGTCTAGCTTTTTAACCATGACGAGCGGCACAGGAATCATGACTAGCGTATTTGACCATTATGGAAAGGCCAAAGATGGAGATTTAGCTAAAAGACAAAATGGTGTACTGGTTTCTATGACAGCAGGAAAAACTTTAGCGTACTCACTTTTTAATTTACAAGAAAGAGGAAGAATGTTTGTAGGGCATGGTGCAGAGGTATACAACGGGCAAATTGTAGGTCTTCATTCCAGAGATAACGACCTTCCAGTAAATCCAACTAAGGCAAAGCAATTAACTAACATAAGGGCTGCCGGATCTGATGAAAATTTAATTCTTACTCCTCACATAGAACACACACTAGAGCAGGCTCTTGAATTTATAGAAGATGATGAGCTAGTTGAAGTTACGCCCAGTTCAATTAGACTAAGGAAAAAATAAAGGAGTAATTTATATGACGGTAAATGTTTTTGTAGAAGGGAAATTAAAAGATGGCGAGAGGGATGGATTTACAGAAATCTGTAGAGACGCTTTTAAAGTAACTAGAGCTTTTGATGGCTGTAAACATATTGACTTGGTTTATAACACGGAAGACGGTAATAGCTGGGTTTTTAATGAGACTTGGAAATCTAAAGAGCATTACGATAAATATTTAAAATTCAGAACTGAGGATGGTACTTTAGAGGCCATAGCGGGTTTGTGCGAAGACGCTCCCTCAATAAGAATCTTTGATATCATTGATACCTAAAAAAATACTTCTTATTGGTCGTGGAAACTTCTCTATTCTTTAAAACCTTTGTTGTTTTTGGGAGCCAACTGTCTCTAGTATTTGGGATCTGCTATCACTTTATTCAAGGAGCTAGAGAGTCGGCGTTAGCTGGTGAACCTTTTTATGGTGCTGTTTTTGAGAAACGATACAACAAAAACGGGGAGCTCGATTTATTTTCAGCAGAGGAAGAAGAATACGATAAATGGGCTCAAAAAGAAGAAGCGGAATTAAATGCTCTTTTTTACAAAGACAAATCTGCTTATAAAAAACGCAAGAAAGATCTTGAAATAGAGATGCAGTATAAAAGACCCCCCTTGAGGAAATTACTTTTTAGCTTATCCGCGATCTGGTTTATTGCTCTCCTCGCCACAGTTTTTATTTCTACATCTGATTTTTCTATTTTCATTAAAATGATTGTGCTCTCTGTTGCCAGCATGTGTTTTGGACCGATTCTTGGAGCGATTATGATTGGAATGGATGAAAATGATGGTTTAAGAATTTTAAAACTTACTGTCTTTATAACCTTCCTGACCGCAATAATTGGAATTTATAGTGGCATAGATTTTTCCTCTTTGGGCTATATCCTTATCATCCCGTTGTTTATCTTAGTAATTTGGAACCTTCTTAATATATTCATAAATTTCACATCCGCTTCTAAAAGAATAATGGGGTTTTTTGGTTCTATTATTTTTATAGGCTATTTGTTATTTGATTTTTACAGACTAGAGCAAGCGTCTGCAAGCGGAATAAATGACTGGAATACAGCTTTTAACATAGGATTTTCTATTTATCTTGATGTTATGAACTTACTGCTTGAATTATTAGAAGCAATGGGGTGAAGAATGAATAAAATTAATGACTTTTTAGACAATATAGCTAGGCCCTTCTCTGGATTGGGTGAATATAGCTTCATTATATAAAGAAGCTGGATGTAAAATAAAGCAAACGTGGAGATATAAATGGAAAAAATTAATAATGTTTTGGATAGAGTGGCGGCACCTTTGAGTGGAACGGCGGATTGGCTATTAAGACTTGGTCTTGGTATATCCTTTTTCTTACATGGTTACGGTAAATTACCAATCAGCGAAGGCTTTATTGGTTGGTTGGCCTCCAAAGGAGTTCCTGCTGCGGGCACAATGGCCTATATGGTTGCTTGGGGAGAGATATTGGCAGGTATAGGAATAATTGTCGGTGGTCTAATTGCCAGTAGAGCAAAAGAAGCTGCTCACTTAATTACTAGATTATCTGGGGGTGCGGTTTTATTTATTATGGTTTGGGCCATGATAATAGCCCACTTAGATTGGAGTATATTCACTGGAGAAAGAGGAAAAGTTCTATTTGCTAGTGAACAATTATTTTTAATACTGGTTGGTACTTATTTTGCAATCAAAGGCAACAATTAGATCCGATAAAATTTATCGGATCTAATTGATTGCTATTGGGGATTAGTACTTAAAGTTAAATTTAACTCCGTAGTTTCTTCCAGGCAAAGGCACTTCATTTTTAACAAATGAAGAGTGGTTCCTGGCTGCTTTGTCAAGTAAGTTATTTCCAAATAACGCTACTGAAAGCTGACTTTCACTACCTATATCAAAAGTTTTAGCTAATCTAAGGTCAAGCATTTCATACCCACCTGTTACTGTCTCATTTATAGCCACATCACTCTGCTGACTAACATCTTTTAAACTAAGCTTAAGATTAAGATCTTCTTCAGAGTAAGCAATTGTGTAGATATTCCTTGCAGGATTGATTCTAGGAATATTTGTTCCATCTGAAAATTTTGCTGTTATTGAATCTCTTCCAAAAGAGAGAAGTAATTCACCTGAACCTAATTCAAAAGTTTTACCTATTTCAAACTCAAAACCTTCAAATTCGGCATCTTTCTGTAGATAGTTAGCAAGTGTTAAGCCTCCATGGTCATCATGACCTTCTTCGTGCTCCTCATCGTGCTCCTCATGCTCTTCTTCGGTCTCATCTAGCAAATATATATAGTTATCTACATCATTCTTATAAAAAGATACATACGCGTAGGTAGTGTCATTTTCATAATTTAAAGTAAGGTCAATATTGTTAGATTTCTCAGAATCTAAAGCGGTATTTCCAACTTCATATTTTCCTGTGGCAAGATGAGGTCCATTCATAAAGAGTTCTACAACTGAAGGTGCTCTCTCTAAACTAGCGAAACCTAGACTGAAATGTAGCTCATCACTAAGGTCTCTACCAAGGCTTAGAGCAAAACTAGTAGTGTCATGATCCATATCAAAATAGTCTGTTTCCATCTCTTCTTCATGATGTTCATCTTCATGCTCTTCCTCGCCATGCTCTTCATCATGATCATCATCGTGATGCTCTTCTTCATGTATAGTGCTGATAGATCCCTTTTTATTTATTCGATCATGCCTTATCCCTAAATCAAGATGAAACAAGTCAAGATCTGTACTTAAATAATATCCAAAAGTAGTCTCTTCATTCTCCGCGGGATTCATAAAAGCTTCATGCCCTATGATCGCAGAATCTTCTTCAGTTATGTTAACCACAAGTTTCTGTGAAAAGTCATTTTGAGAAAGGTCAATTATGAATCCAGCTTCTTGTGCGTCATTTGTGAACAAGGTTGGGCCTTCTTCATGCCCATGTCCTTCGTGCTCATCTTCATGCTCATCTTCATGCTCATCTTCGTGCTCATCTTCATGATGCTCTTCTTCTGCATGCTGCTCTGTCAATTCATAATCACTATCACGGAAGTAGTAATCCACAGATTGAATTAAAGAATTATTGAAATTGAATGAGCCTTTTAGGTCAAATCTCTCTGAATCAGTAGTAGAGAAAATTCTTTCGCCTTCATGCTCTTCTTCATCGCCATGCTCATCGCCATGACCTTCGTGACCTTCCCCATGAAAAGGAATCCCATATAGGCTTTCAATATTACTAAAGGAAAGCCCAACATAACCCCAATCGCCAGTAGTAGATAATCCTACTCTCGAAGCTTCTGATTCAAGGTCTGAATTAGCTATATAGCCTAAACTTTCCTCATGCTCATCATCGTGATGCTCTTCTTCATGCTCTTCTTCGCCATGCTCATCATCGTGATGCTCTTCTTCATGAACGACTGCTCCATTTGGTACATCATAGACACCAAATTCACTATCCTTAAAAGAAACACTTAAATTAATTCCACCCAAATTATTTTGGTAATGAAAATTTTGTGAATCTCCATCATTAACTGATTGGCTTTCTGCACCAATTATTAGCTTTTGTTCTGTGAAATCCTTTTGAGCAATGGTTGTATCAACAACATTAACTATTCCACCTATAGCACCATTAGAATAAAGCAAAGAGGCTGGGCCACGAACAATCTCAATTTGCTCAATATTATTCAAGTCCACTTCATTCATATGATCTGGACCTAGAATTGAGACGTCCCTCGTCACTAAGCCGTTATTTAAAACCTTCACTCGACTACCAGACATTCCTCTGATTATTGGTTGACCTATAGCAGCACCATAATCTGCTATCGACACACCAGTAAGAGAGTCTATAACTTCTCCAAGGCTAGTAGTTGCAGTAGTCTCTAAATCCTCGCCATCCACGATATGTACGGGATTCTCTAAATCGCTTAGATTCTGATCGACAAAAGAAGCGGTTACAACAACTTCCTCAATCTCCTCAGCACTAAATACTTTTTGTGCAATTATCAATTGCGTTATTAGTATGCTCGACAAAGCGAGCACATGAAATTTTGATTTCATGAGTTTCTCCTTATTTTAAAATTTAAGTTCTTAAGAAATTAAGATAAGGGTGGTGCTCTAGCGCTATAGCCTTTTTGAAAATCAGAGACGAGCGTCCCTTTTAGGTTTATGAAGTTAACCGAAACTAGTTCAGATATTTTGAGTTCATATTGTTCAAGTGCTTCTGACTGTTCACTTTCACAAAACTGACACTCTACTACTTCATATTCAGAATGATGATCCTCTTCCCCTTCCCAAGCATGGAAAATAGGGTCAGCCGACACGCCGATTGCAAAGACAAGACTGAGCAATAGTGCAAGCTTATTTTGTTTGGTCATCATAAAGTCAGGCAAATATATTACTATCGAAGCAGAGATGCAAGCGCTTTTAGAATCTTATCAGTATCATGGGGTGCCCTAAAAAAGCCTGCATACTTAGCTTCAGGGCTTATCAAGACCAGACTTCCAGAGTGATCAACCGTGTAATTGTCTTCCTGACTATTCACTACCGGAAAAAAGGGGGCGTTAACTTGCGTAGAAAATTTATAGATTTGATCTATTTCTCCTGTTAAACCAATGAATTCTTTATCAAAATTATTTAAATAGACTCTCAGGTTCTCTGGTTTATCTCTATCAGGATCAACACTGACAAGAAAAACCGACAGATTCTGCTGTGTATTGCCTTGTAATTGCTTTTTAACCTTTTCAAGCTGCTTCATGGTAATTGGGCAAATGTCCGGACAGAAGGTAAAGCCAAAAAAAAGAATGTTCCAACTGCCTTTAAAGTCATCTGAAGAAAAGGCATTGCCTTGATCATCAATCAAATTAAACCCAGATAGTTGCCTCGGTGGATCAATGAAATAGGCTCCTAAATCCTTATATTCTTCTTGAGACAGCTCTCTAGGAGTGTTCATCCTAGAAATAAACAATGCAAGAACAAGGGTCATAAAAGCCAAACAGCTTAAAACCGTCCAGGTTATACCTTTATTCATAAATAAATATAGAAATCTATTAACATCACTGAGAAAAGTGCCCCTAAGTAAACTATAGAATATGCAAAAGTAGGCATCGCTTGGGAGTTTGAATCATCCATTAATAGACGATAAGAATAATAAAGAAAGATCAGACCAAGAATAACTGCACAGACTAAATAAACTTCGTTAAAGAGTTCAGTGGCGAAGGGAAGCATAGTGCAAACAATTAGAAGCACTGTGTATAAAAGTATATGTTGTTTTGTAAATGCTACACCCTTTTGTACAGGCAACATGGGAACATCCGCATTCGAGTAATCGTCAATTCTATGAATAGCCAAAGCCCAAAAATGTGGTGGAGTCCAAACCATAACTATTAGAACCAACAAAAGTGCATTGGGTTCAATTGTATTAGAAATAGCAGTCCAGCCTAGAAGGGGTGGCATTGCTCCAGCTAATCCACCAATTACAATATTTTGACTAGTCATAAACTTTAAATATCTTGTATAAATGAATCCATAAAATAAAAAGGTTAATGTAGTTAAAGTCCAAGTGAGGGCATTTGCAAAAGTTAATATCATCCAAGAGCCAGAAAGATAGAGAAAAACTGAAAATACGATGGCTTGATTGTTGGTTATATCTCCTACCACCAGTGGCCTGGATGAGGTTCTTTCCATTTTTGCATCAATTTTCTTATCAAAAATATGATTTATAACCGCAGAAGAAGCAGCTAGAAAACTTATACCCAGAAGGCCAAAGAAAAAGGTATTTAAAGGGGGCTTAAACTCAGATCCTATTAACATGCCACTTATGCACGAAACAAATAGCAGGGCTTGTACGCCAGGCTTCGTTAATTCTAAATAACCTCTCCAAGAGGATAATACTTTTTGCATGATGTCCTATTCTCTAAACCTTAAGATGCTTAAATAAGTTATCAATAATAATCCACCGAGATTGTGACCTACAGCGACTAATAAAGGAAGAGCAAAAACAATATTAGAAATGCCCAATAAAACTTGGACTGTTAATAGGCCTATAATGCCTAGGGCTATTTGATTATGTCTATTTACTAAAAAGTGATAAGCAAGAAAGATGAGGTAAGCCGAAACTATTAATGCTCCAATACGATGAGACATATGAATGGCCAATCTGGCCTCATGATCAAGCTGTCCTCCTAGATAATTTGGACCTATGCTTTGGAAAAAATTAAAGCCTTCTTTAAAATTTACTTCAGGCATAAGCTGTCCCTGACATAGAGGAAAATCAGTACAAGAATAAGAAGCATAATTTGTGCTAGTCCAAGCTCCTAAGAAAATTTGGACGGTCACTAAGAGAAGGCCTATGTTTAAAAGTCTCTTTGAATATTCTGAAAATTGCCATTTTTTTCGTTCTGAATCTATGGCGTCTCCAGTTTTAAAATACAAAAGCCATATCAGTAAAGTTGTTAAAAAACCGAACAATAAGTGACCAGTAACTATTTGGGGCAGTAACTTCAGGCTAACGGTTAAATATCCGAACGTCCCTTGCAAGATTACCCAAGCCAACAAAAAATAAATTAAGTATCTGATAGAGGGCGGAACTGCTTCCTTTGCCCTGTAAACTACAATGTTCATACAGACAATAAAAAACCCTAGGGCAGCAGCAAAGTATCTATGCACCACTTCAGGTATTGCCTTTGCAACCTCATAAGGAGTTTCAGGGAATTTGGAGTTTGCTAATTCAATTTCCTCAGGATTCATAGGAATAGTTACGAAACCATAACATCCAGGCCAATCTGGACATCCTAATCCCGCATCCGCAAGCCTCGTCCAAGCGCCTAATGCAACTACGACGAAGCCTAATATTCCTGATAACAAAGAAAATGTTTTAACTTTATGCATGTTTAGCCAATTTTTGAGTTTTGAAGTAATTTTTTTAAGTCCTTTAAAAGCTCTCCGCTAGGAAGATTTAAATCATATAGTAATATTCCATTACCAAGTGGATCTATGAGCAGATAAGGGGAATCTTCTATTTTCTTGAAGATCTTCTGGGGTAAGTTATTTTTTTTGATTAAACCCAAGTTCAATAAAGGATACTCCTCCTCTATCTTAGATAAAGAGTCTGCTGATAAATTAATTGAGTCTAGGGAAATTAAATATCTAACCACTCGACCACTATCTTTCGCCAGTCTGATATTAATCTGACGAGAGGAATATAGAGCCTTAAAGCAGTCTTCCGTGCAATCCCCTATAACGAACTGGACAATAGTCCATTTTCCAGGAAACTCATTTTGTAAGGGACCTGAACTAACTTCTAAATTTAATTCTTTTAGCTCTATTGAGTTTTCCAGCAATGTACCTTTATTAACAGTTCCATCGGGAGAATATCCGCTGTAATAAAAGGCTGTACTAGCAAACAAAACTAATATGGGTGTTAAAAATATTGCTGCGGCAATAATTCTTCCGTAATTTTTTTTATTTAAAGTCATCTTCATCCTTTTTAAATCCAAAATAAATATATGAAAGCATAAGAACCAAAGCCAATCCGAACCACTGAACTGCATACCCAAAATGCCTTGAAGGATTAAATTCAGCTGGCTGCCATATGGGCTCAAGGGCATGTTTGGAAGAGGCAGAAAGCTGAATAACAACTTTTTTTAGGTCAGTTCCTAAATCTGAAGTTGCGGTATCAAAATCTAATTCTTGTACTATTTTAGGCCAACCCGCAATTAGCTCTTTTTCAGACAGATCTAGCCCAAATCTTCTAAATGGGGAATAAATTCCTTCTATTGTACTTCTTTCGCTCTCCTGGATCGTCTTAATTGAACTAACCTTATCTTTTGATATCCAGCCTTTATTTACTAAATATAGATTTTCTTCTACTGTCCTGAATGTTGTAAATACTTCGTACCCTGCCTCTTGTCTATATAGTCGATTATCTAAAAAATAGGTTTCCTTTCCAAATTGTCCTTCTAAAAACACTGTTCTATAAATAGCTCCTTTATTGTCCATTCCCAAAATTTTTATCTCATCGATGACTGGTAATGATTTTTGAAAGTTATGCACTTCCAGCGTTTCTTCTTTCTCATATCCTCTATTAACTTGCCATACCCCTAGCGCAAGAAGAATAGGAAAAAAGAATAAAACAAAAGCCGTCATCGCCTTTCCTGGCTTAAATTTTGTCATGATATTTTTTTTTCATGAGTGTATAATTCGTTCCTCTTAAATGATCAAATATTTTATATTATTTCTTATAGTGGCTATGCTCATTAGCCTATTTAGAGGAGCCTTTTATCTAATTAAAGATGGTGGCTCAACTAAAAAAACAGTCCACAGTTTGGGCGTCAGGGTTTCTATAGCTGTAGTTCTTTTTATAACTCTTATCTATGGTTTTTTAACCGGGCAAATAGGTCCAGGAACCTAAATCACATAACGTATACAAACGCTACCAGACATACCCACACAACATCAACAAAGTGCCAATACCAGGATCCTGCTTCAAAGCCAAAATGATCGTCAGCACTAAAATGTCCTTTGAGGCTTCTAAAAAGCATTATTGTAAGAATAATTGCTCCTAAACAGACATGGAAACCATGAAACCCTGTCAGCATAAAAAATGTAGTTCCATATATGCCTGTATTTAAGGTCAAACCATAATGTGTATAGGCCTCATAATACTCGATACCCTGAACTACTACGAAAGCATAGCCAAGGATTAAAGTAATGCCCAGCCAGAGATTGAATTGCTTCCTGTTTCCATTTTTAAGTCCTAAATGAGCTATATGAACTGTCAAACTAGAAGTTAATAAGAGAACTGTGTTCCATAAAGGCAGCCAACCTAAAACTCCACCTAAACCTCCAGAGGCATATGCAGTTGCCAAAGACATATCTTTCTCAGGTCCAGTAAATACTGCCTGATCAGGAGTAATCATCAACGGCCAAGTGGCTTCGAATCCTGGCCATAGCATGTTGGCTAGACCTTTTTCGCCTTCTCCTCCAAGCCAGGGTACAGCAAAGTTTCTTATGTAAGCTAATGCAAAGAAAAATGCAAAGAAGAACATGACCTCTGAAAAAATAAACCATGCCATGCCATAAACATAAGAATCTTTTAGCATTGGATTATTTAATCCGGCATGATTTTCTTGGATAACTTTTTTAAACCAAAAATACATGGTCGTCCACATCATTGCAAAAGAGAGAATTAGTATTAAATACGAATTTGAGTCAGTACCTAAATCTATAACTGTATTAGCGGCCCCAATGATAAAGACCAACATTGTGATGGCCATTGCAAAGGGCAATTTACTGGACTCGGGTACGTAATAAGGTTGGTCTGACATAATGCTACCTTTCCTATAATTTAGCTAATTCTTTAGTAGGCTCTACTTTATCTGTTATATCGAAAAGAGTATAACCCAAACTCAAAGATCCAATTTCCTGAGGAAGCGCTGGATCTACAATAAACCTTACAGGTAATTCAATCTTCTCACCTGCTGCTAATTCTTGTCGTTCAAAACAGAAGCATTCTGTTTTATGAAAATATTCTGCTCCTCTTCCAGGAGATACGCTTGGTATAACTTGTCCAACCATTGTCTTGTTGGTTGTGTTATGAAAAACGAACATAGCTTCATACTGACTACCGGTTACTACTCTCATTTGAGACTTTTCAGAATCAAATTTCCAAGGCATAGATTCATTATTGTGCGTCATAAACTGCACTAAAAGCTCTCTTTGTTCTGTAATGGCCTGGGATTCTTCACTTAGAAAACTTGGCCCAGTTACTTTTCCATTTAATCCTGTTATTTCACAAAATACGTCGTAAATAGGTACCAATAAAAAGCCAAAAGCAAACATGCTTATCACGATGCCAAATAAGTTTCTAATTGTTCTCTTAGTTTCCAACTTCTACTTAACTTGTGGTTGAACAGTAAACGAGTGGTAAGGAGGTGGCGAGCTTAAAGTCCACTCTAATCCAAGATCTCCAGCACCTTCCCATACTTCGGGCTTAGCTTTCTTTCCAGTTCTTATTGATTTAATAACTATGAAAAGAAAAAGAAGCTGCGTTAGGCCAAACATAAAGGCTCCAACGCTAATTAATGCATTAAAATCTGCAAATTGAAGTGCGTAGTCTGGATATCTCCTTGGCATTCCTGCTAACCCTACAAAATGCATAGGGAAAAAAGTTACATTTACCGAGATAAAAGTAAGCCAGAAATGAAGTTTGCCTAAAAATTCATCATACATATTACCAGTCCATTTAGGCAACCAATAGTAAGCTCCAGCTATTATTCCAAACAATGCTCCGGGAACAAGAACGTAATGAAAGTGAGCCACTACAAAATACGTATCATGATATTGGAAATCAGCCGGCACTATGGCTAGCATTAGTCCAGAAAATCCTCCTATTGTAAATAATGCTACAAAAGCAATTGAAAATAACATTGGCGTTTCAAAACTTATTGAGCCCTTGAACATGGTTGCTACCCAATTAAATACCTTCACTCCTGTTGGTATAGCTATCAACATAGTTGAGTACATAAAGAATAACTGTCCAGCAAGCGGCATACCAACAGTAAACATATGGTGCGCCCAAACCACGAAAGATAAGATGGCTATAGAGGCCATTGCATAAACCATAGATGAATAGCCAAAAATTGGTTTTCTAGAGAATGTTTCTATTATATGAGAAACAATACCAAAAGCTGGAAGAATCATGATGTAAACTTCAGGATGTCCAAAAAACCAGAATACATGCTGAAACAGTACTGGATCCCCTCCACCTGCTGCGTTAAAGAAGCTAGTTCCGAAATTGATGTCCATTAACATCATAGTTACTACTCCCGCCAAAACGGGCATAACAGCTATTAGTAAATAAGCTGTTATTAACCAGCTCCATACAAACAAGGGCATTTTCATTAACGTCATGCCGGGAGCTCTCATGTTAAAAATAGTTGTAATAATATTTATAGATCCAAGTATTGAAGATACGCCCATTATGTGAACAGAAAATATAAAGAAATTGACTGTTGAGGGAGCATAAGTAGTGGATAGTGGAGCATAGAAAGTCCACCCAAAGTTAGGTCCTCCTTCTGGCATAAAAAGAGTTGATATTAAGATGCCGAAAGCCATTGGTAATAACCAAAAACTAAGATTGTTTAGACGAGGTAAGGCCATATCTGGAGCACCAATTTGCATAGGCAACATCCAGTTAGCTAGCCCCACAAAAGCAGGCATGATGACACCAAAAACCATAATCAAGCCATGATTTGTTGTCATCTGATTAAAGAATTCAGGCTGCACTATCTGAAGACCAGGTTGAAAAAGTTCAGCCCTTATAACCATAGCCATTCCGCCGCCTATGAATAACATAATAAAACTAAACCAAAGATAAAGAGTCCCGATATCTTTGTGATTAGTTGTGAATAGCCAGCGAGTTAACCCTTTAGCTGGTCCATGATGTCCATGATCATGTGTTTCTACTATTGTGCTCATTTATTTTTTCCTTTATAAATCTATTTTATTTTTGTAATCAACAATATCTTTAGGTGTTACGATTACTCCATCTCCATTTTCTCCGTTGGACCATGCTTGTCTTGTGTAGGTTATTACTGAAGCTATGTCTACCTCACTGTACATATTACCAAAAGCTGCCATTGCTGAACCTTGAACTCCTTCCATCAATATCTCTATGTGTCTGTCAGTATCATTCAAAGCTATTTGACTACCCTCTAATGCAGGGAAGACAGGCGGTATGCCCTTACCATTTGCTTGGTGACAAGCTGAACAGTTCGTAGCATAAAAGCTTTCACCTCTCTCCATTAGCTCTTCTTTAGTCCAAACTTTTGATGTGAGCATCCTTTCTGCCTCAACTAAAGCAACTTTCTCAGCTATGAAGGCATCAAATTCTTCTTGCTCAACAGCCCTCACTACTACAGGCATGAAAGCGTGCTTGATTCCACAAAGTTCAGTGCATGCACCTCTAAAAATCCCAGGCTCAGGAACGTTAGTCCATGCTGTATTTATGAATCCTGGTACTGCATCTTGTTTAACGGCAAAGTCAGGTACCCACCACGAATGAATAACATCATTTCCTGTTATTAAAAATCTTACTCTTGTATTAATAGGAATTACTAAAGGTTCGTCTACTTCTCTTAAATAGAATTCACCTTTTGGCATATCCCCATCAATCTGCTCTTGGCTTGTTGACAGATTGCTGAAGAACCCCACGTCATCTTCTAGATACTGGTAATGCCACTTCCATTGATGGCCTGTTACCAGAATATTTATCTCGCCTTCAGCGTCGTCGTATGCCTCTACCATTACTTGGGTCGAAGGAACAGCCATATAAACAAGTACCAGAGTAGCGGCAACTGTCCAACCAACTTCTAGCCAAAAGTTATCATCAAAATCTGCAGCTACAGCGCCTTTAGATTTTCTATACTTCCATAGTGACCAAAACATTATTGAAAAAACAATAATCCCGATAACGACACATATCCAAAAAATGAGCATATGAAGGTCGAAAATCTTGGTGCTTACTTCAGTTACGCCTACTGGCATGTTGTAATCTGTTTTTTCGTTGGCGTAAAGAGTTACTGCAACAAAAGAAGAAGATATCAAAAGTGCTTTATTTAAAAATTTTCTTAAGTAAGTCATTAAACTTTATTTATTTTGGGCGGGCACTGGAAAAGCGGCTGTATTTTAAACTATTAGACCTACTCCGACAACAGAGTTTAACCGCTAATCTTAACTACTATTTGGGGTTCATTTATTTTTTATCAAGGCCTTATTTTTTTCTCTATGCCTTTTGTGCTGGGCTTAAATCTATTCCATATCTCAAAGCTCAAAGCGGCTTGATGAATGAGCATGCCCAGACCATCATATACTTCGCGTGAACCTTCTTTTTTTGCTCGCAGATTAAATGGGGTTTCCGATTTAGAATAAGCGAGGTCATAAACTTTTGGTTTTGAATTAAATAGATTCTCTGGCAAAAAAATATCTTCGCCTAAAGTTCCAGCTGAAGTTGAATTTATAACGATATCTACCGAGATTTCGCTATTTAATTCTTCTAATAGCTCTATCTGGGGAAAATGCGTCTTGTATCTATTTACCAAATTTTCTGCTTTTTCTCTGGTTCTATTTATGAGAAATAAGTTTTTAGGTTTTTTTGATAAAAGACTAGGGATAATAGATTTTGCAGAGCCTCCAGCTCCTAAAAGAACCACAGAAGATGACTCCAATACAAAACCTTTTTCAGAAAGATCACTCAACAAACCGTCTCCATCTGTTGTGTGGCCGTAAATGGATGAGTCTAGAAAGCTAAGAGTGTTTACAGACTCACTTAAGGATGCATTCTCTGATTTAACTTCAGCATAATTAAATGCCTCTTCTTTTATTGGCAGGGTTACATTAAGTCCTAAATATCCTTTATTTAGGAGTTCATCTACTTTTATCTTAAAGTTTTCTTTATTTACTTCTATAGCCTCATAGCTTATTTCAATGTCAGCCTCTTGAGCAAAAATTGAATGTATTTGTGGAGATAGCGAGTGATCAATAGGGCTGCCTATAACTGCGTATTTATTCATTATTATAATTTTACCTTCTAATATATTCGCCTGTAATTAGATCTTGAATTTTAGATGGTCTATTTAAACCCCCTAGATTGCCTTTTAGTATAGAAACTTCAGGAAAAACTTTTTTAATTTCTTCTGATGATTCTAGGGTCGCCTTATTTTCCTTATTAGCTGACGAAGAAATTATTGCATTTCCGAAGTTATTACAAATATCGACAACTTCTTTATGAGAGCTAAGTCTAAGAGCTATCCTGTTGTTCTTCCCTGTTATTAATTTACTAATTTTTCCTTTAGGTGGTACAAGCCATGTGTGAGGTCCTGGCCACTTAGAAAGAAGTTCATCCTTATATTTCTCTATTTCAATAAAATTTGAAAATTGGTTTATATTTGAGCCGATAATTATCAATCCTTTGTCTTTAGAGCGGTTCTTTAAAGTTATTAATTTTAAGATGGCTTCATCATTCAAAGGGTCACAACCCAAACCCCAAACACCCTCTGTGGGGTAAGCAATTACATTGCCTTGTTTAAGAGATTCTATTATTGAACCCAGAGAGCTCATTGTAATTTTCAGGAATCGGATAATTTCTTGTTAGATTCTTTTATTGCTTCTACGCCGTCTTCTCTAACTTTTAGCAGACTGTTTCTTACCTCTTCTGATTCTACACCTAATATCTGAGCTGCTAAATATGCTGCATTAGTTGCTCCTGCTGACCCTATAGCAACCGTTGCTACTGGAATTCCTTTGGGCATCTGTACAGTCGACAAAAGTGCGTCCATACCACTCAATGGGCCTCCATCCCCTGGAACACCAATAACGGGCAAAACAGTCTTTGAAGCTACCGCGCCAGCAAGATGAGCTGCCAGACCGGCCATTGCTACAAAGACTTTTGTTCCGCCGCTCTCACACTCTCTTACATGTGTTTCCAAGAGTCCGGGTGTTCTGTGTGCAGACAAAACTTGTATTGAATTACTAATGGACAACGAGTCCAAAGCATCAGCGCACTTATTGGCCAAGTCTAAATCAGATTCAGATCCTATTACTATTGATACAGTTTCAGTCACAATTTTCTCCAAAAGCAAAATTGTATACTAATATAATGTAAATTGAATCATGGCTACTTTAAAAATTTTAATATTTCCTGATCCTAAATTAAGGACCGTGGCTAAGCCTATTAAGGATGTAAATGATTCAATAAGAAAACTAGCTGAAGACATGTTAGAGACAATGTATTCAGGTGAAGGCATTGGCCTAGCAGGCACTCAGGTTGATGTGCACAAAAGAATTATAGTAATAGATGTGAGCAACGAGAAAAACGATCCCTTAGTTTTAGTAAATCCAGTTATAAAAGAAGTTGTTAATAATGAAAACAAAGCCTACTCAGAAGGTTGCCTTTCAGTGCCCGGTATCTATGAAGAACTCGAAAGACCAAGTGCTGTAGAAGTTTCTGCCCTAGATCTTGACGGTAAAGAATTTACTTTTATTGCGGAAGATATACTCTCTGTTGTTATACAACACGAAATGGATCACTTGGAAGGAAAAATGATGGTTGATTTTCTTTCAAACCTGAAAAGAGAAATGATTAGAAAAAAAATGGCCAAGTATAAAGCTACATAATGAGATGAATATTGTCTTTGCGGGTACTCCTCAATTTGCTGCGGATCATTTGAAAATATTATTAGATAGCGAACATGTCATTAAATGTATTCTTACGCAACCAGATAGGGTCTCTGGACGCGGGAAAAAAATAAAGACTTCCCCTGTAAAAGAAATTGCTCTTATAAATGAGATCGAGATTCTGCAACCAACCTCTTTGACAGATGAATCAACTATCAAGGCTCTAAAATCTGTAAAAGCTGATCTTATGATCGTAGTTGCTTATGGGCTTTTAATACCTAAAAAGATTTTAGATATTCCAGAAATGGGCTGTGTAAATATTCACGCCTCTATTCTTCCTAATTGGAGGGGCGCTGCACCAATAGAATACTCAATATTTTCTGGAGATAAGGAAACTGGTATTAGCTACATGAGGATGACGGAAGGTCTTGATGAAGGGCCAATTTTAGAAGTTCATAAATGCAAAATTAGAAAAGAAGACGACCTTGGATCAATAGAGGATAAATTTATAGAGCTTAGCAAGTTAAACTTATTACCTTTCCTTGATAAATTTAAAAAAAGAGACTTAAAGGAAGTGCGACAAGAAAATTCGCTTGCTACATTTGCACCAAAAATTAACCCTTCTGATCAACAGATAGACTGGAATAAAGTTTCTGATGAAATAGATAGAAAAATAAGATCTCTCTACCCTAAATATGTTGCTTTTACTTTTTTAGGTGATAAAAGAATTAAGCTTCATAAGTGCTTTCCTACAGAATCATCAGGCCTCAAGCCAGGTTTTATAGGGTTTTCTGAAGAAAAAAAAATCTTGGTAGGATGTAAGGATAATACCTGTATTAGAATTGATAAGATCCAAATTGAAGGAAAAGATGTTGTTAAGTCAGAAGATTTTGTTAGAGGATACAAGGCTTTAATTGATTCAGAAAGAAAGTTTAGCAGTAATTAGCGATAAGTATTTTCTAAAATTAAAATAGGACTATAATCGATCTTTATAATTGAAGTGTCTTATTAAAAGATTGTGAAAATAATAATTTTGGGGGCTGGGGCAGTAGGGAGAACTCTTGCGTCTCTCTTATCGCAAGATAACGATCTTGTTGTAGTAGATCAAGATACTACTCAACTTCATAGGTTAGAAGAAGAGTCAGATATTCAAACACTTACCGGAGGGGCCTCTTATCCAAATATTCTTGTGAAGGCTGGGATCATGGAAGCTGATATGGTTGTTGCCGTAACGGACAGCGACGAAACAAACATTGTTTCATGTCTAATTTCAAAAGTTTTAAATAAGTCCATTCAAACAATAGCTAGAGTTAGAGAGATCTCTTACCTGAAAGGTAAAACAAAAGAAGCTATGGATTCTGGTGAAATACCTATTGATATTCATATAAGCCCTGAGCAGTTAATTACAGAGCACATACAAGGCTTAATCGAGATACCTGGTTCTTTACAAGTAATGGAATTTGGTGAAGGGCAATTAAATCTTGTTGCTGTGAGAGCGGTGGAAGGAGGGCCGATGATAGGTCATGAGATAGGAGACTTGAAAAAGCATATGCCTAAAATCGATTCTAGAGTTGCAGCTATTTTTAGAGAAGGAGAGTCAATAGTTCCATCTGGTTCAACTATCATAGAGGAAAATGATGAAGTATTTTTTATATCAAAAAAAGGTGAAGCATCCAAAGTTGTGAACGAAATGAGAAAAAAGGAAGAACCTTATAAAAATATAATCATTGCAGGAGGTGGAAAAATTGGCGCCCGTCTTGCGAAAAGAATAGAAAATAATCATAGGGTAAAGATAATTGAATCCAGCAATAAAAGAGCCAAAAGATTATCAGAAAAACTAGAAACTTCAATTGTGCTTGAAGGAGACGTTTGTGATAAAAATTTATTATATGATGAGAACGTAGAAAATACTGACGTATTTGCAGCTGTAACCAATGATGATGAAGCAAACGTAATGTCTTGCCTCCTTGCAAAGGAAATGGGGGCTTATAAGACAGTTGCCCTAATTAATAATCCGGCATATGTTGATCTGGTTCAAACAAAAGGAATTGATATAGCTGTAGCACCTTCACAAATAACTATAGGAACATTCCTTGCAGAAATAGAAGGCAAAGATGTAGTAAGGGTTCACTCACTTAGAAAGGGTGCTGCAGAAGCAATAGAGGCTGTAGCAAAAGAATCTAAATCTGGTAAACCAAGCAGTATAGGGAAGGAGCTTGGAGAAATAAGCTTACCAGAAGGAGTGACCATAGGAGCACTAATAAGAGATAATAAAGGAAAGATAGCGCATGATCACGTACATTTACGGGAAAACGACCATGTTATACTCTTTTTAACCGACAAAAATGATATAAAGCAAGTAAAAGAAACTTTCGCTCCAAAATAGACTAGCTATGCCCCTGCCCTACACTTCAAAAATTCTAGGATACCTCCTAATGGTTTTTAGCATAGCTCAAATATTACCTGGCTTTTTCGCATATTTCTATGGAGAAGAGGAGTACGTTTTTATATTTATTTCTACTGGTTTCATAACGTTTCTAATAGGCTTTTTAATGAATTTCTTTGCAAAAAAGAGAAATGGTGATTTGAGAACAAAAGATGGATTCATCATAACAATATTCTTTTGGACAATTTTAGCGATTTTTGGCTCATTTCCTTTCTTTTTAGCGAATTTAGACGATATAAGTTATATAGATGCCTTATTTGAATCTATATCTGGTCTAACGACAACAGGCGCAACAGTATTTGTAGGTTTAGATGATATGGCTAAATCGTTACTATTTTATAGACAACTGCTTCAATGGCTCGGTGGTATGGGAATAATTGTACTAGCTGTTGCAGTACTTCCTTTGTTGGGTGTTGGTGGTATGCAGCTCTATAAGGCCGAAACTCCAGGCCCTATGAAAGATACTAAGATGACTCCTAGAATAACAGAAACAGCTAAAGCACTATGGTTTGTTTACCTCACAATGACTGTTATGTGTGCAAGTCTGTATAAAACATTTGGAATGACTACATTTGATGCTATTTGTCATGCCTTCTCAACTGTTTCTATAGGTGGCTTTTCTACTCATGATGCAAGTTTTTCATATTTTGAAGAAACTTCCTTGAGATGGACTGCAGTTGTTTTTATGGTCGTATCTGGGATTAACTTTGCCCTTCACTACATTGCTTGGACAAAAAGGAGATTACTACATTATTTCTACGACTCAGAAGTAAAACTCTATTTATCTATATTAATAACTACAGGCCTTATAACTTACCTTACCCTATATCTGAGTTCAGTACCTAACAACAATTTGCTAGCAGAAAGCATTTTTCAGGCCGTATCAATTGGAACAACTACCGGCTATTTAACGTCAAACTACGCCGATTGGCCTCTATTTGTGCCGATTATGCTTTTAACTGTAGCTTTTGTAGGTGCATGTGCTGGCTCAACAGGAGGAGGCATTAAGGTTATAAGAACTTTGATTCTAATGCGCCAAGGAGTAGGAGAAATAACAAAACTTATTCACCCTAATGCCGTTGTGACTATTAAATTTGGTAAAAAATCATTAGATCCACGAATTGCAGAGTCAGTATGGGGATTCTTCTCAATCTATGTGGCAGTTTTTATTGTTCTTTTAATGTTTTTACTTTCTCAAAATAATGATTTTTTAACCTCGTTTTCTGCAGTAGGAGCTACTCTAAATAACTTAGGACCTGGTCTTGGAGAGGTATCTAATAACTATAAAGAACTAAATGATGCTTCTAAACTAGGCCTTTGTATGGCCATGCTACTAGGAAGGTTAGAGATATTTACTCTTCTTTTGCTGTTTACTCCTGCCTTTTGGAGAAGTTAAAAAGAACAAATGTTTCTTTATTATATTATCATTAGGCCGTTTTTATCTATTTTGTCTAAAGCTCCGCTTAAGGTTATTCATATATTAGGATATATAACTGGAAATCTGTTATTTATTATTCCAAATAGGCATAAAAAGATAACCTTAGTTAATTTAAAGCTTGCATTTGAAAACTTGAAAAACAATGAAGTTAAGGACCTATGCAAGAAAAGTTTAATTGAGACATGTAAGACTGTATTTGAAAGTGGATATGTTTGGAAAAAACTTCCTGGAAAAGATTTACCTAAAACTTTGGTAGTTGAAGGCTTTGAAGATGTTATTAAGTCCATAGACAAAGGAGATGGTCTTATTCTATTTACACCGCATCATGCAAATATTGAAATTCTTATTAATTTCTTGGGAAAAAAAATTGATTGCTCCGTTCCCTTTTCAAAAATTAAAAATAAACATCTTAATACTTTTGTGGAAAAGGCCAGATCAAAAATGGGTATTGATATGGTGGATATTAATATTTCTGGTTTAAAAAATATGCTTAATAATTTAAAACACGGGAAGTCAGTTGCCATAGCATCTGACCAAGTTCCTGAGCTTTCAGGTGGAGAGATATCAAATTTCTTTGGACAGCCTTGTCTTTCAATGTCCTTATTGTGGAGATTGCATATTAAGACAAAAGCAAAAATACACTCTATGGTTTGTATTAGAGAAGAAAAAGGTAGAGGCTTCAAAATAATATTTAGCAAACCTTTAGAAATGCCAACGATGATGCAAGAAGGCGTTGATGCAATGAATAAAGAATTAGAAAAATGTATAATGCTAGCACCTGAACAATATGCCTGGGAGTATAAAAAATACAGAAGAGTGGGCGATAAAGATCCCTATAAATAAAGGATATTAAAAAAAGTAAGTACTTACTATTAAACTATTATGTCAGCTGAGTCTATGGATAAATTAGTGGCCCTTTGCAAAAGAAGAGGTTTTATTTTTCAGTCAAATGAGATCTATGGGGGTCTGCAAGGCTCCTATGACTTCGGCCCACTTGGAGTCGAACTAAAGAACAATCTCAAAAAATCATGGTGGAAGTCTATGGTTTATGAAAGAGATGATATAGAAGGCATAGACTCATCAATTTTAACAAGCCCTATTGTTCTAAAATATTCTGGCCATGAGGACACTTTTACAGATCCCTTGGTGGACTGCAAGTCCTGTGGCGAAAGATTTAGAGCAGATCAAGTACCAGATTATTGTAAAAAAGAAGATTTAACTGAACCTAGACATTTTAATCTTATGTTCAAAACAAATGTAGGCCCAATAGAAGATGGGGATTCTTTTGCCTATTTAAGACCTGAGACCGCACAAAGTATTTTTACTAATTTTAAAAACGTAATAGATTCTACTCCACACTCTCTTCCGTTTGGTATTGCTCAAATGGGTAAAGCATTTAGAAATGAAATCACCCCTAGAAATTTTATATTTCGGGTTCGTGAATTTGAGCAGATGGAACTAGAATTCTTTGTAAAACCGGGAGAAGACGAAAAGTGGCATAAAGAATGGACTGACCTGAGACTAAAGTGGTGGGAGAATCAAGGGGTAAGCAAGGAAAGCATTGAACTGTATCATGTACCTAGTGAAGAATTAGCTCATTATTCTAAAGCAACGGTAGATATTATGTATAAGTTCCCTCACGGCCTTGAGGAGCTTGAAGGTATAGCAAATAGGACAGATTTTGACTTAGGATCACATTCTAGAGAACAATCTGAACTTAATTTAACAGCAAAAGTAGATGTAAATACTCACTCTAACGCAAAACTTGCAATTCAAGATACAAAAACCGGAGATTGGTTTGTCCCTTATGTTATTGAGCCTTCAGCTGGAGTTGAAAGAGGGTTTTTAGCCATTTTAAATGAGGCTTATAATGTTGAAAAACTTAAAGATGGAAAGGAAAGGACAGTTTTACGCCTAAAACCACACCTTGCCCCCATAAAAGCAGCTGTTATACCCCTCAAAAGGAATAATAAAGACCTGGTTGAAAGGGCAAAAGATATTAAAAATGAACTTCAAAGCCTTGCTCTTGGAAGGGTTCTACTGGAAAATTCGGGCAATATTGGAAAAAGCTACAGAAAACATGATGAGATTGGAACGCCAATGTGCATAACTGTAGACTTTCAATCTCTTGAAGATGGAACTGTTACCATAAGAGATAGAGATACAATGAAGCAAGAAAGATTAGAAAAAAAATCTATTTCTGATTATTTTAAGAATGCTCTAAATAATTGAAGTAAGCTTTGAAGGACCAAAAATTAGTTATATTAGATAGAGACGGCGTTGTTAATGTTGATCTAATGACTTACGTCACAAGCCCAAAAGAGTTTGAAGCTATTGAGGGTAGCCTCGAGGCCATAGCCAGACTGACTCAAAACGGATATAAAGTAGCTATTGCGACCAACCAAGCCTGCATTGAAAAGAAAATTATTTCTGAAGCAGAACTAAAAAAAGTGCATGACCATATGATTGATCTGCTATCTAAGCTTGGAGGCCAAATAGACTATATAGCCTATTGCCCGCACGCACCTGAGACAAATTGTAAGTGCAGAAAACCTGAAGTAGGCCTATTAATAGAAATAGAGCAGGAATTACAAGTATCCTTAAAAGGAAAATATTTTGTAGGCGATAAAGACTCGGACATAACAGCAGGGAGAAATTTTGGCTGTATTCCATTGCTAATTAAGAAGGGTGGGTACGGCGAAAAGGTTTTTGGAACGAAGAATAGCCCACCTACAGAACAATGCTTCGACAACTTAAATGGTGCTGTTAATTACATCCTAATGCAAGATATCTAAATGAGCTTCTTGAGATCTTTTATTTTTTACATTGGATATATTTGTTCTGGTTTTTTAGCAAGTTTGTTGGCGTGTTTATTTGGACCATTCATGTCATTAAATAGTCGGTTAAAATTTTTTTCTATTTGGCCCAGATTTGCTAATTGGTTTCTTTATGTAACTTGTAAAATTGAATTAATAATCGAAGGTGAAAAGAATATTCCTAATGAACCATGTGTCATAGTCTCTAATCATCAAGGTCAATGGGAAACTTTTTCAATGCAGTACTTGTTTCATCCTTTATGTACTTTATTAAAGAAAGAACTGCTTTATATTCCTCTTTGGGGGTGGGCAATGAGCTTATTAAAGCCCATAGCTATTAATAGAAGTAAGCCAAAAAAAGCCATAGTGCAAACTTTAGATGAGGGTTCTGAAAGACTTAAAGAGGGATTGTTTGTCTTGCTATTTCCAGAAGGAACTAGAGTAAAGGCGGGAGAGGTTGGAGCCTATGCAAGAAGCAGTTTTGAGTTGGCTAAAAGAAATAAAGTTAGGGTCCTTCCTGTTTGTCACAACTCAGGTGACTGCTGGCCAGCACATAAATTTATAAAGCGGCCAGGAACTATAAAGCTATATATAGGACTACCGTTTGAAGTTGTGGATTCAAAAAAATCAGCTGAAGAAGTAAGGACTTGGACTGAGCAAAAGCTAAACCTTATAAATTAAACGTCAAGATTGACAACTAGCTTTGCATTTTCATCAATAAAGTCTCTTCTGGGCTCTACTTCATCTCCCATCAAAGCATGAAAAAGGTCATCAGCAACCTGCGCATCCTCTATACTAACCTGACCTAGAATTCTCATGTCGGGGTTCATTGTAGTGTCCCATAACTGATCTGCATTCATCTCTCCAAGGCCTTTATAACGAGACTTGGTAAAAGATCTCTCAGAGATTGTAAGAACCTCTTCCAGCGCATTAGCAAAATTTTCTACTGGCAATTTTTTAGAATTAATCTCAAAGTAACTTTCTTTAGTAAACAAATCAGACATATCTGCGCCATGAGCAGCAATGTCTTTATACGCCTTCGATCTAAAAAAAGCTTTATTCAATGACCAAGAGGAAGAAGTACCATGCTTAACAAGCTTTACACTTGGTTCAATAGTTCCAGTCTCTTCATTTTTTTCGGCAGCAACGGACCAGGCAGAACCTTGCTCAGCATTCTCATTTAAATACTTCTCAATTAATTTACACCATTTTTTTACTTCTTTATCGTCTTCCAACCCTTTTAATATTTCAACATGTTTCACGCTCTCTAGGAGCTCTATTGGATAATCGTGGGTCAAGCCTTTGACGAGCGCTTGTACTTTTTCATGCTGAGAAATAAATTTACCCAAGGCCTCGCCACTAATAGATTCTCCTTTCTTGTTTAAAACAAGTTGAGCGTCATCAAGAATCTCAGCTACGAGAAGCTCTCGAAGCTCAGCATCATCTTTTACATAAGTCTCCTGCTTTCCTTTCTTTAGTTTATATAATGGCGGTTGAGCTATATAAATATATCCTTTCTCTATAAGTTCCGGCATTTGTCTATAGAACAGTGTTAGCAATAACGTTCTAATATGTGAGCCATCAACATCAGCATCAGTCATTATTATTATTCTGTGATACCTAAGCTTTTCCTCTTGCCAATCTTCGCCCTTTATTCCACAACCCAAAGCTGTAATTAAAATAATTATTTCTTCAGAAGAAAGTACTTTATCTAATCGAGCCTTTTCAACGTTTAGTATCTTGCCTTTTAGAGGAAGGATAGCCTGAAAATGTCTATCCCTTCCTTGTTTGGCAGATCCTCCAGCTGACTCTCCCTCTACTAAATAAATTTCACTTTTAGCTGGATCTTTCTCCTGGCAATCAGAGAGCTTACCTGGAAGCCCTCCTCCTTCAAAAGCACCTTTTCTTCTCGTTAGCTCTCTAGCCTTTCTGGCGGCCTCTCTGGCGCGTGCGGCTTCAATAATTTTAGTAGCTATTAATTTAGCTTCTGCTGGGTTTTCTAATAAGAACTCTGATAGTGCTTTATAAACTTCTTGCTCAACAACCGGTCTGACTTCTGAAGAGACTAACTTATCTTTTGTTTGTGAAGAAAATTTAGGATCTGGAACTTTTACAGAAACAATAGCCACCAAACCTTCTCTCGCATCGTCTCCTGATGTGGACACCTTTTCCTTATTATTCATCCCCTCCCTATCCATATAGTTATTCAAAGTTCGTGTTAACGCTGTTCTAAACCCTACAAGGTGAGTGCCTCCGTCTCTTTGTTTTATATTATTTGTATAGCATTGTATGTTTTCTTGATAGCCATCGTTCCATTGCAAAGAAACTTCAATAGTAATTCCATCCTTGGATTCTTGTACAAAATGAAAAATTGAATTTACGGTGGTTCTTTTTTTATTTAAAAATGCAACAAATTCCGCTAATCCGCCTTTGTGAATAAATTCTTTTTTCTTAGACGTTCTTTCGTCTTCAAGAATTATTTTTAAACCTGAGTTTAAAAACGACAACTCTCTAAGTCTTGCCTCCAAGACTTCGTAATCAAAAAGTATATTCGAAAAAGTTGTAACGGAAGGAACGAACATAACCTCTGTGCCTGTTTTCTCCGTCTTGCCAGTAACTTTAAGCTTGCTTGTTGGCTTTCCATCCGCATAGGTCTGTTCATGCGTTTTGCCGCCCCTATGGATAGTCAGTTTTAATTCTTCAGAAAGAGCATTAACAACAGAAACTCCAACACCATGCAAGCCTCCTGAAACTTTATATGAATTGTCGTCAAACTTTCCTCCTGCATGTAACTTGGTCATAATTACTTCTGCAGCAGAAACTCCCTCTTCGTGCTTATCCGTGGGAATTCCTCTACCGTTATCAGTAACCACAACACTATCATCTGAAAGAATTTTTACAGTTATTTCGTCACAATGGCCAGCCAAAGCTTCATCTATTGAATTATCAACCACTTCATAGACCATATGGTGGAGGCCTGTGCCATCGTCTGTATCTCCAATATACATCCCTGGCCTTTTTTTGACGGCTTCAAGACCCTTTAATACCGTTATGCTGGAAGAATCGTACGAATCTTCTTTTTTCTTTTTAGTAGCGGTATTTGTAGATTTAGCGGAAGCTTTTTTTGCTGATTGTTTTGGTTGTTTCTTTGGGGCTTTGGGGCTTTTTGTTTTTGCTGCTTTTTTCTTTGCTGGCATTTACGTATTTTAATATAAATTTATAAATTTATCCTTTTAAAATTACTAAAATTTGATACCAGTTTTTCTAAATCTTCTCCCTGTACCCCCGTTAAGATTATTTGGTTTGGAGCCTTAGAGATTTCATTGAGAGCAAGTTCTAAATTCTGTAAATCTAACTCTGAGCCAAGGTCATCTATAAGCAAAACTGTATCACTATCAAGAAAAGAGTTTATAAGATCATGATTTAATAAAAATATTAATAAAATCAATATCTTGAGCTGACCTCTAGATAAAATTGAGGAAGCCTTTTTTCCGTTTACATAATACGAACAATCCATTCTGTGGGGCCCCTGAGTTGTATAACCTAAGGCTAGGTCTTTTTCGATAGATTCTTGCAAACAATCAAGCAAAGATCTAGAACGCTCCCAGCCCTTAACAAGCCTAACATCAGCATTGTCCAAAAATTTTAGTTTTTTATCATTTGCGAATAATTTCAAGCTTTGAATATACATATCTCTAAACTTGTTAAAGAAGTCGTGCTGATCTTTACTTAAGCTTACACCCAAAGCTGCGAGCTGCTTTGTCCAGACTAAAATTTCAGACCTGTTTAACTTTTGTTTTAGAGAACTATTTCTTTGTTTAAGAGTTTTATTGTAATCAAGGTATTTTTTATAAGAGTCGGGTTTCACGTGAAACATTAAGTTATTTATATGGTCTCTTCTTAACTCTGGCTCCCCTTCTATCATTCTAAGGTTTTTGGCAAGAACTGTTTGAAGAAAGAAAATAGCCTCTTTCTTTGATCTTCTTTCATTAAGTTTTCTAGAAAAACTTAATCTACCATTAATTTTATTAGAACCTCTCATAACTGATTTATTTTCTAGATACGAGCTTTTTAAAGAAATTTGAAATGAGCTAGACTTGTGGTTTATGCATTCCTTGCTTTTAGACGTTCTAAAGGACTTTCCACTATAAAGCATTTCAATGGATTCTAGGATTGAAGTTTTTCCTGAGCCATTGAGGCCCTGTATAAAGTTTTTTTGTTCAGAAAAAGTTAAATCTTTTTTCTTAAAAAGTCTAAAATTTTCAAGATAGACCCTGCTTATTGGCATTAAAGCCTCATTGGCATGATGACGTATACCTCATTCTCAGAGCTAGGTTCTTTTATTACACAACTAGAATCTTCTCCATAAAATTCAAACATTACGCTTTCTTCTTCAAGAGAACTAAGCACGTCGATTAGATAACCAATATTAAAACCTACCTCTAGATCTGATCCATTGTAATCTACCTCCAAAACTTCTTCTGCTGATTCCTGTTCCGGGTTGTTCGCAGTAAGTTTTAGTGCTCCTTTTGATAGTTCAAACCTGACTCCTCTGTATTTTTCATTAGACAGCACAGAGGCTCGTGAAAGAGCAGACTGAAGAGTTTCTTTACCAACCACCATTGGTAGTGGTTCTCCAGAAGGAAATACTTTTTCATAATCAGGATACTTACCATCTATTAGCTTAGAAGCGAAATTTAAATTATCTGTTTTTATGCCTATATATGTGGGACCAACAAGCATTTCTATGGGCGTTTCATCAGGAGAAAGGAGTTTAGCAAGCTCTAAAGCAGCTTTTCTTGGAAGGATATTCCTCATTTCTGGACCTCCTCCTTTGGTTTCTGAAACAGAAAGAGCCAGTCTATGCCCATCTGTAGCCACCCCTTTTAATTCACCAGAGGAATGCTCTAAAAGAAGTCCATTTAGATAATAGCGAACGTCTTGGGAGGCCATTGAAAAAGATGTTTTTGTAAGAATCCTTTTTAACGCACCAGACATTACTGTAGTGTTGGTTTGGTCTTCATTTACCTCTAATTCAGGAAAATCATCGGCTGAGATTGTGGCAAAATCTCCATGAAAGTTTTTAGAACTAACCGTTAATTTTCCATCCTTTAGCTCAAAATTAACATTTTCAGAATCAGGTAAAGACCTACAGAGCTCAGACATTTTTCTAGCTGAAACCGTTGTTTCGCCCTCCTCCTCGACGCTTAATAATTCGCAATAAGCCTTTACTTGTATTTCTAAATCCGTTGCTGCGACCTCAAGCTTGCCAGAAATTACCTTTAGCCTTAGATTTGCTAATATAGGGATTGTTTGCCTGCGTTCAGCAACCGCTGCAGCATTTTGTAATGAATCAACAATTTGTGATTTTTCAGCCGTGAATTTCATTGTGTTAATTATATAGTTAAAACCCTAAGAAGTTTTCTATAATCTTCCTCTATATCTAAATTAAAATTCCTAAGTTCCTGTATTTTTTTACAAGCATGTATAACGGTTGTGTGATCTCTGCCCCCAAATGATTCCCCAATTTCTGGTAGACTATAATTTGTTAACTCCTTAGCTAAGAACATGGCCATTTGTCTTGGCCTGGCCACAGACCTACTTCTTCTCTTAGACAATAAATCGCTTAATTTTATGTTGTAATACTCTGCTGTTGTTTTTTGAATATTGTCTACACTTACCTGTCTGGCCTGAATAGCTAAAAGGTCCTTAAGAGAGTCTTTTATAAGGTCAACTGTTATCTCTCTACCTGTAAAATTAGAATTAGCTACGACCCTTTTAAGTGCTCCTTCAAGCTCCCTAACATTAGATCTTACCTTTTGTGCAATGAAAAAGGCGGATTCTTCATCTAGTGCATGATTTAATGATTGGGCTTTGCTTAAAAGAATTGCCACCCTTGTTTCTAACTCAGGTGGCTCTATTACCACTGGCAAGCCCCAACCTAATCTTGATTTTAATCGATCTTCCAATCCGTCTATTTCTTTTGGATACCTGTCGCAAGTTAATATCATTTGACTCCCCTTTTCTAATAGCGAGTTGAACGTATGGAAAAGCTCTTCTTGTGATTGTTCTTTTTTTGCAAAAAACTGAATGTCATCAATAAGCAGCGCGTCTAAGGATCTATAATATTGTTTAAATTCACTAATTGCTCCTAATTGCAGTGATTTCACCATATCACTCACAAACTTCTCTGAATGAACATAGGCTATTTTTTTTCTTGGATCTTTTGATAACAGTTCGTTACCAACCGCATGCATAAGGTGTGTTTTACCTAACCCAACTCCCCCATATATAAAAAGAGGGTTATAGGAGTTTTTTAATCCTCCTCCTATCTGTCTAGAGGCGGCCAACGCGATATGATTTGATTTTCCTTCTACAAATGTGTCAAATGTGAATTCTTGGATTAGATTAGTTTTTTTTGTCTTGGTTGAGTTTTGACTGGGCTCATTGGCAGGAAGGCTTTTTTCTTTAACATTCTCGTAAGCCTTATCTGCATAAATTTCAAACTGTAAATTAAGTTCTCTATTGCTTGTTATTGCAGACAGTCTCTCTTTAATGGTTGTTCCATAGTTGTCCTCAACCCAATCAGATATAAACTTGTTAGGCGCTAAAACACTGTAAGACAGGGGGTTTGTGCCATTATTTTCCTCTAGCATTAGTGGCGCTATCCAGGTAGAATACTCTTCAACCGTTAGATCCTTTTCTAGAGTTTTTTTGCACTCTCCCCAAAAATGTAGTTCTGTCATCAGACTGATTATATATAAATTAACACACTTATCCACAGTATAACCACAGATTTTTTCTGTGGATAACTTGTTGATATATTGTTGCAATGTTTTGCTTGTTAATTCTTATTAAAAACTCTATTATGCGCATCCTTGTTGTTCTATAGAGATAAGTTATGAAAAGAACCTACCAACCAAGCAAAATAAAACGAGCCAGAACCCACGGCTTTAGGGCCAGGAGAGTAACTCTGGGCGGCAGAAAGGTTCTGAATAACAGAAGAAGGAAGGGAAGGGCCTCCTTGACGGTATAGTTGAGATGGGGTTAAAGCGCTCCATTCCCTCTAAAGAAGGTTTTTCTGAAATCTTTTCTTCTCCAGACAAAAAATACTCAACTGACAATTTTCTTATATTGTCTAAAGAAAACTCTTTGGAACACTCTAGACTAGGTGTTGCTATTAGAAAAAAGGATATACGATTGGCCGTTACAAGGAATAAAATAAAAAGAAAAATTAAAGGTAGTTTTAGTTCTAAGGTTTTAGAATTACAAAAAAAGGATTATGTTGTGTTTGTTAAAAAGAAGCTACCTATAAAAGACAAAGGCATAAGTAAAGATTTAGACTATCTTTGGAGCAAATTTAAACAGTAATGCTATGAAGTTTTTAATTTTAAAATTAATTAAAGTTTATCAAAAATTCCTTAGTCCGATGTTGGGCCCGATGTGCAGATTCCAGCCTACATGTTCTGAATATGCCTTTCAGGCAATCGAAACTTACGGCATATTAAAGGGAGGCTATTTGGCAACAAAAAGGATCTTAAAATGCAACCCATGGGGGCCGAGCGGATCAGACCCCTTACCCAAAAATAAATAAAATGGATTTTACAAAAACAGCACTAATAACAGCCATAGCCATAACTCTATATTATCTGCTTCTGCAGTGGCCAAATGAGCCTGTCAATTTAGGTGAAGAAGAAAAAGTAACCCAAAAAGATCAACTTATAATTGAAAGTGATGACTCACTTACCAGTACTCTTTCGCCCATGGATAGTCCTGTTGTTCAGGTAGAAAAAAACACAGTCGCCGGGCCCTCTTACGAAACAGGAAATAAAGATCTATCTTTGTATGTGGATGCCTTAAGTGGTCGAATTGTGGGCTCCCAATTAAAGACATTTAAAGAGTCTTTGGGTGGTGAAAGCACTTTGAAGTTGTTTGGTGAGGTTGGAGGAAATCTATACTTAGGAAATAGTGGTTTTTATTCAATGAGTCAGGGCTATTTACAACCCAACTTTTCTAACCTAAGCAGCAAAAATGGCACCGACGGTTCTTTGGTATTTGTTTTAACCGGCGAAAACGACAATCTATATCACAAAAGAAAAATGACTTTCCAGGAAAGCGGCTATTCTGTCGTTGTTGAAGACTCTATAACTTCGGCTCTTGGTTCTGAAGTAAGTCTTACACCTTATGTTGTAATAGAAAGAAACAGTGTAAACGAAGCAAAGGGAGGCTTCATGAGCCCTGAAAGGTTTGCTTATCTGGGGCCTGTTTTCTCAACATCAGAAGATGTGTATGAAAAATATGATTTTGGGGACATAAATGATGAGCCCTTCAGAAAAACCTCGCCTGGTGGTTGGGTTGCCCTAATACAACACTATTTTTTAACGGCCTGGGTGCCCGACCAAACAGGAACTTACAAATATCAAGGACAATGGGGAGGGGCGTCTAACAGGTACATAATAGGTTATACGGCCCAAAACTCAGTTCTTGCTCCCGGGGAAAGCGTTCAGTCAACCAACACACTTTATGTTGGTCCTAAGTACCCCAGCGACCTCTCCAAAGTGCAGGAAAACCTGGATTTAACTGTTGATTATGGTTTCTTGTTTTGGTTGGGTAAGCCAATGTATTGGGTTTTGGAGAAGGGGGACGACCTATTTAATAGTTGGGGAATGGCTATTATCTTCTTAACGGTTATTGTTAAGCTTTTAACCTGGCCCCTTTCAGCAAAGTCTTACACCTCAATGGGAAAAATGAGAGTTATACAACCAAAAATGCTGGCCCTTCAGGAAAGATATGGTGATGATAAGCAAAAGTTAAGCCAAGAAATGATGGAGCTATATAGAAAAGAGGGGGTCAACCCGCTGGGAAGTTGCTTGCCCATGTTCCTTCAGATGCCTTTTTTCTTGGCTTTTTATTGGGTCTTGCTCGAAACCGTTCAGTTGAGGCACTCTAGTTTTCTTTGGCTTGATGACCTTTCGGCCATGGACCCCTACTTTATATTGCCCATATTAAATGGTCTTGGAATGTATTTGTCTCAAAAAATGACTCCCACCCCGCCAAGCTCAGACCCCATGCAAGCTAATATGTTGAAGTTTATGCCGGTTATGTTTGCAGTTCTTTTTGCCTGGTTTCCTGCCGGCCTTGTTCTGTATTGGCTTATGAATATGCTCATTCAAATAATACAACAGTGGTGGTATTCGAGAACCTCTATAGCTAATTAATTAATTGGGTTGTGACTTCTACAATAATTGCACCTGCGTCGGCTCCTGGTAGGGGCGGCATATCTGTTATTCGTCTTTCTGGTCCTTTGGCAGTTAAGGTGGGAGAGGCGCTGTGTGGGCGCTTAGAAAAACCCTGGAAACTTAAACACTGTAAAATCAAAAGAAAGGACGGCAACGTTATAGACACAGGCTTAGTGGTTTTTTTTAAATCTCCAAATTCTTATACAGGCGAAGATGTAGTTGAGATTCATTCTCACGGAAACCCCAAGATAGTAGACCTGATTGTTGAAGAGGGCGTGACTTGCGGAGCCGAGATAGCTGGACCAGGTGAGTTTACAAAAAGAGCCTACTTAAATAATAAGATAGATTTAGCACAAGCTGAAAGTGTTGCTGATTTGATCTCAGCACAAACCGAAGAGGCGGCTCTGGCCGCCCACAACTCGCTATCGGGTCAGTTTTCTTCTGACATAAACTCATGCATAGATTCGCTAGTGAAAAGCAGGGTTTATGTTGAGGCCTCTATAGACTTTCCAGATGAGGAGGTTGAGTTGGCTGAGCTGGCTCAAACTCGTTCAGAAATTAAAAAGCAGCTTGACTTTATTGAAGAAACGCTTGCTTCTGCCAAAAGAGGTGTGTTGGTCAGAGAGGGCTTTAGTGTTGTTATTGTTGGGCCGCCCAATGCCGGAAAATCAACCCTACTAAATGCCTTGGCCAAAAAGGATTTAGCAATAACTTCAGACGAGGCGGGCACCACAAGAGACTCCATTAGTGTAAACCTTAACCTTGGGGGTGTTGTTGTTGAGTTTGTAGACACAGCTGGGTTGAGAAAAAAACCAGATAATGAAATTGAAAAAGAAGGAATAAAAAGGGCTTTAGATGCAGTCCAGGGAGCAAACCTTGTTTTACAGGTTTTTGATGTTACAAAAGAAGAGAAACTAGATGTCTTTGAAAAAGAAACCGTCACCGTCTTTAATAAATGCGATCTGTTGGACTGCTTTCCTGAAGACTCTTTATCTAAAGTTTTTGTATCGTCTGAAAAGGGGCTTGGGCTGGATCGTTTGGTTGATTTGGTCTTGTTTAAGCTTGGAGTGGGCGAAGAGACCGTTCTCCTCTCTAGAAGGAGGCATGTAACTTGCTTGCAGGACTGTGTGGACTGCCTGTCGTCCTCCTTGTCTGCCTTAGACGGCGAGGAGGGCTTAGAGCTTGTGGCTGAAAATCTTCTTGCGGCTCAAAAATGTCTTGGAAAAATTACAAGACCGGTCTCTTCAGACGATTTGTTGGGAGAAATTTTTTCTGAATTTTGTATAGGCAAATAACTGTTTATATATTGTTATTTAAAGTGCGCGTTTTGTTAGTCTTATTTTTTATTCACAATTGGTTCAAGGGCTTTAACAGGATGTGTTTAACAAACTTGGGTTGTTATCCTTCCGTCTTCGCCTTTTGTTTGTTTAGAAAACTTTAGTTTTACACCAAAAAACTTTACTCAATAACAACAAGTTATAATATTGATTTGAATTAAGTAATAAATTAAAAATATTTTTTAAATTGTGGATAAGTACCAAATAATAGTAGTTGGTGGTGGACATGCGGGAGTTGAGGCAGCATCTGCCGCGGCAAGGATGGGAGCCCAGACTTGTCTTGTAACCCACAGCATTGAAAAGATAGGTGAGATGTCATGTAACCCTGCAATTGGAGGTATAGGAAAAAGCCATTTAGCTAAAGAGGTCGATGCTCTTGGGGGACTTATGGCCAGGGCAGCCGATGAGGCTGGTATACACTACCGAGTTCTTAACTCAACCAAAGGCCAGGCAGTAAGGGCAACAAGGGTGCAGACAGACAGAGATCTTTACAGGAAAGCTATTCAGAAATTTCTAAACGATCAACCAAACCTAACCATAGTGGAAGCTTCTGTTGAAGATATAGTTATCAAAAACAGGAAAATTTGCTCTATTGTAATAGATCAAGGGCAGCAGCTTTATGGAGAAAAGTTAATTCTCACAACCGGCACTTTTTTAGGGGGAATTATGCACACAGGTTTAAAGCAAAAACCAGGGGGTAGGGTTGGAGACCCCCCAAGCATAAGACTTGCCAAAAAACTAAGAGAACTTCCTCTTTCAGTGGGAAGACTGAAAACAGGAACCCCCCCAAGGCTTCTTAAAAATTCTATTGACTGGTCTCAACTATCTCCACAACCAGGAGACTTACCCACCCCCCTTCTATCTTATATTTCCAGCAACACAACCAGACCCCCGCAAATTGAATGTTTTATGACCAGAACAAATAAAACGACCCACCAAATAATAAGAGATTCTCTTACAGAATCACCTATGTATACAGGAATCATTGAGGGCGTAGGCCCAAGGTATTGTCCGTCGATTGAAGATAAAGTAATAAGATTTTCAGAAAGAGACTCCCATCAAATTTTTGCCGAACCAGAAGGTATAACCTCAGAACTAATCTACCCAAACGGTATATCAACCAGCCTTCCTCACGCCGCACAAGAGGAAATGGTTAGATCTATAAAGGGTTTTGAAGAAGCGGAAATAGTTAGACCGGGATACGCAATAGAATACGATTATTTTAACCCAACAGGGCTTTACCATAGCCTTGAAACCAGATGTATCGAAGGACTTTATTTCGCAGGGCAAATAAACGGGACAACCGGCTATGAAGAGGCGGCAGCACAAGGGCTTATCGCAGGAATTAACGCAACCCTGTCCTTAGAGAAAAAAGAGCCCCTAACACTGGGAAGGCACGAGGCCTACATGGGGGTCCTCATTGACGACCTGGTAAGCCTTGGCACGAAGGAGCCGTACAGAATGTTTACCAGCAGGGCCGAGTACAGGCTTATAATGAGAGAGGACAACGCAGACATGAGGCTTACAAAAAAGGGTAAACAGCTAGGCCTTGTTGGAGACAGGCTGTGGCAAGCATACGAAGAAAAAAGAGAGACTGCCCAACAGGAGCTTTTAAGGCTATCAAGGCAAAAAATAATACCTGAAACCAAAGAAGCTGAATTGCTAGAAAAGGAGACAGGAGAAAAGATAAACAGCCCCAAATCGCTCAAAGAAATCCTGAAACGACCCAAGGTTTCTTATACAGATCTTCCGGGCCAGCTCCACGGCATACACAGGAGTGCTATTGACGAGATAGAGGCCTCAATAAAATATGCTGGGTATATAGAAAGACAAAGGGTGGACATAGAAAGGCTTCAAAAAAACGAGAACACAATAATTCCAGATACGGTTATTTACGAAAACGTGGTTGGACTTTCTAATGAAGTTAAGCAAAAACTTACAGAGGCAAGACCACAAAGCCTGGCAAGGGCTTCAAGACTGCCGGGGGTGACCCCAGCAGCAGTCTCTCTTTTAATGGTTTACTTAAAGAAAGAAAGAAAGCGGAAAGCGGGTTGAAGAAAAGCAAGAAAATTAACCAATACATACATCTTTTACGGTCTTGGAACAAGACGCACAACCTCGTCTCAAAAAGCCAGGAAAACAATCTACAAGAGCACATAGAAGATTCTCTTTCTATATTTGATAACACATCAGACACCCTTTTGGACCTTGGAAGCGGCGGCGGCCTGCCAGGAGTACCCATAGCAATAAATGGACCAAACAAAAGAGTCTTTTTAATAGAGAGTAATTCAAAAAAATCCTCCTTTTTGTTAAACGCAACAAATAAAATGGACCTTAAGAATGTAACTGTTATTAACTCAAGGATTGAAGACCTGCACCCTGACCAACTTCCAGTTAAGTTTGAAATAATTGCCAGGGCGGTAGGCACGGTAGGACACGTCGTTGGCTTGACCAAAAACCTTTTAGACAGGCCCGGGATACAGCTTAAGCTAATGAAAACAGAGCTTCAGCTACAAAACGAACCCCTTCCCGAAGGCTATGTAATAAAAAAAATATACAAAATTCCTTCAAAAGAAAAAGACAAGGACCGCATCTTGGTTACAATAGAGAAAGATGGTTAAAACATTAGTGATCGCAAACCAAAAAGGAGGTGTAGGAAAGACCACGACAGCAGTCAACTTGGCCGCCTCTCTTTCGGCGATGAATCGGAAGGTTCTTTTGGTTGACTTAGACCCACAAGCAAACGCGACAACAGGCTCTGGGTTACAAAAGACTAACGAAGAAAATGGATCTATTTCTGTGCTTATGGGGTCAAGTGGGACCGCAATATTTTCTGCCGAAGACATGGGCTATGACGTTATCCCGTCAGGCCCCTCCCTTGTGGCTGCTGAGTCACACCTCAGAAGTGGCGGAGACCAGGAAAGGGCCTTAATGAACTTTCTGTCAGACAAAAGAAGCTCTTATGATTACATATTGATAGACTGTCCTCCATCCTTAAACCTCTTAACTCTTAATGGTTTGAGGGCGGCAAACAACCTTCTTGTTCCAATGCAATGTGAATATTTCGCTTTAGAGGGCCTTGCGGGGCTATTAGAAACAGTGGACCAACTAAACCAGACAACAGGCCACAACCTAAAACTAAGTGCCGTGGTAAGAACCATGTTTGATCCCAGAAACAAACTAGGGCGACAGGTAACAGAAGAGCTAGAGAAGCATTTTAGCGAACAACTTTACGCTACCGTCATACCAAGAAACATAAAACTAGCCGAAGCCCCAAGCTTTGGAAAATCTGCACTATCATACGAGCCCAATGCAAAAGGATCACTAGCTTATCTTGCGCTAGCAGGAGAATTGATAGGAAAAATGGAAGATCGATATACAGGTGCAGCTAATGAGTAAAGACAAGCCAAGCCTGGGCACAGGGCTAGACTCTTTACTGGGAGATAGGCCCAAACCAAAACCCCAAGGTGTGAACGATATAGCCATAGAAGACCTCTCTCCTGGCCAATACCAGCCAAGAAAAAAAATGTATAAAAGCACCCTTGAAGAGCTCGCACAAAGCATTAAAGAGCAGGGAGTTTTACAGCCTCTAGTTGTACGAAGGCAAGCCTCTGGCAGGTTCGAAATTGTTGTGGGCGAAAGGCGCTGGAGGGCTGCACAAATGGCTGGACTTTCCCAGGTTCCAGCAATAATAAGAGACCTAAACAATGATGAGACAGCCAAAATAGCACTTATAGAAAACCTACAAAGAGAAGACCTTAACTCGCTTGACCAAGCCAGGGGCCTGCAAAGGCTTCAACAAGAATTTAATCTTTCACAAGACGCCCTCGGCAGGGCGGTTGGAAAGTCTAGGTCTACAGTAACCAACCTCCTTCGGCTCTTAAACCTTGCACAAGAGGCGCAGGCTTTATTGGAAGAGGGAAAAATTGAGATGGGACATGCACGAGCGCTCCTTTCGTGTGATAAACCAAGACAGCTCGATATTGCTAAAGAGGTGATTAAAAAATCACTTTCAGTAAGGCAAACAGAGGCCTTGGTTGCCAGCCTCAAGAGCAGCACCTCTTCCTTCAAGAAACAGCAAAAAAAGGACCCAAATACTGCGAGGCTGGAAAAGGACTTGTCCGAAATCCTGGGCTCTGCGGTTGACATTAAGCACAACTCAAAGGGAAGGGGAAAGCTCGCAATACATTTTAAAAACTTAGATGCTCTAGACGGAATTATAGAAAAACTAAAGAAATAAAATCTCAAGGAGGAGGCGTATATAAACTCGAAAAAAGAGGCTTGGCGATAGCCACAGGACATCACCAGCAGCAACCAATAGAATTCAACGCAATTATTTACAAATCTAATACTAAAAAAAAATTTTCTTTCAAAAAAATTAGATTAATGCTTGGAGACTAAGACTCTGATCTTTATAATCACGCCCGAAAATAAATGGCAAGCAAAGAACTTAACTCAACAGACTACATACAACACCACCTTCAAAATTTAAAATTTGGAGAATGTTCTGATGGAAAATGGAGGTTCGCAGACAACCACATAAACATTGGGGAAGTGCACACAGATAATAAGCCTTCAAAACCTTATACCTGTGAAGCGGAAAATATGGGCTTCAACGCAATTCACGTAGACACCATGGGCATGTCTCTTTTGTTGGGCAGCTTGTTTTGCTTTTTCTTCTGGAGGGTGGCTAAAAACGCTTCCGTAGATAAGCCATCGAAAGTACAAAACGCAGTTGAGTATCTTTTTGATTTTGTGAGGGGGGTGGTGAACGACAACTTCCAAGACAAAAGCAATAGGCTTGTTGGTCCACTGTCTTTCACAATTGTTTGTTGGGTATTCTTAATGAATTTAATGGACCTTTTGCCTGTAGACCTTATTCCTTGGATAGCCAATGGATTTCAGTCTTCTACGGTTTACGGCCCAATTCATTATTTTAAAGTCTTGCCCATAGCAGACGTAAATGCCCCAATGGGCATGGCCTTAGGTATTGTTATATTGATTCATTATTACAGCATAAAGAAAAAGGGCTTGGGAGGCTTTCTGGGAGAGTTAACACTTCAGCCTCTTGGAAAGTGGGCCATGCCACTAAATATGCTTATCGAAATACCTGGATTCTATGCCAAACAAATAGCCCTTGGGTTAAGGTTGTATGGGAATTTGTTTGCAGGAGAGATGATTTTTATCTTAATAGCCCTTTTCTTTGGGGCTTTTTTTGATAGCCTTTACGGGCTCACGCTAGGGGTTTTTGGAATATTATTGAATCTTGCCTGGGCAATTTTTCATGTTTTAATAATAGCATTACAGGCGTATGTATTTATGATTTTAACGGTTGTGTTTTTAAACCAGGCACACGAAACACACTAAATTTTAATATTTAATATAGTAAGGAGAAAAAAATGGAAGGAATG